>NZ_AKJQ01000063.1:0-126742 GCF_000282255.1 Pseudomonas sp. GM25 | reverse complement strand
TTTTTTTCAAGCAGAAGACGGCATACGAGATACATCGGTGACTGGAGTTCAGACGTGTGCTCTTCCGATCGCTATCGCCTGGCCCTGGAACATTTCAGCCAGCGGCTGAAGGGGTGATCCGTATGAACCGCAACAACGTGATACTCGCCGGGCTGATCGGCGCCGGCATCCAGGCCTCCCGCACCCCGGCGCTGCATGAACACGAAGGTGACGAACAGGGCCTGCGTTACCTGTACCGCTTGATCGATCTCGATCAACTGCAACTGGACAGCAACGCCCTGCCCGACCTGCTGCTGGCCGCCGAACGCATGAATTACACCGGGCTGAACATCACCTTCCCGTGCAAGCAGGCGATCATCCCGCTGCTCGATGAATTGTCTCCGGAAGCCCGAGGCATCGGCGCCGTGAACACGGTGGTGCTGAAGGACGGCAAACGCATCGGACACAACACCGATTGCCTGGGTTTCGCAGAGGGTTTTCGTCGCGGCCTGCCAGACGTCGCACGCGAACGTGTAGTCCAGATGGGCGCCGGTGGCGCAGGCGCGGCAGTGGCCCACGCCTTGTTGAGCGAAGGCGTACAGCAACTGAGCATTTTTGATGTGGACGTGGAGCGCGCCGAAAGCCTGGCCAACAATCTCAACCAGCATTTCGGCGCTGGCCGGGCGATTGCCGGGCATGATCTGGCGAGCACACTGAGTCAGGCGAATGGTCTGGTAAACACCACGCCGATGGGCATGGCCAAATTGCCAGGCATGCCCGTGCCGACGGAATTGCTGCGGCCTGAGTTGTGGGTGGCGGAGATCGTGTATTTCCCGCTGGAAACCGAACTGCTGCGCAACGCCCGCGCCCTGGGTTGCCGAACGCTGGATGGCGGCAACATGGCGGTGTTTCAGGCAGTGAAGGCGTTTGAGCTGTTCAGCGGCAGGGTGCCGGATGCGCAGCGGATGCTCGCGCATTTTCAAAGCATGAATGGATAAAACCGTGAGGGGGCAACGCCCCCTCGACTTCGGTCACGCCTGCAAGTAGCGCAGCACCGACTCGCAAATCATCTCGCGATGACGCTGCTTGATGCTTTCGTCCGGCAGGTCGATCTGAAAGATCTCACCGAACGTGTGGCGGTTCGACACGCGATAGAAGCAGAACGAACTGATCAACAGATGCACGTCCAGCGCGTCGAGCCCGGCGCGGAACACGCCTTCTTCAGCACCGCGACGCAGAATCTCGCCCAGTGAATCGAGGATGGTGTTGTTCATCGCCTTGATCGCATCGGAACGCTTCACGTACTCGGCGTTGTGGATGTTTTCGATGCTGACGATCCGCACGAAATCGACGTTGCGATCGTGATGATCGAAGGTGAATTCCACCAGACGCCGGATCGCTTCCACCGGCGGCAATTCGGCCAGGTGCAGGCGGTTTTCGGTGCTGCGGATATCGCCGTAGAGCTTCTCCAGCACCTCGACGTACAACTGCTCCTTGCTGCCGAAGTAGTAATAGATCATGCGCTTGGAGGTGTGAATACGCTCGGCGATCGCGTCCACGCGAGCACCGGACAGGCCCTGCTGGACGAACTCGACGATCGCCTCCTGCAGGATATTCTCGCGGGTCTTTTCCGGGTTGTTCTTGCGACTTTTGCGCGGCTCTACCGCGGGTAGAACGGGGGCTGCGGAAAGTTCTGAAGTCATCGTCATTGCGGGCTCACGGCCATCACTGCACAGGCTGGCGATTATGGGCCGCGCGCCCCAGTGAAGGAAGCCGCGCGACCCGTGTTTAATCCCGCGTTTACGAATTTCCTACAACTTGGCCTGACGAACCGCGCCACTGCGTGATTTGGCCATCGCCGCCAGCCGCACCGCGACGTTGGCCGCGCCATAACCGGCGTAACCGTTCTTGCGCTGGATGATCTCGAAGAAGAAACGCCCTTCGAATGGCTCGGTGTAAACGTGGAACAACTCGCCGCCCTGCGCGTCGCGGTCGTACAGCACGTTGTAGTACGCCAGTTCGCTGAGGAACTCGTCATCGAAATCGAAGCGTGCCGCCAGGTCGTCGTAGTAATTGAGCGGGATATCCAGCAGCGGCACGCCCGCCTCTTTAGCCCGGCTGACTTCGGCGAAGATGTCGTCGCAATCGAAGGCGATGTGATGCACCCCGGAGCCGCGATAACTCGACAGCGCGTGTGAGATCGCGGTGTTGCGGTTCTCGGAAATGTTCAGCGGCAGACGGATCGAGCTGTCGCGGCTACGCAACGCGCGGCTCTTCACCAGACCGTAAGGATCTGGCAGCACCACTTCGTCATCGGCCTCGAAGTCCAGCAGGCTCTTGTAGAACAGCACCCAGCTGTCGAGGCTGTCCGCCGGCAGCGCCATGGCCATGTGATCGATGCGCTTGAGGCCGCCCCGCGCCACTGCATCCGGCAGCAGATTGAAGTCGGTGCCGTAGACATCCGCCTCCTGATCCACCAGATAAATCAGGCTGCCGTCCGGGGCACGCACCGCCGCCAGCTCCAGCTCGTTGGGGCCGACCAGTCCGCGATACGGCTGACCTTTATAGGCGACGGCCCGGGCCAGCGCGTTGGCGCTGTCCTTGACCCGCACGGCGGTGGCGCACAGCGACGGGCCGTGCGCCTCGAAAAAGCTGTGGCCGAACGAATAGGGTTCGGAGTTGAGGATCAGGTTGATATCGCCCTGGCGCAACAGGCTGACGCTCTTGGAGCGATGCTGGCCGGCCTTGACGAAACCCAGCCGTTCCAGCCAGTTCGACAGCTTGGCGCCGAGGCTTTCATCCACGGCGAACTCAAGAAACTCGATGCCGTTGTATTCGCTGGCCTTCGGCGTTTCGAAGAGGATGTCGCGGTTATCCACAGGGCGGATTTCCTGCTCCAGACGCTGGCGGGTTTTCTCCTCCAGGTACAGCAGCGAACGCAGACCGTCGGCCGCATTGGCCCGAGGTGGCGCGGCGCGGAAGCCGTCGTTGAAGATCTCCAGCGACAGCGGCCCGGTGTAGCCGCTCTGGATGATCGGTGCGAGGAAACCCGGCAGATCGAATTCGCCCTGCCCCGGGAAGCAGCGGAAATGCCGGCTCCACTCCAGCACATCCATCGCAAGGATCGGCGCGTCGGCCATCTGCACGAAGAAAATCTTGTCGCCGGGAATTTCGGCAATCGCCCGTGGATCGCCCTTCAGCGACAAGGTATGGAAGCTGTCGAGCAACACGCCGAGGGCCGGGTGATCGGCCTGACGCACAATGTCCCAGACCTGTTGATAAGTATTGACGTGACGACCCCAGGCCAGCGCTTCATAACCGATGCGCAAGCCACGGGCGCCAGCGTGTTCGGCCAGCAGGCGCAGGTCGTCGATGAGGATCTGTTGCTCGCCGATACTGTCGGGGGAAGCGTTGCTGCAGACCAGCACCAGGTCGGTGCCCAGTTCCTGCATCAGGTCAAACTTGCGCTCGGCCCGCTCCAGATTGCGCTCCAGGCGATCGCGGCGGCAGCCTTCGAAATCGCGGAACGGCTGGAACAGCGTGATGGCGATTCCGAGGTCGGCGCACATCTGCCGGATTTCCCGGGGGCTGCCGTCGTAATACAGAAGATCGTTCTCGAAAATCTCCACTCCGTCGAACCCGGCGGCGGCAATGGCTTCGAGTTTTTCCGGCAGGGTTCCGCTCAAGGAGACGGTGGCAATGGATCGCTGCATGTTTCAACTCCCGGTGGAGACGTCGGCTACGAAAATTGCGCCGCTTTTATAGGGTGAGCGAATTATTGGTCCCGGTTTATCATTGAGCAATTTAAAGTGTACTACCCGGTTAGTTTTGCGTGCGATTATCGAACACAATGCCGGTTTGGCGAATTGACGATTTTTCGTCCACTGCCCAACATCCATCTCACCTTGAGTCCGGAACTGAACCACCGGTCGCAGCGTGCACAAAAAAAGCACACCAAATAACAAATCCAAAAACGGGTGGAACACATGATTCCTTCACAGACTTCCCGCATGGCTCCGGCCATGAGCACTGCCACGGGTGGCATCGGCGACAAGATCCGCGGCGCCATGGCCGTCGGCAAGACCCGTTGGGGCATGCTGGCGCTGGTGTTTTTCGCCACCACCCTGAACTACATCGACCGCGCCGCCCTCGGCGTCATGCAGCCGATCCTCGCCAAGGAAATGAGCTGGACGGCGATGGACTACGCCAACATCAACTTCTGGTTTCAGGTCGGCTACGCGATCGGCTTCGTGCTGCAAGGACGGCTGATCGACCGGGTCGGCGTCAAACGCGTGTTCTTCTGCGCGGTGCTGCTCTGGAGCCTGGCCACCGGCGCCCACGGCCTGGCGACCTCGGCGGTGGGCTTCATGGTCTGCCGGTTCATTCTCGGCCTGACCGAAGCGGCCAACTATCCGGCCTGCGTGAAGACCACGCGCCTGTGGTTCCCGGCCGGCGAGCGTGCCGTGGCCACCGGCATCTTCAACGCCGGCACCAACGTCGGCGCGATGTTCACCCCGATGCTGCTGCCGCTGATCCTTCACGTGTGGGGCTGGCAGGCTGCGTTCCTGTGCATGTCGGCGCTGGGCGGGATCTGGCTGCTGTTCTGGGGCCTGAAGTATTTCAACCCGGAAGATCACCCGAGCGTGAAACAGTCGGAGCTGGAATACATCCAGAAAGAAGTCGAACCGGAACAGGCCCGCGTGCCGTTCTCGAAAATCCTGCGCATGCGCGGCACCTGGGCCTTCGCCCTCGCCTACTCGCTGACCGCGCCGGTGTTCTGGTTCTACCTGTACTGGCTGCCGCCGTTTCTCAATCAGCAATACAACCTGGGCATCAACGTCACCCAGATGGGCATTCCGCTGATCATCATCTACGTCACCGCCGACTTCGGCAGCGTGGGCGGCGGGATTCTGTCTTCGTTCCTGATCGGTCGCGGCATGAACTCGATCAAAGCACGGCTGCTGTCGATGTTCCTGTTCGCCTGCTGCATCATCGGCGTGGTGATGGCCGCCGGTTCCGCCAACCTGTGGATCGCAGTCGCCGCCATTTCCCTGGCCATTGGCGCGCATCAGGCCTGGACGGCGAACATCTGGAGCCTGGTGATGGACTACACGCCCAAGCACATGATGAGTACGGTGTTCGGTTTCGGCGGCATGTGCGCGGCGATCGGCGGGATGTTCATGACCCAGATCGTCGGCCACATCCTGACCGTCACCAACAACAACTACACCGTGCTGTTCACCCTGATCCCGGCGATGTACTTCATCGCCCTGACCTGGATGTACTTCATGGCACCGCGCAAGATTCCTACCGTCACTGAGTAACCTGCCCTTCCTTGTGGGAGCGAGCTTGCTCGCGAATGCGGACTGACATTCAGCACTGACATTGAATGACACACCGCCTTGTGAGCAAGCTCACTCCCACAGTGTTTTTCAGCGCCGGCTCTGCTGCCACGCTGCCGCCAGCCCGCTGCAACAGATCACCGCGATCCCGATCACCGTCATCAGGGTCGGCGTGTGAGCAAACAGCAACCAGCCCAACAACCCCGCAAACACGATCTGGCAATAACCGAACGGCGCCAGCAACGCCGGTGCGGCATGGCGGAATGCCTGGGTCAGAAACAGGTGCGCGGTCATTCCGCAACTGCCCAGCGCCAGCATCAACAACGCGTGCCCCAGGCTCGGCACCTGCCAGAAGAACGGCACCAGCGCACTCATCACCAGCGTGTTGCACAACCCGGCGAAAAAGTTGCTGGTGGTCGGGCTGTCGATTTCCGCGAGCTTGCGGGTGAGCAACTGATAGAAGCAGAAAAACAGCGCCGAGCAGAACGGCAAGAGAATCGCCGGGGTGAACAAGTCACCGCCCGGATGGACGATGATCAGCACACCGATAAACCCGCACACAACCGCGATCCATTGACCGCGCGTCACCCGTTCCTTGAGCAACGGCACCGACAGCGCCGTCACCAGCACCGGCGCAAGAAAGTTGACCGCCGTGGCCTCGGCCAGCGGGATGTACAGCAACGCCGTGGTGAAAAACAGGCTGGTGCCCAGCAGACACAACGCCCGCGCCAACTGCCACAACGGACGTTTGGTGCGCAGCACGCGCAGCCCGGACTGCGGCAGGAAAATCCCCGCCATCAACAGCGTGTGCACCAGATACCGCGCCCACACCACCATGACGATCGGATAAAAACCCGAAAGGTATTTCGACAGCGCGTCGTGGCTGGAGAACAGGAAGGTTGCCACGACAATCAGCAAGATCCCTTTGAAGGGTTGGTTGACGCCGGAAAGCGGAGTGCTGACGGTCATTGGCTCTCTCTGAATGAAAAATAAACGGTGACGAGGACGCAGGCGCCCTCGCCCCTTGAAGCAGACTTAAAGCCGGGCCAACAATTCCCGTGTCCGGTCGATCGCCATATGCGCCCGCTGTAACCCACTCACGCCTTGCTCCAGCAATTTGACCGTGGGAATTTCCAGACTCAGGGGAAGGTTAGCCGGAAGACTGCGCAACAAGCCGATCAAGTCACAATCGCCCTCGCCGGGAAACCGTCGTTCATTGCGGGCCTGACGCAAGATCTCGGCCATGTCCGTCGGCCTCGGCCCAGCTACATCGCACAACTGTGCATAGCGCAGCCGTGAGGGCGGCACACCGGCCAGATCTTCCAGCCGCGATCCGGAACGGTCGAAGTGAAACGCATCCACCAGCACCGCGCCGTTTTCGCGCCCGGCGTTGTCGACGATGCGCAACGCCTGCTCGAGATTGCGCGCATCGGTCCACGGCATGAACTCCAGATGCGGGTGCAAACCATAGGGCGCCGCCAGATCGCAGAGTGCCGCAAAATTATCGGTGAGCCGCTGTTCGTCGGGATCGTTACCGGCGACCAGCAATTCACTGGCACCGAACTCTGCGCCGACGCTGAGCAGTTGCTCGAAATCCGCGACCACTGTCTGCGGCTTCAATCGAAGGATTTCCACGTCGAGCACGCCGATGCCGGTGTCACGCAAACGCGCCAGTGTCTGACGCCGCAAATCGCCATCGGCTACCAACGGGAAGTGATATTCCTCGGGCGTCGCCGGCTCCAGGCGCAGGCCGACATGGCTGTAACCGGCACGGGCCGCGACTTCGACCATCTCGGGTGGCGACAACTCCAGCACGGTCAGGCTGGCCAGGGACAGAATTCGCTCGCTCATGTTCAGGCCTCGATCTGCGCAGGTTCGGTGGCGCGACCGCTGGCCGCTGCTTCACGGATGGCCTCGACCAGCGCCAGCGTGCGGGCGGCATCGGCGGCACTCACCAGCGGTTCGACTTCCCGCCGTGCGACACGCACGAAATGCTGCAACTGCAATCGCAGCGCTTCGTCAGGGTTGAACGGTTCATCAACCGACAGCAACGGCTCGTGCCAACCGGCGTCCACCTGATCGGCGCTGTAATGCCAGCGCTTGAGTTGCGGAATGCTCAAGGCCCCGGCTGTTCCCGCCAGCAAGTAACAAGGCTGATCGGCCTGACGCGGATAGACCGGGTTCTCCCCGGAGTTCAACTCCCAGCTCCACGGCGCCGCCACCGCATCGGAACCGGTCAGGCTGCCGAGCGCTCCGCCGTCGAACTGCAGCAGGATCGCCGCGCTGTCTTCATTGGCAAAACCGCGCACCGAACGGTCGGTGATCGCCTGCACCGATCGCACTTCGCCGCACAGGTGACGCAACAGATCGAGGTCGTGGATCAGATTGGTCAGCAGCATTCCGGCACCGGCTTCGCGCCGCCACGCGGTTTCAAAATAGTGGTCGGGTTTGCGCAACTGGAACAACGCAGTCACCAGCGTCAGCCGCCCCAATGCTCCGCCCTTGACCAGTTCATGGGCCCGCACGATCAACGGATTGTGCCGCCGATGATGGCCGACCAGCACCGGCACGCCGCTGCGCTTCACCGCTGCCACCAGTTCCCGCGCTTCATCCAGGTTTACGCCTACCGGTTTTTCCAGCAACACCGGAACACCAGCGGCCAGGCAATCCAGCGCAGTGCTGACGTGCTGATTATTCGGATTGGCGACGATCACTGCGTCTGGCCGGTTCTGCTCCAGCATCTGACGGTGATCGGCGAAATACGCCACACCCCACTCCGCCGCCAAGGCCGGTGCCCGAGGGCCGGGATCAGCCACGGCGCATAACGTGGCCTCAGTGAGATTTCTCAGGTGCCGGTAATGTTGCTGGCCCATGTTACCGGCGCCGATCAGGGCGATTCGAAGGGGCGGGTTCAAGGTGCGATCCTCTTGTGATTGTTGTGGGAAAATTCACTCCATCAACAATTTAGAACCCGGTTCCAGATTCTCACACCCACCCGACTGAAAAGTGGGCGAACAGCGCACAGCTTTGCTTAAACGAACAACTCCGAGGCCAGGCTGGCCGCCGACAATTCCTCGGTAAACGTCAGCAACAGCGGCGCCAGTTCATGCAATCGCGCCGCCGGCATCCGTGCGCTTGGCCCGGCGATGCTGAGCACGCCGATCACCCGGCCATCGGCGGGATGTTTCACCACGGCAGCAATCGCCGAAGTGCCGACCGCCGAGCTTTCTTCCACACAGGCATAGCCCTGTTCCCGGGCCACACGCAGGCGTTCGAGCAGTTCAATATTGGAGCGCGGTGCGTTGGGTCCGATATCCGCCGGCACCTCCGCGCCCTGGCGTTCGACCAGCGACAACGCCTCGGCGTCGCTCATGCACGCCAGCCAAGCATGGCCCGACGCGGTATAGAACAGCGGCGCATCGCGGCCCATGTCCGGGTCGTAACGCAGGCCGGTGCGCGCGCCCTGGGCCTTGGCGATCCAGGTCTGGCGCTCGCCGTCGATCACCCCCAGACGCACCAGTTCACCGGTTTCCTGGGCCAGGCGATCGAGCACTGGCTGCACAATGTCGGTCCCGCTGCTCGACAGGTACTGGAAGCCCATCGCAACCAGTTTGGTCGACAGGTGATAGCGCAACGTCTCCGGGTTCTGCCGCACGTAACCCAGGCGGATCAGCTCGGCGAGCAGGCGGTGCGTCGCGCTCTTCGGAATGTCCAGCTGTTCGGCCAGGGTCTGCATCGGCAGCCCGCGCGGATCACTGGTGAGGCTTTCCAGCACGCTGAAAACCCGTTCGATTTGACTGCCGGCCATGGTGCGCTCTCGGTGAAATTTCGCCGATTCTAGAAGACATCCCGCGGAATGCGAAATCTGGAACCCGACGTCCGATAACCGCCCACTTTGCGCGTCGGTCGGTTGATCTGCTTCGCCCGCACTGGTTATTTTCTGGAACATGATTCTAAAAACAATTGATTGCTGGAGCCCTTACTGATGCCTGCCCTTCCCGATATCGACTGCGACGTTCTGGTGGTCGGCTCCGGCGCCGCCGGTTTGTCGGCCGCCGTCACCGCCGCCTGGCATGGCTTGAAGGTCATCGTGGTGGAAAAGGATCCGGTGTTCGGCGGCGCCACCGCATGGTCCGGCGGCTGGGCTTGGGTGCCATGCAATCCGCTGGCCCGGCGCGCCGGGATCGTGGAAGACGTGGAACTGCCGCGCACCTATCTGCGCCACGAACTCGGCGAGCATTACGACCCGGCCATGATCGACGCCTTCCTTGAGGCCGGCCCGCGCATGGTGGCGTTCTTCGAACAACACACCGCCCTGCAATTCGCCGACGGCAACGCCATCGCCGACATCCACGGTGAAACACCGGGCGCGGGCACCGGCGGACGCTCGGTGATTGCCGCGCCCTATGACGGGCGAAAGGTCGGGCGCCTGCTCAAGCGTCTTCGTACAACGATGCGCGAAACATCGTTCATGGGCATGCCGATCATGGCCGGCGCGGACCTGTCGGCGTTTCTCAATCTGACTCGCTCGTTGTCGGCGGCCTGGCACGTGACCCGGCGTTTCACTCGCCACCTGCTGGACCTGGCGCTGCATGGCCGGGCGATGCAACTGGTCAACGGCGTGGCGTTGGTGGCGCGGCTGGCCAAGTCCGCCGAAGACCTCGGCGTACTGCTGTGGGAATCGGCGCCAGTTACGGAACTGCTGCGCGACGATTCACGCATCACCGGCGCTCGCGTGAACACCACAAAAGGCCCGATCACTGTCCACGCGCGCAAAGCCGTGGTGCTCGCCGCTGGCGGATTTGCCAACGACATCGAGCGGCGCAAAGCGTTGTTCCCTCGTACGCCCACCGGTCATGAACATTGGGCGCTGCCTCCGCTGGCAGTCAATGGCGACGGCCTGCGACTGGGCGAAACCGCTGGGGGCCGGGTCAACACCGATGTGGCCTCGCCCGTGGCGTGGGCACCGGTCTCGCAGGTGCCACATTCCGACGGCAGCATCGGCCATTTCCCACACATCATCGAACGCGGCAAACCGGGCGTCATCGGCGTGCTGCGCAACGGTCAGCGCTTCGTCAACGAAGCCAACGGCTATTACGACTATGTCAGCGCCATGGTCGCTGCGGCTCCCGAAGGCGAAGAGGTTGCGTCCTGGCTGATCTGCACCCGCGCGTTCCAGCGTCGTTACGGGCTCGGCATGTCTCGGCCGTTTCCGGTGCCGGTGTCAGGTTTTATCCGCAGCGGCTATCTGAAAACCGGTAATACCCTTGAGGAATTGGCCACTGCATGCGGCATCGATCCGAACGGATTACGCGCCACTCTCCATGACTACAACCACCATGCCCGGCACGGCGAAGACCCGCTGTTCGGTCGCGGTTCGACCCCGTACAACCGCAAACAGGGCGATCCGGCGCAACAGCCCAATCCGTGCGTGGCGCCCATCGAACAAGGCCCGTTCTACGCGGTGAAGGTGCAGCCGGGCTGTTTCGGCACCTTCGCTGGGCTCAAGGTCAACCCGCATGCGCAAGTGCTCGACGCCGAAGACCGGCCCATCGCCGGGCTCTACGCGGCGGGCGGCGACATGGCCAGCATCATGGGCGGGCATTATCCGGCGGGTGGGATCAATCTCGGCCCGGCGCTGACTTTCGGTTACATCGCAGCCCGACACATGGCGGGCGTCACGGCTTTCGAACAGGAGATCGACCATGCAGCACATCGTTAACAGACAAGGACTGAACCTGCCCAAACTCGGCCTCGGCACCTGGCCGATGCTCGGCGACGAATGCACCCGCGCCGTGGAGCAAGCCCTGGAACTGGGTTACCGCCATATCGACACGGCAGCGGCCTACAACAACGAAGACGCAGTCGGACAAGCCCTGGCGAATACGCCGACACCCCGCGAGCAGATCCACGTCACCACCAAGGTCTGGTGGGACCAGTTGCAACCGGATGCCATGCGTCACTCGCTGGATCGCAGCCTCAAGGCACTGCGCAGCGAGTACGTCGACCTGTTCATGATTCATTGGCCGACCACCGACTGGGACTTGCCCCGCACCCTTGAAACCCTCGCGTCGTTCAAGGAACAGGGGCTGGCTCGCAACATCGGCGTAGCGAATTTTCCGCTGCCGCTGCTGCGCAAAGTCGTCGAGGAATACGGCATTCCTCTGTCAGCCATTCAGGTCGAGTACCACGTCCTGCTCGGACAAAACGCCCTGCTCGACTACGCCCGTCAACACGATCTGGCGCTCACGGCCTACACGCCACTGGCGCGTAACAAGGTCTCGGAGATTCCACAGATTCAGCAGATCGCCGAAAAACACGGCGTGCTGCCGACTCAAGTGGCGCTGAAGTGGCTGCTGGATCAGGACAACGTGGCGGCGATTCCCAAGGCCAGCAGCAAGACCAATCAACTGGCCAACCTGGCCTCGCTGAATGTCGAACTGGATGATGACGACCGTGCTTTGATCGCTGCGTTGTCCAAGCGCGAACGTCAGGTGAGCCCGGACTTCGCGCCGGTGTGGGATGCCTTCGACCGCTGACACCCGACCCGGCGAAAGAAAACCGCCGGCGAATTGAATTCCCGGCGCTCGCGCTCGTCAATAACAGGCCCGACCTCGTCACCCCGAGGCCGGGCCTTTGTGCGTGTGTGCGAATAGACGGACGACCGGACTGGCGCCACACTCACACACCAGCAACACTCATCACCACGATCAGACAGAGGATTCCCACATGCTATGGAAAAAAGGCCGACGCAGTGACAACGTCGTCGATGCCCGTGGCGATGACACGGGTGGTGGTGGCGGCATGCGTTTCGGCGGCGGCAAGGGCCTGAGCATCGGGGCGATCCTGCTGATCGTCGGTATCGGCTGGATCACGGGGCAGGACCCGCTGCAGATCCTCGGCCAGCTCACGGGGCAGATGACCGAACAATCGGCCCCCACTTCGCAAACCCGTCAGGCACCGCCGGCCAACGATGAACAGGCCGAATTCGTGCGCTCGATCCTCGGCGACACCGAAGACACCTGGGGCGCGATCTTCCAGCAGGCCGGCCGGCAATATAAGGATCCGACCCTGGTGCTGTTCAGCAACCGGGTCAATTCCGCCTGCGGTCTGGCGACCTCGGCCACCGGCCCGTTCTATTGCCCGGCGGACCAGAAGGTCTATCTGGACATGGCGTTCTTCCAGGAAATGTCCCAGCGCTTCAAGGCCGCCGGCGACTTCGCCCAGGCCTACGTGATCGCTCACGAAGTCGGACACCACGTTCAGACGCTGCTCGGCGTCTCGGCGAAAATTCAGACAGCCCGCCAGCAAGGCCGGCAGATGGAAGGTGACGGCGGTCTGCTGGTGCGTCAGGAACTGCAAGCCGATTGTCTGGCCGGGGTCTGGGCCTACAACGCGCAGAAGCGTCTGAACTGGCTGGAACCGGGCGACATCGAAGAAGCCTTGAACGCGGCGAACGCCATCGGTGATGATCGCCTGCAACAACAGGGTCAGGGCCGTGTGGTGCCGGACTCGTTTACTCACGGTACGTCGGCGCAAAGGGTGCGCTGGTTCAAAACCGGATTCGCCCAGGGCCAGGTCGGCCAGTGCGATACCTTTGCGGCGAAAAACCTGTAAATGCATAAATGGCTGTTGGCTTTTCTGTTTATCGGCGGCACCGCCCAAGCGGCCGGCGTCGACGCAATCAGTCCCGGGCGCCTGCAATTGCAGGCCGGCGAAATGGCGGTGGGCATCGGCCCGGCGCCGGCGAAAATCGAGCGCGTGCTGATCGTCATTCATGGCCGTCTGCGCAACGCCGAGACCTATCGCAAAAGCGGCGAAGTCGCGGCGGAACTGGCCGGGCAAACCGCCAACACCCTGGTGATCGCCCCGCAGTTTCTCAACGAAAGCGATGTGTCGCTCTACTCGTTACCCGCCAGCGTGCTGCGCTGGCAAGGCAACGACTGGATGGGCGGCGGGTTATCCACAGGGCCGAATCCGCTGAGTTCCTACGCCGCACTGGACGAAATCGTCGGAAGGCTGAGCGATCGCAAGCAGTTTCCGGACGTGAAGCAGATCGTGATCTTCGGTCACTCCGGCGGTGCCCAGGTGGTGCAGCGTTATGCGCTGCTGGCCCAGGAACAGCCGGCGCTCAAGACCGAAGGCATTCGTTTGCGCTATGTGGTGGCCAACCCGTCGTCCTACGCCTACTTCAATGAGCAACGCCCGGTGGCCTTCGATCATGCGAAGTGCCCCGGTTTCAACCGCTGGAAGTACGGCCTGGTAGATCCGCCGATCTACTCGGGTGGGCAAACGCCCGCGCAGCTTGAAGGCCGTTACGTCAAACGCGAGGTGATTTATCTGCTGGGCCAGCAGGACACCGACCCGCAACACCCGGCGCTGGACAAGAGCTGCGCCGCCAAAGCCCAGGGGGCTTATCGCCTGGAGCGCGGGAAGCTGTTTTTCGGTTACTTGCTGCGTCGTCACCCTGAAGGGGTCAATCAGCGCCTGATCGAAGTGCCCGGCGTCGGGCATAACGGCGACGGCATGCTGACCTCGCCGGAAGGCCAGAAAGCGATATTCGAGCAATAAAAAACGGGGGCCCAAGCCCCCGTTTTTTTTCAGGCGAACAACATTCGCCGCAACTCCACACAATCCTTCGCATGCCAGTCGGTCAACTCCGGCCACGGATTATCCGGCAGGTTCACCAGCACCGTGTGGGTGCCCGCTGCCCGACCGCAGTCGAGGTCGAAGCGGTAATCTCCGACCATCACCATCTCGCTCACCGGCACTTGCCAGGCTTCGGCCAGTTTCAGCAAACCGCCCGGATGCGGTTTCGGCGGTGCTTCATCGCGACCCAGCACATCCTCCACCGCAAAACAGTCGGCCAGGCCGATGGCCTCCAGCGTCACATGGGCCAGTTCCCGCGCATTGCGGGTCAGGATGCCCAGGCGATAACCCCGGGCGTGCAGGTCGCGCACCAGCTCCACCGCGCCGACCGCCGGGGTCGAGCCGAGCGCCAGATCGCGCTCATGTTCCAGCAGCCACGCATGTTTCGCCGCTGCTTCCTCGGCGGGCAATGCCGCGAGGTGAGTGAGGATGTCGTCCTCCGGCGGGATCGACAGCGCCACGCGGATTGCCGCGAAGTCGTGCACGGCGACGGTCAGGGTGCCGTCCATGTCGAACACCCAGTGCCGCACATCCGCCAGACTCATGCCCAGTCCTTGCGATGACGGATCAGGCCTTCCTGGGTCACCGACGCCACCAGTTGCCCGGCACGGTTGAACACACTGCCACGGGAGAACCCGCGGGAATTGCCGGCCCACGGACTGTCCATGGCGTAGAGCAACCAGTCATCGGCGCGCAGGTCGTTGTGGAACCACAACGCGTGGTCGAGGCTGGCGACCTGCATGTCTTTCTGCCAGACCGATTTGCCGTGCGGCAGCATCGAGGTGGTCAGCAGGCCGAAGTCCGAGGCGTAGGCCAGCAGGTATTTGTGCAGCGCCGGGATGTCGGCCAACGCGCCGTCGGCACGGAACCACACGTACTTGACCGGATCCGCCGGTTGCGGGTTGTACGGGTCTTTTTCAGTGACCGGGCGCACTTCGATCGGCTTCGGGCACAGCAGCTTTTCGCGCATGTGTTCCGGGATCAGGTGCGCGCGTTGCTGGGTCAACTCCAGCTCCGACGGCAGGTTTTCCGGGCCGACCACTTGCGGCATCTGGCTCTGGTGTTCGAAGCCTTCTTCGTCGTACTGGAACGAAGCGCTGCAGGTGAAAATCGGGTGGCCCTTCTGGATCGCGGTCACGCGGCGGGTGCTGAAACTGCCGCCGTCACGCACGCGGTCAACCGAGTAGACCACCGGCAACTTGGCATCGCCCGGACGCAGGAAATAACCGTGCATCGAATGCACATGGCGCGCTTCTTCAACGGTCTGACTGGCCGCCGACAGCGACTGGCCGAGCACCTGGCCGCCGAACAACTGGCGAAAGCCCAGATCCTGGCTGCGACCACGGAACAGGTTTTCCTCGATCGGTTCGAGGGTCAGCAGATCCACCAGATCTTCCAACACTTGGCTCATTCAGACTCTCCTCACACAAAGCTATGCCGCGCAGTCTTGGCTGCGGCGGGGGATTCAGGTTCTGGCCGGCGCCCCCCAGGGTGCCGGCCATTGTAAACGTCCGCGCCTGCTTATCCATGCAAGGTTTCCAGCCACTGCTCCCTCGTGATGCGGTACAACACATGTCGCTGTAACGGGTGACCGTCCACGAGACGCGGGTGGTCGAAATCATCCTGCGGGGCGTGGTGCATGCCGATCGCCTGCATGACTTTCTGCGACGGCAGATTGGTTTCGCTGGTGAACGACACCACTTCATTCAGCGCTACCCGGTCAAAGCCGCAACGCAGAGCGGTCCAGGCCGCTTCGCTGGCATAACCGAGGCCCCAATGCTCTTTGGCCAGGCGCCAGCCGATTTCCACCGCCGGGGTGAACGGCGCATCGAAACCGACCACGCCGAGCCCGGTAAAACCGATGAACTCGCCGCTGTCCTTGCGCTCCAGCGCCCACAGGCCGTAACCGTGTTCGGCAAAATGCCCACGCACCCGGCCGATCAGCGCGGCGCTTTCCAGCCGGCTCAAGGGCGCGGGGAAGTAGCGCATCACCTGCGGGTCGGCGCACATGGCCGCGAACGCCGGCAAATCCCCGTCCTGCCATTGGCGCATCAGCAGCCTTGCGCTTTCCAGCTCCAGTATCGGTTCCATCCCGCCCCTCCGCTTGATGCCGTCAGTCTACATCGCTGTTAGGCTTTGCACTCTTTCCTGCAGCCTTTATGAATAGTCCACCATGCCGTTGCCGCTGATCTACCACGAAGACTACAGCCCGGAATTTCCGGCGGATCACCGCTTCCCCATGGACAAGTTCCGCCTGCTGCGCGATCACCTGGTGGACAGCGGCCTGACCCGCGATGAAGACCTGCTGCGCCCTGAATTGTGTCCTGCCGACATTCTCGCCCTGGCCCATGACCGCGGTTATATCGAACGCTACATGAGCGGCGAGTTGTCCCGCGAAGACCAGCGGCGCCTCGGTCTGCCGTGGAATGAAGCCCTGGCCCGGCGCACGGTGCGGGCGGTCGGCGGATCGATTCTCGCGGCAGAGAAAGCCCTGGAACATGGCCTGGCCTGTCACCTCGCCGGTGGCACCCATCACGCCCACTACGATTACCCCGCCGGGTTCTGCATCTTCAATGACCTGGCGATCATCAGCCACTACCTGCTGCAAAGCGGCCGGGTGAACCGGGTGCTGATCTTCGACTGCGACGTGCATCAGGGCGACGGCACTGCACGGATTCTGCACAACACCCCGGAAGCGATCACCGTTTCCCTGCACTGCGAAAAGAACTTTCCTGCACGCAAAGCCGAAAGCGACTGGGACATTCCGCTGCCCAACGGCATGGGCGACGCCGACTACTTGAAGGTTGTCGATGACGCGCTCAACTATCTGCTGCCGCTGTATCAGCCGGATCTGGTGCTGTACGACGCCGGCGTCGACGTGCACAAGGACGACGCCCTCGGTTATCTGCAACTGACCGATGAAGGCGTTGCCGCCCGCGATGAAAGCGTGATGCGCCACTGCCTGGGCCGCGACATCCCGGTGGTCGGGGTGATCGGCGGCGGTTACAGCAAGGATCGCCACGCCCTCGCCCGCCGCCACGGCATCCTGCATCACAGTGCGCAGCGCGTCTGGCAGTCATCGGGTTGTCATTGAGTTGTGCTGCGTTACCCACAATGGCTGTGGAACGGCCTGTGGATAACCTGAGCGAAAGGGACTACAGCCCACGCTGAACATGGCCTGCAGCGCGCTGGTTGTTTTTTGATCAGGCCTGACGATGCTCGCTGCTGCTAGAATGCGCGGCTTATTCCGCCACGCTATTGCCGCTGCCATGACCCAGACTTCCGCCGCCCTTCCCGCTCACGTCGCCATCATCGGCGGTGGCCCCGCCGGCCTGATGGCCGCCGAAGTGCTGAGCCAGGCCGGAGTCCGCGTCGATCTGTACGACGGCATGCCCTCGGTAGGCCGCAAGTTCCTGCTGGCCGGGGTCGGCGGCATGAACATCACTCACTCCGAAGCCTACCCGGCCTTCCTCTCGCGCTACGCCGAACGCGCCCCGAACATCGCCCCGCTGTTGCGCGCGTTCAACGCCGATGCTCTGTGCCGCTGGATTCACGAACTGGGCATCGAAACCTTCATCGGCAGCTCCGGCCGCGTGTTCCCCACCGACATGAAAGCCGCGCCGTTGCTGCGCGCCTGGCTCAAGCGCCTGCGCGACAGCGGCGTGGTTATCCACACCCGCCACCGCTGGCTCGGCTGGGATGAAAACGGCGCGCTGCGCATCGACAGCCCGGAAGGCGAGAAAACCCTGAATCCCGACGCCACCCTGCTGGCCCTCGGCGGCGGCAGCTGGTCGCGGCTGGGTTCCGACGGCGCGTGGATGCTGCCGCTGGAGCAACGCGGCGTAGGACTGGCGCCCTTGCAGCCGAGCAATTGCGGCTTTGAGGTGCAGGCCTGGAGCGAAGTGATGGTCAGCAAATTCGCCGGCGCGCCGCTGAAAAATATCGCCATCGGTTTGAACGACGATGTTCCGCGTCTGGGTGAATGCGTGATTACCGCGACCGGCATCGAGGGCAGTCTGATTTATGCGCTGTCAGCGCCGATTCGTGAGGCGATCAATGTGCACGGTGCCGCGACCATTCACATCGACCTGCTGCCCGGCCGGCCTGTGGATAAATTGCAGGCGGCGTTGAGCAAACCACGGGGTTCGCGCTCGATGGCCAAGCATTTGCACAGTCAGGTCGGGATTGATGGGGTGAAAGCGGCGCTTCTGCGAGAACTCACTAATGCTGCGACGTTTGCTGATCCGGCGTTGTTGGCCAGGGCGATCAAGGCCTTGCCGCTGACGCTGGTGAAAACCCGACCACTGGATGAAGCGATCAGCAGTGCCGGTGGCGTGACGTTTGAGGCGATGGATGAGCGCTTGATGCTCAAGGCGTTGCCGGGGGTGTTTTGCGCGGGGGAAATGCTGGATTGGGAAGCGCCGACTGGGGGGTATTTGCTGACGGCGTGTTTTGCCAGTGGCCGGGCGGCCGGAGCTGGAATGCTGGACTGGTTGAAACAGCGTAACTGATCGTTCCCGCATTGCGCGGGAACGACCCTGTCTGACGTTTAAGGCTTACGCTTGCGCGGCCCGGTATTAAACACCGGCACTTTGCGCACAGGCTTGATCGAAGGCTCCGGCGCCTGAGTCTCGCCGCTGTCCACCCACTTGCCCAGATTGCGCTTGCCACCGCCACCACCGGAAGCTTTCGGCTTTTTCGGTTTCTTCGGCTTCTTGATCACCTGACCACTGGCATCAGTGTCCGGCACGCGGTGCTCGGGCACGAAGTCCGGCTCAACCTCGCGCTTCAACGTGCTGCGAGTCAGCATTTCAATCGCCGACAACATGTTCACTTCATCGGCACACACCAGCGAGATTGCCTCACCGGTCGAACCCGCGCGGCCAGTCCGGCCGATACGGTGAATGTAATCCTCGGCCACGATCGGCAGATCAAAGTTGACCACCAGCGGCAGGTCTTCGATATCCAGACCACGGGCAGCAACATCAGTGGCCACCAGAATCTGCACTTCGCTCAGTTTGAAACGATCCAGCGCGCGCTGCCGGGTCGCTTGCGGCTTGTCGCCGTGGATACCGTCAGCGTTCACGCCCAGGCCCTGAAGTTTTTCGACCAGTGCGTCCACACCATTACGGGTCTTGGCGAATACCAGCACCTGCTTCCACTTGTTCTTGCGCATCAAGTGCACGAACAGTTCCGGCTTGCGCTTCTTGTCCACCGTCACCACCCACTGCTTGACGGTGTTGGCGGCCACGTTGCGCGGGCTGACTTCGATGCTCTGGGGATCGTTGAGCATCTGCCCGGCCAGCAGGCGGATGTCATCGGAGAAGGTCGCGGAGAACAGCAGCGTCTGACGTTTCTTCGGCAGCGCGCGGTAAATGTTCGCCAGCTCCTCGGAAAAGCCCAGGTCGAGCATACGGTCGGCTTCGTCCAGCACCAGGGTTTGCAACTGGTTGAACTTCAGCGCGTTCTGACGGAACAGGTCGAGCAGACGGCCCGGGGTCGCGACCAGCAGATCGACGCCACCGCGCAGTTTCATCATCTGCGGGTTGATGCTGACGCCGCCGTACACCGCGTAAGTGCGCAGCGGCAGGTTTTCGGCGTACTGGCGCACGGCTTCGTGGACTTGTTCGGCCAGCTCGCGGGTCGGCACCAGAATCAGCGCACGCACCGAGTTCGCGGTGACTTTCGGCCCTTCCATCGCCAGCAGTTGCAGCAGCGGCAAGGCGAAACCGGCGGTCTTGCCGGTGCCGGTCTGGGCCGCAGCCATCAGGTCGCGACCGGCCAGCACGGCCGGAATGGCTTGCGCCTGCACCGGCGTCGGGGTCTGGTAGCCGAGCTTCTCAAGGGAGCGCAGCAAGGGTTCGATCAGGCCAAGGGTGGCGAAAGTCATGGGAGTACCGTAGGAAAAATCAGAGCAAGTGTGCGATGGCGCGCAGTTTACCCTAATTCGCACGTTGCTCCGTCGCTATGACCTTCGCTGCGGCAGCCGGCTCGCTGACCACCGGCGACCGCGCCGGACGCCGCCACTGCGGCAGACCGATCAGCACCACCGCACCGATGATCACCAGCATCGCCAGCGCCTCTTCGATCCCGATGGTCTCGCCGACAAACACGATCCCCAGCAACACCGCCACCGCCGGGTTCACATAGGCATAACTGGTGGCCGCCGCCGGGCGAACGTTTTTCAACAGGTACATGTAAGCGTTGAAGGCGATGATCGAGCCGAAGAAGATCAGGTACGCCAGCGCCAGCCAGCCTTCCAGCGGCGGCATGGCCTGCAGGTGTTCACCGCTGGCCGCGCTGCCGATCAACAGCACCACGCCGCCCACCAGCATTTCCACGGCACTGGCCATTGCGCCTTGAGGCAGCGGCAGGTGTTTGCTCCACACCGAGCCGAACGCCCAACTCGCCGCCGCGAAAATCAGCAGCGCCGCGCCCAGCGGACTCGATTGCAGGTTGGAGCCCATGTTGAGCATGGCGATGCCGATAATCCCCATCGCCACCCCGGCCCACTCCAGACGGGTATTGCGCGCGCCCCAGAAATAGCCGCAGAGCAAAGTGAACAGCGGCACCGTCGCCACCGCCAGCGCGGCAACACCCGACGCCACGCCGCTGTGCTCGGCCAAAGTCACCGCGCCGTTGCCGAAACTGAGCAACAGAATCCCGATGATCCCCGCCGCTTTCCACTGCGCCCAGGTCGGCGCCGGTGCCCCACGCCAGCGCAGGAAGGCGTACATCAGGGTGCCGGCAATCACGAAGCGCACGCCGCCAAGCATCAGCGGTGGCCAGTATTCGACGCCGATGCGGATCACCAGATAGGTCGATCCCCAAATCACGTACAACGCAAAAAACGCTGCGATCAAGGGCAAGGAAAAACGGCGCAAGGCAGACATGGGCAGCTCGAAAGTCAGACTCAGGGGATTGATTATTCTAGAAAGGCCAACCGCTAAAAATAAGTTACAAAACCTGTTTATAGCGCCGGTACACTTTCGAAAACACGGAGATCGACGGCCTGAACCGCGATTTCGAAAGTCTGGCATTTTCAGGAGTCCAACCTTGGACAAATACGACCGCATGCTGCTCAGCGCCCTGCTCGAAAACGGTCGCGCGTCCTACGCCGACCTCGCCCGCAAAGTGAACCTCTCCGCCCCCGCCGTCGCCGAGCGCGTGGCCAAACTGGAGGCGGCCGGAGTCATCACCGGGTATCAGGCGAACATCGACCTGTCGAAAATCGGCTTGCCGATCCAGTGTGTGATCGAATTGCGCCTCCACCAGAACGGCAGCCAAAAGGTCTACGACGAACTGGTGAAAATTCCACAACTGACCGAGTGCTTTCGAGTGACGGGCGATCCATGCGTGATCATGAAGGCCGCGGTGGGTTCGATGACCGAGCTGGAAGAGCTGATCAACCGGGTGGCAAAATTCGGGTTCAGCAAGACGTCGATCGTGTTGTCGAGCGCGATAGAGAAGCGGGTGCCGCTCGGCCACATCGAAGGCAACGGAAAGTAACCTTCCCGTCCCGCTCGTTCCCACGCTTTGCGTGGGAACGTTCATCGCGAGGGTCATCAGCCGTAGCTGTAGCCTTCTTGGCTCAAGAGGCTTGGCATGTCCCGCAAGCGAATCCACGGCTCATTGCGCCAATGCAACAGCTTCAAGGTCTGCCCCGCACATAGCATCAACTGCAGATGTGGGCGCGGACTGAAAGAAGACAACACATCCTCGTGCAGTAACGGCACTACCTCATGAGTCAGCCAACGGCGTAGATGGCGGTTTTCCGGAGAGTAGTGATAAACCAGCATTGCATAGACACCTGACTCGCTGAGCATCAGGGTTTCCTGAGTGCCATCAGGTCCCGAGAGGCAAATCGTACGTCGCTGATCCGAATCAAGCTTGAGCACCTGTCGGTCATTGATTTCCAACCCCATCAGACGACCAATACCTCGGGCGCAGAACCAGGCTTCGCCATGTACCAGAGCGGCTTGCAGCTGGATGTGATGGCGGATGAAGGTTTGGGGTTTTACGAGCGACTCACGGCTGAATGACGAGCCGGCGTTTTTTGGAGCGTTGGGAATTACTTTGATCATGGCAAATCACCTAACGAAAGTTGGAGCCGCCAGCATCACTTGCAGATGATGGGTGGCAGCTGTGCGCGGGTCTGCAAGACCGAGTCGTTAGGCAACCTCGGCAGACCCGAGGGTCTCCCGCACACAGCCACCATAAAATCGTTGGTCGCCAAAAGAGCGACGCGATTATAGGTGCACCGGTCAGTGCCTAACAAATTATCGGCGGGCTTGCAGTCCCGGTCGCTGAATTGGCAGCGACAAACAGAGGTTATCGGTGGGCTTGTTGGAGCTCAAGACAGATTATCCCTAACTTTCGGTAGGACACTTCGACAAACGCTACACACGGCTAAACAGCCTATTTACACGAGATTTCTGTGGCCTATGGACACCGCCAGATGCGACCGATAATGTCCTTCAAAAGGTCGATCTTCGGCGCTCGAAAAAACAAGAATTCAATAAAAAAGAGAGGAACTCAGCGATGACTTGGAAGGGAACCCTACGCTCGATGCAAGCGTCAGCGCGAAGAGCCGAACGAAATTCGAAACGACGCCAGCGTGAACTGGAAGTACGACAGAAAGAGTTCGCGAAAATGGAGGCTCGCGAGCAGGCTGCGCATGAAGTTGAAGTCTACGAAAACCACATTGAACTGTTGCTTTCAGTGCACAAGGACTGTGGTGAACAGATCAACTGGGGTGAGTTCGTTAGCCAACCGGCACCGATCAAACCCGTAGAGCTCAATACGCATGAAATCCATGCCAGAGAGAAACATTCCAGCTACAAACCGGGCTTCATTGTTCGCACTTTGAAACTGGAAGCCAGAAAGCGCAGAAAGCTTGAGGAAGCCATTCCCGCAGCAGTGGCCAAAGACACGCAGAAACTGGCTGAAGAATTGAAAGAGTGGGAAGCGCAGCATCGCGAATGGCAGGAAGACTACGATCTTGCGACGGGAGTGCTCGCCGGTAACGGCCAA
The DNA here is from genome assembly GCF_000282255.1 of Pseudomonas sp. GM25. Classification (NCBI taxonomy): domain Bacteria; kingdom Pseudomonadati; phylum Pseudomonadota; class Gammaproteobacteria; order Pseudomonadales; family Pseudomonadaceae; genus Pseudomonas; species Pseudomonas sp. GM25. The sequence continues at coordinate 103,739 of NZ_AKJQ01000063.1, read as the reverse complement.
TCCAAGATTGATGCCGTCATGCAAGTGAACCCTTTCACAGATATCTCACATCTCGGCACCTCCATCACTTTCTCGGTTGGAGAAACCGGCATATTTGAATGCACGCTTTCGGTTCACGGTGAGAAAGTGATTCCCCAGGAGATCAAGTCACTGCTGCAGAGTGGGAAACTCTCCGTTAAAAAGATGCCGATCAGCAAGTTCAACGAGCTGCTGCAGGACTATGTGTGTAGCTGCGTTCTGCGAGTAGGCCAAGAGTTGCTCAGTATCCTTCCAGAGCGCATGGTGATCGTGACTGCCGTTGACTCACTTCTTAACTCCGCAACTGGCCATCTGGAGGATCAACCTATCCTCAGTGTCGCTATTTCTCGCGACACGCTGTTCAAACTCAACATGCAAAGCATCGACCCCTCAGACTCGATGAAGAACTTTGTGCACACCATGAACTTCAAGAAAACAACGGGGTTCATGCCGGTGAGCAAAGTCGACAGTCAACATTTTGCCAGTCTGGCCTGACGCAGAAAATTCGCAGCCTTTCGACAGCTCTTACTTGATAGTCGTCAAAGCAGGAGCCGTCTCAGGCTGCGGTCCCTGAAACCTGAAGTCAGCGATAGCGCTGAAGGTGCTCGCCGACTTTAGCGGCCGGCACTTTCTGCAATTTGCACAGCAGGTCGTGCGATAGCTCCCGCACGCCGTGCTTGTGCCGCAACTCATCCGCCAGATGCGCCATCAAATTTGCCGCCATCTCCGCATCCGCCATCGCCCTGTGCGCCTGGCCGGTATGCGGCAACTGGGCAAACGTGGTGAGCGTGCCGAGCTTGTGGTTCGGCGCCGCCGGCATCAGGCGGCGGGCCAATAGCAGTGAACAGGCGAAGTTCTGCAAACGGGTGCGTTTGATCCGGCCCAGTTCGAAGTCCCAGAACTTCTGGTCGAACGCGGCGTTGTGCGCCAGCAGCGGCGTGCAGCCGACGAATTCGTTGACTTCGTTCATCACCTGTTCGGCCGAAGGCGCGGCGCGCAGCATGGCGTTGCTGATGCCGGTGAGTTGTTCGATGAAGGCCGGGACGCGGACGCCGGCGTTCATCAGGCTCTGGTAACGCTCGACGATGCGGCCGTTTTCCAGCATGACCACGGCGATTTCCGTGGCCCGGCAACTGCTGCTCGGCGAGATGCCGGTGGTTTCAAAGTCGATGACTGCAATGCGTTCCAAACCGGGTGGTACTCCGTTTAAATCAATTCTTGAGCAGGGCTCAATTTTTCAACAGCAGTGCGCCTTCGATCGGCACGTAACGGCTGGCGGCGCGGATCAGCGAGTTGGCGGTCAGGCCGGGAACGCCGTAGGCCACCGCTTGTACGCCGTGTTTGTTGATGATGCGTTCGAGCAGCATGTCGAAATCGCCGTCACCGGAGGCCAGGACGATTTCGTCGACGTGGTCGGCGGCGTCCATGATGTCGAGTGTGATGCCCACGTCCCAGTCACCCTTGGCCGAGCCGTCGCTGCGCTGGATGTAGGGTTTGAGTTTCACGGTGAAACCGAGGTTGCGCAGGATCTGCTGGAACTGCTGCTGTTTGCTGTCGCCCCGGTCGATCGCATAGGCGTAGGCCTCGACGATCTGCCCGTGCTGGCTGACATCCGCCCACAGCGCCGCGTAGTTGAAGTGGCAACCATAGGCCTGACGCACGGTGTAGTAGAGGTTCTGCACATCGGCGAACACTGCGATTTTTTTCACCGGAGTTCCTGTGAGCGCTGACGCGCATGAGCCGGATCAGGCACCAGGCCCGAAAAAGGCGCTCAGTATGCCAGCCCGAAGGAAGGTTCCGCGAATAATCGGCCCGGGGCGATCAGGCGCCCCGGACGAATGGTGAATCAGACGAAGGAATCGTCGTCATCGAAGAACGATGAGTTGTCATCGCTGTAGTCAGTGTCGGTGAAGCCGCCCTGATCATTACCGTAGGAGTCGTTGTTGGCCATGCGCTGGTCATCGCCCCAGCCGTTGTTGCTCTGGTCGTTGACCTGGGCCGGCTCTTCCTTGATGACTTCGACGATTTCTTCCGGCTGCTGGTTGTGATGGAACAGGCTGCTGATGCCTTGTGCCAGCATTACGCCACCCGCCACACCGGCGGCCGTTTTCAGGGCACCGCCGAGGAAGCTGCTGCCGGCCGCCGGGGCCGCTTGTTGCTGGCCATAACCCGGTGGTGGCGCGCCGAAGTTCTGTTGTGGCGCGGGTGCTCCGAAGTTCTGTTGTGGGGGCGGTTCACGCCAGCCGCCAGTGGACGCCGGGGCGCTCTGGGTTGGTGCCGGGCGCGGGCTGCTGCCACCGAAGATGCTCGACAGGAAGCCACCACCGCTGGAGGCCGGCGGCGCGCTCTGCGCCTTGGCCGATTGCAGTTCGGCCTGCAATTGCTTGACCTGTTGAGTCAGTTGTTTGTTCTGTTCGTCGAGGCTCTTGAGGGCAGCCTCCTGCACCAGAATCGCCTGGGTCATGAAATAACCTGCGGCCGGCTGGCGCGTCAGGTGTTCCTTGATCCGCGCTTCAGCCAGTGCGTCGCGCGGGGCTGCCTCCGTTTCGGCCTGTTGCAGCCGGGAAAACAGTCCATCGATCAGGGTTTGTTCTTCGCTGTTCATGGCGACCTCGTAGATTGCCGGGGATAACGTTGCCCTCTTCCACGTCGGAGGAGGCGCACCTCTGTAATGGAGGCAGCAACAGAATGTTTCAATGACCTTTACCGAACGTTTACGTTTGCGCAGCGAAACGGATCATCGGTTAAAGTGGGCCACTGTTTTTGACCTGCGATACCGACTGATGAATGCCTTCGATGTGCTGCGCGACTCCCTGTATTTCTTCAAACGCAATCTGGGCCGGATCGTCCAGTTGTGCCTGCCGCTGGTGATTTTCGAAGCCGTGCTGCAACAGGTGGTCGACCATGCCAGCGACCCGGACGGTTACTCGGCCATCAGCGTGATCGTCGGCCTGCTGGTGTATCCGCTGTACACCGCCGCGCTGATTCTGTTTCTCGATGCCCGCACCCGCGGCGAATCCCCGCAAACCCGCGATCTGCTGGCGATGGCCGCTCGTCTGTGGCCGCGCTTCGCCCTGCTGACTGCACTGAACACGCTGTTGATCCTGCTCGGTCTGTCGCTGTATTTCCTGCCGGGGCTGTGGCTGATGGTCACTCTGGCCTTCGGTGAATACCTGCTGGTGCTGCGTGGTTACGGCCCGTTGCAGGCGATGAAGGAAAGCCTGCGCCTGAGCCGTGGGCATTTTCTGCGGATTCTGGTGTGCATCCTCTGTGTGATGGGGCCGTTGTGGCTGCTCAAGGGCCTGACCCTGCAGGTCTATCCCGATCCGCAGAACCCGTTGATTGCGGTGCTGATCGACAGTGGCCACAGCTTCCTGCAACTGTTCACCAGCGTAGTGCTGTTCCGCCTGTTCATGTTGATCAGCGAATTGCCCGACAAACGTGACGGAATAGTCTGACTGCGCCGCGCTTGGGCTGATGGATGGGTCTCGGGTATGCTCGGGACCACTTCCGTATCGCTATAAGCCGAGCCATGACCCGTCTACTGCGCTACATCCTGTTGCCCGCACTGCTCGCCCTCGCCCTGATCGGCACGCTGATCTACAGCCTGACCTGGCGCCCCGATGCCCGGGAAACCCTGCCGGTCAGTTGCACCGGGCAACCGCCGACGCTGGTCCCCGGCCAGGCCCTGAAAGTCATGACCTGGAACGTGCAATACCTGGCCGGCAAGCGCTACGTGTTCTGGAATGACCTGGCGCAAGGCGACGACGAAGCCCCGACTCCGGAAGACATGGCGTTCAGTCTCGATGAAGTGGCGCGGGTGATCCGCGACGAACAGCCGGACGTGGTGCTGTTGCAGGAACTGGATGACGGCGCCAAGGCCAGCGACTATCAGAATCAGCTCAAGCTGTTGCAGGAACGCCTCACCGACCTCTACCCGTGCAGCGCCCACGCCTTCGACTGGAAGGCCGATTTCGTCCCGGACCCGCACATCTTCGGCAGCGTCGGCCGGCAGCTCGCCACCCTCAGCCGCTACCGCATCGAACACGCCGAACGCCTGCAATTGCCGGTGCAGCCGGCGAACATCATCAGCCGTCAGTTCCAGCCGAAAAACGCCCTGCTCGCCACCACTCTGCCGCTCAGTGATGGCGGGCAACTGGTGGTGTTTAACACCCATCTGGATCGCGCCACCCAACCGGACGACACCTTGCAGGCACAGGTGACAGCGGTGGCCAAGGTCCTCGATAAACACGAAAGCCACGGCACGCCGTGGCTGATCGGTGGTGACTTCAACCTCTTACCGCTCGGCCAGTACCGACGCCTGCCCACCGAGCAGCGCACGCCGTACTCCGCCGACAGTGCGCTGCATGTGCTGTGGGACAAATACCCGATGATCCCGACCAACAACGAAGCCAGCGGCATCGACCGCGCCAAGTGGCTGACCCACTATCCCAACGACTCCGGCCTCAACGGCCCGGACCGCACGGTCGATTACCTGTTCTACAGCCCGAAGATCAAACGGGTCGAAGCCACGGTGCGGCAGGACGATACGTTGCGCATTTCCGATCACCTGCCGGTGATTGCGCGGTTCCTGTTACCTCCCAACTAAATGCCGTCCTTGTGGGAGCGAGCCTGCTCGCGATAGCGGAGTGTTAGGCGAAGGTTTTCTGACTGATCTTCCACCATCGCGAGCAGGCTCGCTCCCACATGATGGTTGGTGGTCTCAGTGAGCGTCTTCGAGATCATCGTGTAACAGCCCGAAGATCTGCCGCTTCATGTCGATGAACGAGCGCTCCATCACCATGTCCAGCGTGCGTGGGCGTTCGATTGGCACATCCAGAATTTGCTTGATCCGTCCCGGCCTGGCGCCCATCACATACACCCGATCGCCGAGCAGGATCGCTTCGTCGATATCGTGGGTAACGAACAGCACGGTTTTCTTGCTGTTGCCCCACACCCGCAGCAATAGCTGCTGCATTTGCAGGCGGGTCTGGCTGTCGAGGGCGCCGAAGGGTTCGTCCATCAGCAGGATCTGCGGGTCGTTGGCCAATGCCCGGGCAATCGCCACCCGCTGCATCATGCCGCCGGACAACTGCTTGGCGTAGTTGTCGGCAAACCCGGACAGGCCGACTTCGTGGACATAGTGATCGACGATTTCCTTGCGCCGCGCCGCCGGCATGCCCCGACGCTTGAGGCCGAATTCAACGTTCTGCCGCACCGTCAGCCACGGAAACAGCGTGTAGCTCTGGAACACCATCCCGCGATCCGCGCCGGGGCCCTGCACTTGTTGGCCGCCGACGTAGATCTCGCCGGAGGTCGGCTCGGCCAGGCCGGCGGTGAGGTACAGCAGGCTCGACTTGCCGCAGCCCGACGGCCCGACCAGCACCGCGAATTGCTGATCCGGCACTTCGAACGACACTTCTTCCAGCGCGGTGAAGGTTCCGCCGCCGGGCTTGGTGTAACGCAGGCTGACCTTGTCCACCTGCAACCTTGGCGCGGCGTGTGCCGGTGCGGCGACCGGCTCGATGAAACGACGGTTGGCAGCGGTTACTGAGCCCATGCGGCAATCCTCAAACGCAAGAAGCGGAACAGTTGATCGGTGACCAGGCCGAGCAGGCCGATGATCGCGATGGCGAGAAAAATCACATCGACCTGAAAGCCGCGCATGGCCTTGAGGCTCAAGTAACCGAGGCCACTGGAAGCGGCGACCAGTTCGGCGACCACCAGATAGGTCCAGGCCCAGCCCATGGTCACCCGCAGAGTGTCGAGCACACCGGGCAACGACGCCGGGGCGATCACGTGCAGCACCGCGTCACGCCGGTTGGAGCCAAGGGTGTAGGAAGCGTTGATCAAGTCCTTGGAAATGCCTTTGGACACGTCGGCGATCATCACCAGTTGCTGGAAGAACACACCAAAAATGATCACCGACACCCGCTGCTCCAGACCAATGCCAATCCAGAGGATGAACAGCGGCACGAACGAGGTCACCGGCAGGTAGCGGATGAAGTTGACCAGCGGTTCGAGGAACGCCTGGACGATGCGGAAGCTGCCCATCAGCAAGCCCAGCGGCACCGCCACCAGCGACGACACGATAAAGCCGACCATCACCACTTCGACACTGGCCCAGACATGCTGGCCGAGGGTGCCGTCGCGGCTCAGGCGCACGGCGGCTTCAACCACCGCGCCCGGTGTGGGCAGGAACATCCCCGGCACGATGCCGCCGTAGGACAACCCGGCCCAGAGGCCGACCAGCAACACCCAGGCCAGACCGCTGGCGCTCCACACTACCGGCACCGGCAACCCGGTCTTCGGCGTAATGCAGCGGCTCAGCCATGAATTGCGCTTGAACATGACCAGTCTCCTAGAGCGGGCTGACGAAACGGTTATCCACCAGATCGTCGTTGCTGACGTTGTAGGGCTTGCCCTGCAATTCGCTGGCGGTTTCGTTGGCCAGTTTGATCAGCGGTGCGCTGTCACCCGGCGCGCCGGGTTTGCCCAGCAGCTTCTCGCTCATGGCCTGATCGTAGAAGCGCACGCCTTGCGCGGCGGCGGCCAGTTCCTTCGGATCGGACAAGTAACCGCCGACGCCCTTGGCCATGATTTCGTAGGCTTTCTGTGGATGATCCTTGGTGAACTGCACGGCTTTGTAGAGGCCGGCGACCAGCGCTTTGACGTCTTCCGGCTGCTTCTCGATCACTGTGCAGTTGAGCGCCACCACATCGACGATCACCCCCGGCGTACTGCTGCTGTCGATCAGCACCTTGCCCTGTTGCTTGTCGCGCACCATCGACAGGTGCGGCTCCCAGGTCACGGCGGCCGGTACGCGACCGGCGATGAACGCGGTGGCGGCATCGTCGGCGGTCATGTTCTGCACGGTGATGTCGCTCATGCTCATGCCGTTCTTTTTCAGCAGGTACGACAGCCAGAACTGCGAGGTCGAACCTTCGTTCACGGCCACCGCCTGGCCCTTGAGTTCTTGCAGGCTCTTCACGTTCTTGCCGACCAGCACACCGTCACCGCCATGGCTGTCATCCAGCGCAGCCACAGCCTTGAAGCAGAACTGCGGGCGGTACTTGAGCACTTCGTCGATGGTCGACGCCGAGCCGGACAATTGCCCGGACGCCTGGGCGGCCATGTACATCGAGGCTTCTTCGACCACCGGCAATTCGACGGTCAGGCCGTTTTCCTTGAAGTAGCCCAGATCCTGGGCCAGATACAGGGTGCCGTAACCGACCCACGTGGTGTGGCCGATCGACAAGGTGCCAGCCTGGGCGGCGGTGACGGAAAGGGCGGAAATCGCCAGAGGACATGCAAGACGGGTAAACAAGAACTTGTTCATGGAGCACTCCCAACGCTGTTGATTTAGTTGTCATGGGCAGTACGGCCAGCCGTGGTGTCGCGATTGCACGCTGCGGTCTCTGCTGGACTCTGGCGGGCAATGCCTTGGCTGGCGAAATCGATGTTGACCCAGGCTCGGCGTCAGGAAAACGAGGAAATAGTTAGACGCGAACGATGAAAAAACTGGGTAGTGCGCACCGCGAAAGGGCGCATCGGGCGGGGGTGCCCGAGGTGGGTGCAAAGCCAAAAAAAATCGCAGCCGAAGGCTGCGATTGTTAACGGTTCATGCAGGATTCAAATCAGAGCCGACCGTATTCCTGCGCCGTACGATCCAGCGCTTTCAACGTCTTGCCCACCAGCTCGTCAATCTCTTCACGGCTGGCAATCAACGCCGGCGCCATGATCATCCGCCCCAGGGTCGAGCGAATGATCACCCCCTCTTCAAAACCAATCGTGCGGCAGCGCCAAGCAATATCGTTCTCATTAGCGAAGCGCTTGCGCGTGGCCTTGTCCTCGGCCAGTTGCAACGCCGCGACCATGCCCGTGCCCTGAATATCGCCCACCAGCGGGTGATTGCCGAACACCTCGCGCAGGCACTGTTGCAGGTACGGGCCGATGTCATCCTTGACCCGCGTCACCACGCCTTCATCGCGCAATGCCTTGAGGTTCGCAATCGCCACCGCCGCCGCCACCGGGTGCCCGGAATAGGTCAGGCCGTGGGCGAATACGCCGCCCTGCTCCACCAGCACGTCGGCCGTTTTTTTCGACAGGATCAGGCCACCCATCGGGATGTAACCGGAGGTCAAACCCTTGGCGATGGACAGGGTGTCCGGCTCGAAACCGAAGTATTCGTGGGCGAACCATTCGCCGGTGCGACCAAAGCCGCCGATCACTTCATCGGCACACAACAGCACGTCGTACTTGCGGCAGATGCGCTGGATTTCCGGCCAGTAGCTTTCCGGTGGGAAGATCATCCCGCCCGCGCCCTGGAACGGTTCGGCAATGAACCCGGCGACTTTGTCTGCGCCCAGTTCGAGGATCTTCGCTTCCAGTTGCTGCGCCGCACGCAGGCCGAATTCTGCCGGGGTCAGGTTGCCTTCGTGAGCGAAGAAGTACGGCTCGTCGATGTGCGCGATGTCGGGAATCATCCCGCCCATTTCATGCATGAACTTCATGCCGCCGAGGGCCGTCGCCGCGAGAGTCGAACCGTGATAACCGTTCCAGCGGCCGATCATGATTTTCTTCTCGGGCTTGCCCAGCACCTGCCAATAACGGCGCACGGTACGGATCAGCACCTCGTTGGCCTCGGAGCCGGAGTTGGTGTAGATCGCGTGGCTGTAGTGCCCCGGCAGCAGACTGAACAGCAGCTCGGAAAGCTCGATCACCTGCGGGTGGGTGGTGTGGAAAAACATGTTGTAGTACGGCAACTGCTCCAGTTGCTGGCTCGCCGCCGCGTTCAAATCCTTGCGCCCGTAACCGAGGTTGGTGCACCACAGCCCGGACATGCCGTCGAGGTAGCGCCGACCGTCGTTGTCCCACAGGTGCAGGCGGTCACCGCGCACCATCACCCGTGGGCCTTCGTCGTTGAGGGCCTTCTGGTCGACGAACGCATGAATGTGGTGCGCTGCATCGGCGGCCTGGTAGTCGCGGGTTTCACGTGAGGTGGTCATCGCCGGATCTCCTTTCTTGTTGTGAGCGGCTGTCATGAGCGCAGTTGAAACCAGGTGGTTTTCAACTGGGTGTATTTGTCGAACGAGTGCAGCGACAGATCGCGGCCGAAACCGGATTGCTTGCCACCGCCGAACGGCACGGTCACGTCCAGCGCATCGACGCTGTTGACCGACACCGTACCGGCTCGCAATTGCCGCGCCACCCGATGCGCGCGGTGCAGATCATCGGTCCACAGCGACGCCGCCAGACCGTAGACGCTGTCGTTGGCCAGTTGCAAGGCGTGGGCCTCGTCATCGAACGGAATCACCGCCAGCACCGGACCGAAGACTTCTTCGCGAAACAGGGTCATGTGCGGCTGCACGTCGGTGAAAATCGTTGGCTGAATGAAGTTGTCGGAGCCGTTGAAACTCAGCTGCCGCCCGCCGCAGATGCGGGTCGCGCCTTCGCGTTCGGCCTGGTTGATGAAGCGCAGAATGCTTTCCGTCTGACGGGTGTCGACAATCGCCCCGGCCGCACTCGCCGGGTCCAGCGGATCGCCCGGCTGCCAGCGTTCGGCCTGAGCTTTCAGCCGCTCGACGAACTCGTCATGAATCGAGCGCTCCACCAGCAATCGCGAGTTGGCCGAGCAGACTTCGCCCTGATTGAAGAAGATCCCGAACGCGGCTTTCTGCGCCGCCAGATCCAGATCATTGCAGTCGGCGAACACCAGATTGGCGCTCTTGCCGCCGCACTCCAGCCACACTTGTTTGAGGTTCGACTGCGCGGAGTACTGCATGAAATATTTGCCGACCTGGGTCGAGCCGGTGAACACCAGGCAATCGACATCCGGGTGCAAGCCCAAAGCTTTGCCGGTCTGCTCTCCAAGCCCCGGCAGCACGTTCAGCACACCGGCCGGCAGCCCGGCTTCCAACGCCAGCTCGGCCAGACGCAACGCGGAGAACGGTGATTGCTCGGCGGGTTTGAGAATCACCGAGTTGCCCGCCGCCAGCGCCGGCGCGAGTTTCCACGCGGCCATGTCCAGCGGGAAGTTCCACGGCACCACGGCGGCGACCACGCCCAACGCTTCGCGGGTGATGGTCGCCAGCACATTCGAGGCACTCGGCGCGACCTGATCGTAGAGCTTGTCGAGGCTTTCGGCGTACCAGCGGAACACCCCGGCGGCGCCCGGTACGTCGATGTTGTAAGCGTCCATCACCGGTTTGCCCATGTTCAGCGAGTCGAGCAGCGCCAGTTCTTCGCGATTGGCCAGAATCAGATCCGCCAGCCGCAGCAGCACTTGCTTGCGCTCGGTGGGAGAACGCCCGGCCCAGGTGCCGGCCTCGAACACCTGCCGCGCATTTTTCACCGCCGCATCGACATCTTCTTCACCGCACGCAGCGACGTTTGCCAGCAACTGGCCGGTGGCCGGGTTGATCGCGGCAAAGGTCTGCCCCGACTGCGCCGCACACAGCTTGCCGTCGATCACGGCCTGGTACGGGTAGCTCAATTCAGCGGCCTTGCGCTGCCAGTCTGCAAGCTCGAACACGGTGGTTGCTCCTTGGACTTTTAATCTTTTGAGAACAGTGCGCAGTGATAGTCGCTCAGGCCCGTGCGGGCTAAAACCAGTAAAAATGTCTTCGCAGACAATAAAAAAGGTAACCAGCCGATGGCCCCTTCGCGCGCGTATGGGGCTATTGTTCAGGGACAAAAAAACCGCCGACAGAACGGAGGCCGGCGGCGTACAAATTGCTTGGATGTGGAATCCGTTCGCTTTGAGGTTCACCGTGGCCGCTTACAACCTGCGTCAGTTGAAATACTTCATCACCACCGTCGAATGCGGCAGCGTCGCCGAAGCCTCGCGCAAGCTGTACATCGCGCAACCGGCGATTTCCACGGCGATCAAGGGGCTGGAAGACAGCTTCGGCGTGCAACTGCTGATCCGCCATCACGCTCAGGGCGTGTCGCTAACGCCGAGCGGCGCGCGGTTCTTCCGCAAGGCCCAGGAACTGCTGCGCATGGCCAAGGAGTTCGAACAGAACGCCCTCGCCGACAACGACGTGGTAGCCGGGCAGATCGATATCGGCTGTTTTGAAACGGTCGCACCGCTCTACCTGCCGCAGCTGATTGCCGGGTTCTCGGCGCTGTATCCGGGGGTGAAGATCCGCATACGCGACGGCGAACAACAGGAACTGGTGCAAGGCCTGACCTCGGGCACCTTCGACCTGGCAATCCTGTACAAGCACGACCTCGACGCCACCATCGAAACCGAACCCTTGATGCCGGCCCAACGGCCTTACGCCCTGCTCCCGGCAGATCACCGCTTCGCCCAGCTCAAGCAGGTTTCGCTGCGGGACTTGTGCCTCGAGCCGATGATCCTGCTCGACGTGCAACCGAGCCGCACCTACTTCGTCAGCCTATTCGAAGAACTCGGCCTGTCGCCGCGCATCGAGTTCAGCTCGCCGTCGATCGAAATGGTGCGCGGCATGGTCGGCCAAGGTTTCGGCTTCTCGATCCTGGTCACCCGCCCGCATTCGGAATGCACCTACGACGGCAAGAAAGTCGTGTGCGTCGACATCGTCGAAGACGTCACCGGCTCAGGCCTCGTGGCCGCGTGGCTCAAACGCGGACAACTGACCAAACCGGCGCAGTTGTTTGCCGATTATTGCCGGGAGCAGCTGACCGCGAAGGCCAGTCGCTGACCCTCACGTACCGCGTGGTTTGGCCCGCGCCGTGGCTTCAGCCACCAGCGGATCATCCGGCCAGTAATGCTTCGGATACCGCCCCTTCAGATCCTTCTTCACTTCGGCATAAGTGCTGCGCCAGAAGTTGGCCAGATCCTGAGTCACCTGCACCGGACGCCGCGCTGGCGACAGCAGGTGCAGTTTGACCACTTGCCGGCCGCCGGCGATGCGTGGTGTGTCGGCCAGGCCGAATAGCTCCTGCAAGCGCACGGCGAGAATCGGTGGTTGTTCGCTGTAGTCGAGGCGAATCGACGATCCTGACGGCACGCTCAGGTGATGCGGTGCCTGTTCATCGAGCTGTTGCGGCAGTGGCCATGGCAGCAGATTGCGCACGATGCTCGACAGGTCGAGGTTGGCGAAATGGCTGAGCCGCGAGACCTTGCCCAGGTAAGGCAACAGCCAGTCTTCGAGGGTTTTCAGCAGCGTGGTGTCGCTGACATCCGGCCATTGGCTGTCGCCTTTGGCGTCCAGGTCGAGCTGACGCAGCAAGGCTACTCGCGCCTGCCACTGGCGCAGCTCCGGGGTCCACGGCAACAGCTCCAGACCTTTGCGCCGCACCAGATTGACCAGCGCCTGACTGCGAGCGTTTTCGTCGAGGCCGGTCAGTGGTTCGCGGCTGAGGATCAGTTCGCCAACCTTGCGCTGACGCTCTGCGCGCAACACGCCTTCGCGTTCGTCCCAGTCCAGTTGATCGACGTTGTGCACCTGTTCGGCGAGCACCGAGTCGAACAGCGCTGGATCGAAATCCGCCGCCAGATAAATCCGCTCTTCGCGCTGACCTTGGCGGCTGCCGAGGTCGGCGATTACGATCCACGGTTCCTTCATCAGGCTGTCGGCTTCGGCGAACAGCGCCGCGCGGCCGTTGGCCAGTCGATATTCGGCACCACCGGCACGCCGCTGCTGGGCGACGCGGTCCGGGTAGGCCAGCGCCAGCAAGGCGCCAAGCCAGCGCGGGTGATCCGGGTCGGCGACCGGCTCGCTCGCCTTGGCGCGCAGGTAGCCGCGATATTGCCGCGCCAGTTGCCGGGCGCGCTGCACGCCGCCCTGGGCACCCCGCGCCGCGCGTTCTTCGCCGGACAGCAGCACCAGACGACTGTGCAGATCCGCCCCGGCACCGCGCAAGATATCTCGTTCACCCAGCAATGCAGCGACATCGCACGCCATGTTCGCCAGCCCCAGTGCCTGACCGCGCAAAAGCAAATGAGCGATGCGCGGATGGGCCGGCAATTCGGCCATGGCTTGACCGTGGCGATTGAGGGTTTCACCGTCCAGCGCACCGAGGCGCTGCAACAGATCCTGAGCCTGTGCATAAGCGGCGGCCGGCGGCACGTCCAGCCAGATCAGATCACTCGGCGCCACGCCCCAGCGTCCGAGCTGCAAGGCCAACCCGGCGAGATCCGCCGAGAGGATTTCCGCACTGCCATAAGCCGCGAGTTGTTCGTGCTGATCCTGCGACCACAGGCGATAACACACGCCCGGCTCCAGACGCCCTGCCCGGCCCGCTCGCTGGGTGGCACTGGCTTTGGATATACGTTGAGTGTCGAGCCGAGTCATGCCGCTGCCCGGATCGAAACGCGGCACCCGCGCCAGCCCGGCGTCGATCACCACGCGCACACCATTGATGGTCAGGCTGGTCTCGGCGATGTTGGTGGCCAGCACCACTTTGCGCTGGCCCGCCGGGGCCGGGTCGATGGCGGCACGCTGGGCATTCAGGTCGAGTTCGCCGTGCAGCGGGCAGAGCAAGACGTCGCTGCGCTCGCCGATAGCGTCCACCAGCTGTTGATGGACACGCCGGATTTCCGCCTGCCCCGGCAGAAACACCAACAGGCTGCCGGTTTCATCGTGCAGCGCTTCGAGCACCGTTTGCGTGACGCGTTGATCGATGTATTCGCCGGGCTGGAACGGCCGGCCCCAGCGCATCGTCACCGGGAACATCCGGCCCTCGCTGCGCAGGATCGGTGCGTCGTCGAGCAACCCGGCCAGACGTTCGCCTTCCAGGGTGGCGGACATCAGCAGAATCTTCAGCGGTTGTTCAGCTCGGAACAGCTCGCGACCGTTCAGACTGAGGGCCAGCGCCAGATCGGCGTCGAGGCTGCGTTCGTGAAATTCGTCGAAGATCAGCAGGCCCACGCCTTCCAGCGCCGGGTCGTCCTGCAGACGACGGGTGAGAATGCCTTCGGTGACCACTTCGATGCGCGTATTGGGGCCGACCTTGCTGTCGAGGCGGATGCGATAACCGACGGTTTCACCGACCTTCTCGCCCAGCTCGCTGGCCAGCCGTTCCGCCGCTGCGCGCGCGGCCAACCGACGGGGTTCGAGCATGAGAATGGTCTGCCCGTTCAGCCACGCTTCATTGAGCAGGGCCAAGGGCACGCGGGTGGTTTTACCGGCGCCGGGCGGTGCTTCGAGCACGGCTTCGTGGCGTGTCGCGAGGGCTTCACGCAGGGCGGGTAAAACGTCATCGATCGGCAAAGAAATCATGCTGGCTCCCAAACAGAGCCGCGAGTATAACGGCGAACTGCCAGGCGTTCGTCAGGGTCTTAACTTCACACGATGACGCTTCGTTAATAGATGACTCAGGAGATTCCCATGCGCTTACCTTTTCGCCTGATCGGCGGTGTACTGGTTGCCACCCTGCTCACTCAGATCACCGCGTGCGGTTCGATTTTCTACCCAGACCGGCGCGGCCAGATCGACGGCAAGATCGACCCAGCGATTGCCGTGCTCGATGCCGTGGGCCTGTTGTTCTACATCGTGCCCGGCCTGATCGCGTTTGCCGTGGACTTCGCCACCGGCGCGATCTACTTCGAACCGGGCCACACGGCGCAGGTCGATCCGGCCAAGCTCAAGCAAGCCATCGGCCCGGACGGACAGGTCGATAACTTGAAGTTGCAGGCTATTCTCGAAACGGAGCTGGGCCGCAATCTGCCGCTGGACGACCCGCGCCTGATCCAGCACAAGGGCAGCACCCAACAACTGGCGATGTTCGGCCTGCAACCTGCCGCATGAGGAATTGACGCACCCATGACCACAAGCCCCGAACACGCCCGCCTGCTGCGGCTGGCGACCCGCGCCTCGGTGGCGGTGGCCTGTACGCTGATCATCGCCAAAGCCATCGCCTGGTGGCTGAGCGGTTCGGTGAGCATGCTCGCCGGCCTCACCGACTCTGCCCTCGATGGCGTCACCTCGTTGCTCAATTTGCTGGCGGTGCATTACGCGCTGCGCCCGGCGGATGACGATCACCGTTATGGCCACGGCAAGGCCGAATCACTGGCGGGCATGGCACAGGCGTTGTTCATTGGCGGTAGTGCGGTGCTGATCGCGTTTCAGGCTTATGAGCGTTTGAACAATCCTGAACCGCTCGGCGCGCCTTGGCTGAGCATCGGGGTGATCGTGTTTTCCCTGTTGCTGACGGCGGCGCTGTTGATGCTGCAGCATCGGGTGATCAAGCAAACCGGTTCCAACGCGGTGCGGGCGGATTCGCTGCATTACCGTTCTGACCTGTTGCTCAACGGCAGCATTCTGATTGCGCTGGTGTTGGCAGGGCTGGGGTTCGATCAGCTGGATGCGTGGTTTGGTCTGGGGATCGCGGCATACATTCTGTGGAGCGCGATCCAGATCGCCCGGGAAAGCTTTTCGGTGCTGATGGATGAAGAGCTGCCGACGGATGTCAGTCAGCACATGCTCGAACTGGCGTGCGGCGTCCCGGGAGTATTGGGCGCACACGATCTGCGCACACGGATTTCCGGCAATCACTGGTTCGTGCAGTTGCACCTGGAATTGCCGGGGGAATTGACGCTGTCAGTCGCCCACGGCATCAGCGATCAGGCAGCAGATGCCATTCACAAAGCCTACCCACGGGCCGAAGTGCTGGTGCACGCCGACCCGCAAGAAGTGGTCAAAGCCGCCCGGGCTCAGTAGTTGACCTGATAACCGCGACTGCTCAGGCAATTGCCCTGGGCCTGACGGTAGGCCTGCACCACTTCGGGCGCCGGCTGGTAGGTCGCGGTGCGCGGATTGAAGCCGCTCTGCTGCACCGCGTACTGATAGCACTCGTACCCGTCGCGCTGAACCTGTTCCGGTGACTGGCCGTTGGCCGGATACGCTTCCACGTCATAACCATTGCCGGTCGGCTGCGGTGGCTGCTGCGCCGGCGGCTCGACCACCACGTAATCCTGGGTCGCTTCCTGATACGCGTAGTACGAACCGGCGGCGAGGAACAGCAGCGAACCGCCGATCCACACCTCACGGGCGTAATCCGGCAGGTACTGGATGCGAATCCCGCGCGGCGGCTGAACCACGATGTAGCGCGGGCCTTGCGGGCGATACCAGTAGCCGCCGGAGTAGAAATAGTCCTGGCCGCGATACGGCACTCGGTAGTCACGATCCGGGAAACGGTCGATCACATGGCCCGGCCGGTATTGCGGGCCGGGGCCCCAACCATTGCCATGCCCGTCGGGGCGACCCGGCCAGCGGTTGTCGTTGGGACGGTTGCCGGTCTGCCAGTTCTGGTGATATCCATTCTGCGGGCGCTCGTCGCGGTAGTAACCCTGACGCGGTTCCTGGGTCTGGCGCACGGTGTCGGGGCGCGGCTGGATCGGCAAGTCATTGGCCGGCAGTTGCGGCGGCGGTGGCGGCTGGCGCACCGGGTTGGGGTTGTACGCCGGACGCGGCTGGTTCTGGTTCTGCCACTGGCCATTGTTCGGTTGGCCGTGGTTCTGCTGGCCGTTGTGCTCGAACTGGCGGCTGTTGTCGCCACGGATGATGTCGTTGTTCTGCCGCTGCGGATTGTTCTGGCCGCGCTGCTGATCACCGCCGCCATGGCCCTGATTGTTGCCCTGATGCTCCGGCCCGCGTCCGCCGCCGTCGGGGCCGCGATTCTGCGGCTCATCCGCCAGCGCTTGCGCACCGACACTCACACACAGCAAACCAACACTGGCCAGACGCCAGATGCGCGACTTCATGAAATTCCTCACTGCGGACTAGAGCCTGAAATTGAGAGGGCGTGTAGCTAAGACCGGGGATGGGCACACCGGGTTCTGCTACAGGTTATCAGTCACGTCATTTATTTATTGAGCAAGAAGAGTCAAACCGCGGGCAAGAAAAAAGGGAGACCCGTCGGCCTCCCTTCTAGAGAACTTCGTCCTGGCTCGACGCTTTTGACGTCGGCTCACCTCACGCCGTCTTCTGGACAGTGTGCAGCTCGGGGGCCGGCACAACCCCGGTGGGGGTGGCGGCCGCGGCAGGCCGGATTGGGCGGGCCGCGTGGACTGTGTTACCGAGCAGTGATTCTGGTGATAAGAATAGGCCCGGAGCTGCGACAGATGATTGCGAAGATTGCTCAAATAAACATCACTTGCGCAATTTTTAACCCTGGATAGATAATCCGCCGCAATAGTTAAGACAAAGGATCGTTTGATGAGCAAACTCGACCGTTACGACCTCAGTATTTTGGCGGAATTGCAGCGCGACGCCCGCATCTCCAACCAGGAACTGGCCGAGCGCATCGGTCTGTCGCCCTCCCCGTGCTCGCGCCGGGTCAAGCAACTGGAGGACGACGGCTACATCTCCCGTCAGGTCGCCCTGCTCGATCGCAAGATGCTCGGCCTGAGCCTGACCGCCTACGTGCTGATCGGCATGGACCGGCACACGCCGGAGCGTTTCGAGAACTTCGAAGCGGCGATCCGTACCTTGCCGCAGGTGCTGGAGTGCAGCCTGGTGACCGGCGTGGATGCCGACTATCAGCTGAAAGTGGTGGTGCCGGACATGGATCACTATCAGAAGCTGCTGTTGGGGCATCTGACGCGGATTGAAGGCGTGACCAGCGTGCGCTCGAGTTTTGTGTTGAATCAGGTGCTCAACAGCACCGAACTGCCGCTGACTCATCTGCGCAGCTGAAATCGACGAATGACTGCGGCACACCGACGCAGGTCAATGCTGCGTCGTTCGCCGCTGGCGTATACTCCCGGCCGCCCTTTCAGCCGCGCAGCGCCGGAGATGCCCGATGGATCCAGCAGTATTTGAAGAGTGGATGATGACCGGTCTGGTCAGCATCCTGATCATTTTCATGGGTTTCATCGTCTGGGATCTGGCGAAGAAGTCCAAGGCCGGGCGCTTCGGCTCGTTCATTCTGTTCTTCGTGCTGGGCCTGGGCGTGGCCGCGTTCATCATCAAGAGCGTGGTGATCGGCCTGATCGAATCCGGCGCCTTATAAGCGCGCCGGCACTTCTTTCCACTGGCCCTGATCGAGCCCTTCGATCGACCAGTCACCAATCCTGACCCGCACCAGCCGCAACGTCGGCAGCCCCACCGCCGCCGTCATCCGCCGCACCTGACGGTTGCGCCCTTCGCGAATCACCAATTCCAGCCAGGTGGTCGGAATCGTTGCGCGAAAGCGTACCGGCGGATTGCGCGGCCACAGCTCCGGTTCATCCAGTTGCCGCGCTTCGGCGGGCAAGGTCATGCCGTCATTCAACTCGACGCCGTCACGCAGGCGCTGCAACTGCTCGTCCGTCGGCACGCCTTCGACCTGCACCCAATAGGTTTTCGCCAGTTTGTGCTTCGGGTCGGCGATCCGCGCCTGTAACTGACCGTCGTTGGTCAGCAGCAGCAAACCTTCGCTGTCGCGATCCAGCCGTCCGGCCGGATAAATGCCAGGAATGTCGATGTAATCCTTGAGCGTCGCCCGCCCTTCTCCGTCACTGAACTGCGTCAGCACATCGAACGGTTTGTTGAACAGGATCAGCTTCGGCTCGGCGGGTGGTGCCTTGGCGACACGGCGCGGGGCTGAAGAAGCTGGCTTCGCGCCGGGGCGGCGGGAAGGTGGACGTTGGGGACGGGACATGGCGAAAAGAACATCTAACGGTCGGGGCTGCTAATGCTAGTGCCCCGACCGCCAAATGACCACGACAAACCGTTAGCGGAACGGCGGCTCGTCGAAGCTGCGCAGTTTGCGCGAGTGCAGCGAGTTGAGTTCGGTGCGCAGCAGATCCACTGCTTCGATGCCGATCTTCAAGTGCTGGCTGACCGCACGTTCGTAGAACGCGTTGGCCGAACCCGGCAGCTTGATTTCGCTGTGCAGCGGTTTGTCCGAAACGCACAGCAACGTGCCGTAGGGCACTCGCAGGCGATAACCCTGGGCGGCAATGGTGCCGCTTTCCATGTCCACCGCCACGGCGCGAGACAGGTTGATCAGCGGTCGCTCCTGGGCCCAGCGCAATTCCCAGTTACGGTCGTCGTAGGTCAGCACGGTGCCGGTGCGCAGGCGTTTTTTCAGCTCTTCGCCTTTTTCGCCGGTGATGTTGGCCGCCGCTTGCTGCAACGCCAACTGCACTTCGGCCAGCGCCGGGATCGGAATGTTCGGCGGCACCACGCGGTCGAGAATTCCGTCGCGACGCATGTAGGCGTGGGCCAGCACGTAGTCGCCGATGGTCTGCGACTGACGCAGGCCGCCGCAGTGACCGATCATCAGCCAGCAATGCGGACGCAGCACCGCCAGGTGGTCGGTGATGTTCTTGGCGTTGGACGGGCCGACGCCGATGTTCACCAGGGTCACGCCATGGCCATCGCTGGCGATCAGGTGATAGGCCGGCATCTGGTAGCGGTGCCAGACCACGCCGGCCGCAATCGCCGACGCTTCACCGTGATCCATGCCTTTTTCGATGATCACGTTGCCCGGCAACACCATGCGTACGAAACGCGGGTCGCGACGCAGTTGCTCCAGGCCATGGACGATGAACTGGTCGACATAACGGTGGTAGTTGGTCAGCAGAATCCACGGCTGCACATGGCGCCAGTCGCTGCCGGTGTAGTGCACCAGACGACGCAGCGAGAAGTCGACGCGCGCGGCGTCAAACAGCGCCAGCGGCAGCGGATCGGTGTTTTCCCAGTCGTAGAGACCGTCGGCGATGCCATCGGTGGCGGCGGACAGGTCAGTACTCGGGAACACTCGCGCCAGCACGGCGGCGGTGACACCGGAGCCGGCCAGTTCATCACCCTGCTCGACCACGTACGGATATGGAATGTTCTGCTCGCTGACGCCGACTTCGACGGTCACGGTGAAGTCGTGCATCAGCGGCGTGAGCTGTTCCAGCAGGTATTTGCGAAACGCTGCCGGGTGAGTGACGGTCACGCTGTAGGTGCCCGGCAACTGCACCTTGGCGTAAGCGCGGGTGGTCTGCGGGACTTCGCCCTGGCAGTGGTAGGTCAGACGCAGTTCGGGATAACGGAACAGGGCACGTTGCTCGGCGTCGGGTTCGACGCGATCCTTGAGATAACGCTTGAGCGCCGAGTTCAGCGCCGTGGTGGCCCGCTCATGCAGCTCGGCGAGACGATCCACGGCCTGTTCGGCGGTTTGAACGACAATAAACGCTTCGGTCACGATCAGCTTCCTGTGTTCTGACTTGCAGAGCTTCATCTTGCCTGCATCGTGGCGTCACGGAAACAGTGGCGTTGTGGGTTCACCCTAATCATTCAAACAATGAAGATCCCTGTGGGAGCGAGCTTGCTCGCGATAGCGGTATGTCAGCCACCCTCTACTTAACTGAACTACCGCTTTCGCGAGCAAGCTCGCTCCCACAAGGTTTCGTATTGTTCAAAAAACAGGGTCAGAAACCTTGCGGCGTAGAGCGGGCGACGATGGCTTCGACATCCAGGCCGCGCGGCAACGCGCCGTAGACCCGCCCGCCTCCGTTCAGACGACTGACGATGAACGCATCGCTGACCGCCGAATTCCCGGCCTCCAGCAGCAGCTTCGCTTGCAGTCCCAAAGCGATGTCTTCGGTCAGTTGCCGAGCGCGGTATTGAATGTCACCGGTGTCCTTGAACTGCGCCTGCAATTGCTGAATGTGCGCGGCCAGTCGCTTGTCGCCATGGCCGTCGCCCAACTCGCTGAACAACACATCGAGTACGCCCGGCTCTTTCGACAAGGCGCGCAACACATCGAGGCATTGCACGTTGCCGGAGCCTTCCCACGTCGAGTTCACCGGCGCTTCGCGGTACAGCCGCGGCAGGATGCTCTCTTCGACATAACCAGCGCCGCCCATGCACTCGGCGGCTTCGTTGATCATCCCCGGCGCGCGTTTGCAGATCCAGTACTTGCCCACCGCCGTCACCAGTCGGGCGAACTGCGCTTCATGGCGATCGTCCAGATGATCCAGCGCCTTGCCCATGCGCAGGCTCAACGCCAGCGCGGCTTCGCTTTCCAGCGCCAGATCGGCCAGCACGTTTTGCATCAGCGGTTGTTCGCTGAGCAGTTTGCCGCCGACCTTGCGATGGGCGCAGTGATGGCTGGCCTGGGTCAGCGCCTGACGCATCAGCGAGCTGGAGCCGACCATGCAATCGAAACGGGTCATGGCCACCATCTCGATGATGGTCGGCACGCCGCGCCCTTCCTCACCGACCATCCACGCCAGCGCGCCACGGAACTCCACTTCGCTGGAGGCGTTGGACTGGTTGCCGAGCTTGTTTTTCAGACGCTGGATATAGAACTGATTGCGCGTGTCGTCCGGGCGATGGCGCGGCAGCAGGAAGCAGCTCAAGCCCTTGTCGGTTTGCGCCAGCGTCAGGAACGCATCGCACATCGGCGCCGAGCAGAACCACTTGTGCCCCACCAGTTCATAGGCCTGGCCCGGGCCGCTGGCGCCGACCGGATAAGCCTTGGTGGTGTTGGCACGGACGTCGGTGCCGCCCTGTTTCTCGGTCATCGCCATGCCGATGGTCACGCCAGCCTTGTGGGCCATGCCGACATTGCGCGGGTCGTATTCGGTTGCGAGAATTTTCGGCAGCCACTGTTCGGCCAGATTCGGCTGCAAACGCATCGCGGGCACACTGGCGAAGGTCATGGTCAGCGGGCAGCCGCTGCCGGCCTCGGCCTGACTGTGCAGATAGCTCATGGAGGCGCGGGCAACATGGGCGCCGTCCTGTGGATGAGCCCAGGGCAACGACGTCAGGCCATGTTCAATGGCGGTGCGCATCAGCTCGTGATACGCCGGATGAAATTCCACCAGATCGATGCGATGACCGTAGCGGTCATGGCTGGCGAACACCGGTTTGTTCTGGTTGGCGAGGAACCCGGCCTCCATCAGCGGCCCGCCGGCCAGTGCGCCGTAGGCGTCGATCCGCGACTCGGCCCAGCCGGCACCGAACCGCCGCGACCACTCCTGTAACGGCAGGTCAATGCGATACAGGTTGGTGCCGTCGAGCGACGGTGGCTGGTTGGTGACTTCGTGGGTTTCGGCGAACTGATGCAGGTTCATGACGGGGCTCCTTGATCGGCCAGAGCTTCAGTTAAGCACCGCCCCCGAACCGATCAAAGTGTCATATCGGCCTAAATACCGGCGCTTTCACCCTGTCAGCAACTCAACACCCGCCGCTGCATCGCGACCTGCAGATCCTCGAATTTCACCGGTTTGCTCAGGTAATCGATCGAGCCACCCGACGCGCAATGCTCTCGATCCGCCCCCAGCGCGATCATGAACACCGGCAGATGGGCGCATCCCGGCAGGTCACGAATCTGGCAACACAGCGATGCCCCGTCGAGCGGCGGCAACTGGCAGTCGATCAGCACCGCATCGAAGCGCTCGCGCTGCAAACAGTCGAGCGCCGCCGCGCCGTGGTCGGCGGTACGCACGCGGAAACCGAGCTTGAGCAACATGCCGCGCATCACCAACTGGTTGACGCTGTTGTCGTCCACCAGCAGCACGGTGCAATCCTGCGGCGCGCGCACGGTGTCGCGGCTGAACGCGGGCACGGCTTCCACTTCCGGCAACTCAAACTCGACATCCAGTTGAAAACGGCTGCCACTCCCAGGCTCGGAACGGTGCGTGAGCTTGCCACCGAGCAATTCCACCAATTGACGGCAGATCGCCAGACCGACACCCAGCCCGCCGTACTCGCGGGTCATCGAACCATCGAGCTGGAAGAAGCGCTGATACATTGTCGCCTCGCCCAGATCGGTGAAACCGATGCCGGTATCGATCACCGCGAAGGACAGCGCCAGGCGATTGTCCGCCGATGGCTTGCCAGTGACCCGCAAAGCCAGACCGCCGACGCGGGTGAACTTGATCGCGTTGTCCAGCAGGCATTCCAGGCATTGCGCGAGTTTGGCGCTGTCGCCATGCAGGCGATCCGGCAGGGTCGGCAGTACGTCGACCTTGAAGTCCAGCGACTTGCTCGAAGCGTTGCCATCGAACTGCATCCGCAATGCCTCGACCACCCCGCGCAGGCTGAAACTGCCCGGCGTCGCCTTGAGCTTGCCGGCCTGCAATTCGGTCAGGGTCAGGATGCCGTTGACCATGCGCATCATGTCCCGCGCCGAACCGGCGGCGGTCTGCTGGTATTGCTCCAGTTCCGGATCGAGCTCGACGGTCTGCATCAGCTCCAGCGAACCGATCACACCGTTCATCGGCGTGCGCAATTCGTGAGTCAGGGTCGCGAGGAATTCGTCCTTGAGCTTGTTGCTGTGGGCCAGTTGCTGGTTCAGCACTTCAAGTTTCTGGCCGGCGTCGAACAGGGTCTGCGCCTGTTGTTCGCGCATCGCGTTGATGCGGTCGGCCAGCGCCAGCGACAGCAGCGCAACTTCAATCGCCGAACCGATCTGGCTGGCGTACATGGTCAGGAACACATTCGGCAGCAGGCCCAGCACCATCATGGTGTTGACGATGCCGCCGATCAGGAACGCCGACCAGGCGATGATGAAATAGCGCGCCACCCGCAAGCCACGCCACCAGGCCAGGATCCCGGCGGCGAAGATCACCACGGTAAAGGTCAGCGCAAGGGTCGTCGCCAGACGCAGGGCCAGGCCATAACTGGTCATCAACGAGAGGCCGATCACCACGGCGCCAAAAACGATCAGGGCGATCAGCAGGCGATCGAGCCAGCGGCTGTGGTTCTTCGTCTGCAGGAAACTACGGGCGAACTGGCTGCCGAACAGCCCTGCACAACCGATGAAGAACGGCGTGGCGGCGTTGGCCCACCATGGGTTGTCCGGCCAGAAATACTCGACCGCCGCGCCATTGACCGACAGCTGATAAAGGCCGAACGAAGCGATATAGAAGATGTAATAGAGGTAACTGGTGTCGCGCACGCTGAGGTAGATGAACAGGTTGTAGACCAGCATCCCCAACAGCACGCCATAAATGATCCCCAGCACATACAGGCGCACCGGCTGGTCTTCGAGGTACGCGGTGCTCGACCACAGCGTCACCGGCGCCTGGATCGAGCCTTCACTGGACAACCGCAGATAAACGGTTCGCTGCTGATCCGGCTTGAACGCCAGGTCGAACAGGTAATTGTTCTGGCGGATCTCGCGACTGGCGAACGGCAAGGCGTCCCCGGTCTGCCGCACCAGACGGTAGTCGCCGGCGGCATCGGGCAGATACAGGTCGAGATGATCGAGCGGCGGATACGCCAGCTCCAGCAACCAGCTGCGCTGTGCCGACGGATTGGTCGGGCGGTAATGCAGGTCGATCTTCAGCCAGAACGCCGAGCGCGAATAACCGGCATTGAGCGTGGCTTTGTCATGGGGTTTGAAGTTTCCGGCGGCGGCTTGCGCGCGGACGTCGGCAATGCTCGCCTGACCGCTCGGGTCTTCGAAAACTTGCAGGGATCGACCCAGCGGGAGGCTCTGGGTGAACTCGTCGAACTCGACGGCGCTTGCCAGGAGGGGCAAACAGAACAGCAACATCAACAAATAGCGCATTGAAGCCCCAGCGTGGCTTGGCCGGTTGTGTCAGGAAGCCCCCCATTCCCTTTGAGATGACGTAAAACCGGTATTACCTGTTATTGGTTTGGATCCACTCTAGCATAGCCGTTGATGGCCATTGAGCACCATGGAAATTTTTTCGACGAAGGCTCTAGAACGGGCGTTCCAGAGCAGAGCGCCGGACTAGAGCTGTTTGCTCGGTCAAATTGTGACAAGCGCTGCGGATCCGCTATCCGTGTTATCGGCAGGACGCTGCGCCACAACACCCGAAAAACAGGTTTGGTGGTAAGCTCGCGCACCATGAATATCTACAGCTCACGCCCCGTTGTCCTCTGTCTCTCCGGCCACGACCCCAGTGGTGGCGCCGGCCTGCAGGCAGATATCGAAGCCCTGCTCGCTCAGGGTTGCCATGCGGCTCCGGCCGTCACCGCCCTGACCGTGCAAGACACCGTCAACGTCACTGACTTTCGCGTCCTCGACCGTGAGTGGGTACTGGCCCAGGCCAATGCCGTGCTCAACGATTCAGAAGTCGCGGCAGTGAAACTGGGCATGCTCGGTTCCCTGGAAATGGTCGACACCGTCGTCGAACTGCTCCAGGCGCACCCGCACTTGCCAGTGGTCTGCGACCCGGTGCTGCGCGCCGGCGGCGGCGGACGCCTGGGCAAGGACGAAGTCGGCTACGCCATGCGCGAACGCCTGCTGCCACTGTCGATCATCGCCACCCCCAACCTTCCCGAAGCCCGGATCCTCGCCGAACTGCCAGAAGGCACCGCGGACGAGTGTGCTGAAAAACTGTTGCCGTACATCAAGAACCTGCTGATCACCGGCGGTCACGGCGACGAAACCGAAATCCACAATCGCCTGTACAGCCGCGACGGCCTGCGCGAAACCTTCAAGTGCCAGCGCCTGCCGGGCAGCTATCACGGTTCCGGTTGCACCCTGGCCAGCACCCTCGCCGGTCGCCTGGCACTGGGCGAAAACCTCGCCAGCGCCGTGCGCACTGCGCTGGATTACACTTGGCGCACCCTGCGCGATGCCGAACAGCTGGGCAAAGGCCAGTTCGTGCCGCGTCGCCTGCCGCTGGATTTCTGTTCCTGATGTTCCGAGCCTGAGGTCTGCGCGATGAAACTACGTGGCCTGTATGCCATCACCGACAGCCAGTTGCTGGCCGGCAAGTTTCTGTCCTACGTGGAGGCGGCGCTGGAAGGCGGCGTCACCCTGCTGCAATACCGCGACAAGAGCAGCGACGAAGCCCGTCGCCTGCGTGAGGCCGAAGCCCTGCGCGATCTGTGCGAACGCTACAAGACGCAACTGATCATCAACGATGACGCCGAACTGGCCGCACGACTGAACGTCGGCGTACACCTGGGCCAGACCGACGGCCCGCTGTCGCCGACCCGCGCCCTGCTCGGTTCCAAGGCGATCATCGGCTCGACCTGCCACGCGCAGCTTGAACTGGCCGAACAGGCCGCCAAAGAAGGCGCGAGTTACGTCGCCTTCGGTCGTTTCTTCAATTCCAGTACCAAACCTGGTGCACCGAGTTGCAGCCTCGATCTGCTCGACGAGGCCAAACGCACCCTGCACCTGCCGATCTGCGCGATCGGCGGCATCACCCTCGACAACGCTGCGCCATTGGTGGCCCACGGTGTCGATCTGCTGGCCGTGGTCCACGGCCTGTTCGGCGCCGACAGCACCGCCGAAGTGACCCGCCGCGCCCGCGCCTTCAATGAATTACTAAAAGTCTGAGAGCCCGATCATGTCTCGTTCCGAAACCCTGTTTGCCAACGCCCAGAAACACATTCCCGGTGGCGTGAACTCGCCGGTTCGCGCGTTCAAGAGCGTTGGCGGCACGCCGCTGTTCTTCAAGCACGCCGAAGGCGCCTACGTTACTGACGAAGACGACAAGCGTTATGTGGATTACGTCGGCTCCTGGGGCCCGATGATCCTCGGCCACAGCCACCCGGACGTGCTGGACGCGGTGCGTAACCAGTTGCAACACGGCCTGTCCTACGGCGCGCCGACCGCGATGGAAACCGAGATGGCCGATCTGGTCTGCTCGCTAGTGCCGTCGATGGAGATGGTGCGCATGGTCAGTTCCGGCACCGAAGCGACCATGAGCGCGATCCGTCTGGCCCGCGGTTTCACCGGCCGCGACAGCATCATCAAGTTCGAAGGCTGCTACCACGGTCACTCCGACAGCCTGCTGGTCAAGGCCGGTTCCGGCGCACTGACCCAGGGCGTACCAAGCTCGGCCGGTGTACCGGCAGCGTTCGCCAAACACACCCTGACCCTGCCGTTCAACGACATCGACGCGGTTGAAAAAATGCTCGCCGAAGTCGGCCAGGACGTCGCGTGCATCATCGTCGAGCCAGTGGCCGGCAACATGAACTGTGTACCGCCGGCGCCGGGTTTCCTCGAAGGCCTGCGCAGCCTGTGTGACAAACACGGCGTGGTGCTGATTTTCGACGAAGTGATGACTGGTTTCCGCGTCGCCCTCGGCGGTGCCCAGGCTTACTACGGCGTAACCCCGGACCTGACCACCTTCGGCAAGATCATCGGCGGCGGCATGCCAGTCGGCTGCTTCGGCGGCAAGCGCTCGATCATGGAGCGCATCGCGCCGCTGGGCCCGGTCTATCAGGCGGGCACCTTGTCGGGTAACCCGCTGGCGATGGCCGCCGGCCTGACCACTCTGCGCCTGATCAGCCGTCCGGGTTTCCACGCCGAGCTGACCGACTACACCACACGTCTGCTAGACGGCCTGCAACAGCGCGCCGATGCCGCCGGCATTCCGTTCGTGACCACCCAGGCGGGCGGCATGTTCGGTCTGTACTTCAGCGGTGCCGACGACATTGTTACTTTTGAAGACGTGATGGCCAGCGATGCAGCGCTGTTCGGCCGCTTCTTCCACCTGATGCTGGAAGGTGGCGTGTACCTGGCACCGAGCGCCTTCGAAGCCGGTTTCACCTCGATCGCCCATGGCGAAGCCGAGCTGAAACTGACCCTCGACGCCGCCGAGCGCGCCTTCGCCAGGTTGAAGTAAAACGCCCCGCCGCTGACGTTGGCCATTGCCAGCGTCAGCGTTCTCCTACATCCGCACGTCTTTTCCGACACTCCTGCCAAAAATCTCCCCTAAAGTGGGCGATATATTTCCCGCGCAGCAGAAAATCGAGTAAAGACTTTGTAAGGATGGCCCTGCTTATTTCATAATGCGCGCTTATTGGATCCCTCGACGGGTCCGCGCGCCCTTCAGAGGTAAGTCGATTCCCATGAACCGCACCGGCCGCACCCTTGCCTTGGGCTGCCTGTTGCTCCTTCAGCCGCTGCTCGCACATGCACAAGCAGGCGGCAACTCGTTGTTGATCCCGGCGATGGGTCGCTGCACCCTCAATACTCAGCCGCAAGATGTCACGCAGGCCCTCGCCGCCTGCCAAAAGGCAGCGGATGAAGGGGATGCGCAAGCGCAATACGAGTTGGGTGAGTTCTACTACGACGGCAAAAACGCGCCGCGCGACCTCAATCAAGCCCTGAGCTATTTCGAAAAGGCCTCGCTGCAAGGCCACGCCCAGGCGCAATTCAAGCTCGGCACCATGTTCTTCCACGGCGAAGGCGTGCAGGCCAACAACATTCAGGCCTACATCGTGCTGAAAATGGCGGCGGTCAACGGTGCTGAAGATGCGCTGGATACGGCCGACGAAGTCTCCGAAAAAATGTCCCGCGAAGATCTTGAGACTGCCACGCAAGTGCTCGGGCAAATTTTCCGTAAATACCTGATGGAATTGCAGAGCGCCGACGGGCGTACGCCGTTTTCGCCTCTTCCCTGATTTCTCTATAGATTTTTCTGGCCTCTTCGCGAGCAAGCCCGCTCCCACATAGGAATGAATATCCCTGTGGGAGCGGACTTGCTCGTGAATGAGGCGACTCGGTCTTACGGTTTACTTCTCGGGCATCGGCACCGGAAACGGCATCACGTTGCCAACGCCGCCACGGGCTTCGCTGATCTTTGGCGTACCCAGACGCTCGACTTCATCGATGCGCACGATCGAGTGCATCGGCACAAAGCTGCGCACCACGCCTTCGAACTGCGCCTTGAGCTTTTCTTCGCTCGGGTCGACGACCACTTGCGTGCGCTCGCCAAAGACGAACTCTTCCACTTCCAGGAAACCCCACAGATCACTTTGATAGATCTGCTTGGCGTACATTTCGAACACCTGGCCCTGGTTGAGGAAAATCACCTTGTAGATTGGAGCTTCGCGTTTGGTCATGGCGGGCGGACGACATCGGGGTAAAAATGAGGGCGCGAACTATAGCATAGCCACCGGACGCGCAGCGGTAGGAACCTGGGGACATGTTCCCTATAATGCGCGGTTCTTTGAACCACGTGACGACCCTATTCCATGGCCAAGAAGCTTTACATCGAAACCCACGGTTGCCAGATGAACGAGTACGACAGCTCGCGCATGGTCGATCTGCTGGGCGAACACCAGGCCCTGGAAGTCACGGCGCGCGCCGAAGATGCCGACGTGATCCTGCTCAACACCTGCTCGATCCGCGAACGCGCCCAGGACCGGGTGTATTCCCAGCTCGGCCGCTGGCGCGAACTGAAACTGGCAAACCCGGACATGGTGATCGCCGTCGGCGGTTGCGTGGCCAGCCAGGAAGGTGCGGCGATCCGTGATCGCGCCCCGTACGTCGACGTGGTGTTCGGCCCGCAGACCCTGCACCGCCTGCCGGAAATGATCGACGCCGCGCGCATCAGCAAGCTGCCGCAAGTCGACGTCTCGTTCCCGGAGATCGAAAAATTCGACCACCTGCCCGAGCCGCGCATTGATGGACCAAGCGCCTACGTGTCGGTGATGGAAGGCTGCAGCAAGTACTGCACGTTCTGCGTGGTGCCTTACACCCGCGGCGAAGAAGTCAGCCGGCCGTTCGACGACGTGATCGCCGAGATCATTCACCTGGCCGAACACGGCGTGCGTGAAGTGACCCTGCTGGGGCAGAACGTCAACGGCTATCGCGGGCTGACCCACGACGGTCGCCTGGCGGACCTGGCCGAACTGATCCGCGTCGTCGCGGCGGTCGATGGCATCGACCGCATCCGCTACACCACCTCGCACCCGCTGGAGTTTTCCGACAGCCTGATCCAGGCCCACGCCGAAGTGCCGGAACTGGTCAAGCACCTGCACTTGCCGGTGCAGTCGGGTTCGGACCGGATCCTGGCCGCGATGAAGCGCAACCACACGGCGCTGGAGTACAAATCCAAGCTGCGCAAGCTGCGCGCCGCCGTACCGGGCATCTGCATCAGCTCGGACTTCATCGTCGGCTTCCCGGGGGAAACCGAGAAAGATTTCGAACAGACCATGAAGCTGATTGCCGACGTCGGTTTCGATTTTTCCTACTCGTTCGTCTACAGCCAGCGCCCGGGCACTCCGGCCGCCGATCTGGCCGACGACACCCCGGAAGAACTGAAGAAAGAACGCCTGAACGCCTTGCAGCACCGCTTGAATCAGCAAGGGTTCGAGATAAGCCGACAAATGGTCGGTTCGGTCCAGCGGATTCTGGTGACCGATTATTCGAAGAAAGACCCGGGCGAGCTGCAAGGGCGCACCGAGAATAACCGTATCGTCAACTTCCGCTGCGATAATCCGACCCTGATCGGCCAGTTCGCCGACGTGCACATCGACGCGGCGCAACCGCACTCGCTGCGCGGCTCGCTGATCCCGTAACACCGCAAGGAGACCCCGCCAGACGGCTGAATCGATGCAAGGCTTTTTAAGAGCTTTCGCACCCACGCCGCTGGCGTTATCCTTGATTTCATCCTAATTGCCCCAGGGCGGCTAAATACGACCTTGAACGCACCCATCGAACCACATCGTTTTATCCTCGAGCCCTTTGAGGCTCGCCGCTTCGCCAATCTGTGCGGGCAGTTCGACGAGCACCTGCGCCTGATCGAACAGCGCCTGGCCATCGAGATCCGCAACCGCGGCAATCAGTTCGAGCTGATCGGCGAACCCAAGCTCACCACTTCCGCGGAAAACCTGATTCGCCGCCTGTACCGGGAAACCAAGGGTTCAGAGCTGTCGCCGGATACGGTTCACCTGTTCCTCCAGGAATCGGCCGTCGAGCAACTGGACAACCACGCCCCCGCCGAAGCCTCCGTCGCCCTGCGCACCAAGAAAGGCATGATTCGCCCACGCGGCTTGAATCAGCTGCGCTACGTGAAGGAAATCCTCGGCAACGACATCAACTTCGGCATCGGCCCGGCCGGTACCGGCAAGACCTATCTGGCTGTCGCCTGCGCCGTCGATGCGCTGGAACGTGAACAGATCCGCCGCATCCTGCTGGTGCGTCCGGCGGTCGAAGCGGGTGAAAAACTCGGCTTCCTGCCCGGCGATCTGTCGCAGAAGATCGACCCGTACCTGCGCCCGCTCTACGACGCGCTCTACGAGATGCTCGGTTTCGAATACGTGGCCAAGCTTATCGAGCGTCAGGTGATCGAAGTTGCGCCGCTGGCCTACATGCGCGGCCGTACGCTGAACAACAGTTTCATCATTCTCGACGAAAGCCAGAACACTACCGTCGAGCAGATGAAGATGTTCCTGACCCGGATCGGTTTCGGCTCAACGGCCGTGATCACCGGCGACATCACCCAAGTCGACCTGCCGCGCGGCACCAAATCCGGACTTCATCACGTCATCGAAGTCTTGAAAGATGTGCCGGGCATCAGCTTCACCCACTTCCAGCCCAAAGACGTGGTGCGCCATCCGTTGGTGCAACGCATCGTCGAAGCCTACGAGCGCTTCGAGACGCGTGTCGCTGATGAAGCGCCAAAGGACACCCGCCACGATGCTTGAGCTTGACCTGCAAATCGCGACCGAAGCGTCTGCGCCGACCGAAGCCGAGTTCCGCCAATGGTGCGAACTGGCCCTGCGCCAGCGCACCGCTGACTCGGAAATGACCATTCGTCTGGTCGACGAGGAAGAAGGCCGCGAACTGAATCACACCTGGCGGCACAAGGATTACGCGACCAACGTCCTGTCCTTCCCCGCCGAAGTGCCCGATGAGTTTCTCGACATTCCATTGCTGGGCGATCTTGTGATCTGCGTGGCAGTGGTCGAGCGCGAAGCTGCCGAACAGGGCAAGGAACTAAAGGCCCACTGGGCACATCTGGTCATTCACGGCTGCTTGCATCTGCTTGGTTACGACCATATAGATGACGAGGAAGCCGAGGAAATGGAAGCACTGGAACGCGAGTTGCTTGCCGAATTGGGTTATCCCGATCCGTACGCGGACGACGAAACCGAAACATCCCCTACTGTTACAACAAAGGATTCAGAGTAATCGCTATGAGCGAAGATCGATCGAGCAACGGGCAAAAGTCATGGCTGGGTAAACTGACCCAGGCTTTTGCCCACGAGCCGAAGAACCGTCAGGAGCTACTTGAGCTGCTGCGCGATGCACATCAGAACAAACTGCTGGACAGCGAAGCGCTGGCCATCGTCGAAGGCGCCATCCAGGTGGCTGACCTGCAGGTTCGCGACATCATGGTGCCGCGCTCGCAGATGATCAGCATCAAGGCGACCCAGACACCCCGCGAATTCCTCCCTGCCGTGGTCGACTCGGCCCACTCGCGCTACCCGGTCATCGGCGAAAGCCATGACGACGTGATGGGCGTGCTGCTGGCCAAGGATCTGCTGCCGCTGATCCTCAAGGAGAACGGCGACAGCTTCAACATCAAGGACTTGCTGCGCCCGGCCACCTTCGTGCCGGAGTCCAAGCGCCTGAACGTGTTGCTGCGTGAATTCCGCGCCAACCACAACCACATGGCCATCGTGATCGACGAATACGGTGGCGTGGCCGGTCTGGTGACCATCGAAGACGTGCTTGAACAAATCGTCGGCGACATCGAAGACGAGCACGACGTCGAAGAAGACAGCTACATCAAGCCACTGCCCAGCGGTGATTTCCTGATCAAGGCCCTGACGCCGATCGAGAATTTCAACGAGTTCTTCGACAGCGAATTCTCCGACGACGAGTTCGATACCGTCGGCGGGCTGGTGATGAGCGCGTTCGGGCACTTGCCAAAACGCAACGAAATCACTGAAATCGGCGCCTATCGTTTCCGCATCCTGAACGCCGACAGCCGTCGGATTCACTTGCTGCGACTCACGCCAATCGCCCGGTAAATTTAAGGACTGAAATGCGCTGGACAACCCGCCCCGGCTGGCCCGGTAACCTGCTGGCCGTGGCGGCCGGTGCAATCACCACCTTCGCTCTGGCACCGTTCGATCTCTGGCCGCTGGCCTTGCTGGCGGTCGGCCTGTTCTATGCGGGCCTGCGCGAGCTGAGTCCGCGCCAGGCTCTGGGTCGTGGCTGGTGCTTCGGTTTCGGCCTGTTTGGCGCCGGCACCAGCTGGATCTATTACAGCATCCACCATTTCGGCGGCGCTTCGGTGCTGCTGGCCGGTTTCCTGATGCTGATCTTTACGGCGGCCATTGCCTGGTTCTTCGCCCTGCCCGCGTGGCTCTGGGCGCGCTGGTTGCGGCGCAATGAAGCGCCGGTGGCCGACGCCCTGGCGTTTGCGGCGCTATGGGTAGGCCAGGAAGCTTTCCGTGGCTGGTTTCTCACCGGTTTCCCGTGGCTGTATTCCGGTTACAGCCAGCTCGACGGCCCGCTGGCCGGGCTCGCACCCGTGGGCGGCATGTGGCTGGTGTCGTTTGTCCTGGCACTGACTGCTGCACTGATCTACAACGCTCCGCGGCTGCTGCAAACCCGCCGCAAAGCCTTCATCGCCGCTGGCCTGCTATTGCTGATCGGCCCATGGGCGGCGGGCATTGCGCTGAAGGGCCATGCCTGGACCAGCCCGGCGGGCGCGCCGCTGACCGTTGCCGCGATTCAGGGCAACGTCGCACAAAGCATGAAATGGGACCCGGCCGAGCTCAATGCGCAACTGGCGCTGTACCGCGACCTGAGCTTCCGCTCCAAACCGGTCGACCTGTTGATCTGGCCTGAAACCGCTGTCCCGGTGCTCAAGGAGTCCGCCGAGGGCTACCTGACCATGATGGGCAACTTCGCCGCCGAGCGTAAATCGGCGCTGATCACCGGCGTGCCGATCCGCGAAATGGTCCGTCACGAAAAACGCTTCTTCAACGGCATCACCGTAGTCGGCGAAGGCGATGGCACTTATCTGAAACAGAAACTGGTGCCGTTCGGCGAATACGTACCGTTGCAGGACATCCTGCGCGGGCTGATCGCATTCTTCGACCTGCCGATGTCCGACTTCGCCCGCGGCCCTGCCGATCAGGCCCTGTTGCAGGCCAAGGGATATCAGATCGCGCCGTTCATCTGCTACGAAGTGGTGTATCCGGAGTTCGCCGCAGGCCTGGCGGCACGCAGCGATCTGCTGCTGACGATCAGCAACGACACCTGGTTCGGTACGTCGATCGGCCCGTTGCAACACCTGCAAATGGCGCAGATGCGCGCGCTTGAAGCCGGACGCTGGATGATTCGCGCGACCAACAACGGCGTGACCGGGCTGATCAACCCGTTCGGCCAGATCACGGAGCGCATTCCGCAGTTTGAACAGGGCGTGCTGTACGGTGAAGTGGTGCCGATGCACAACCTGACGCCGTATCTGCAATGGCGCTCGTGGCCGCTGATCATCCTGTGCGTAGTGCTGTTCGGCTGGGCGCTGATGACCAACCGGATGTCCAAGACACTCTGAAAACCCGCTCACTCCCGCGTTCTGCGCGGGAGTGATCATTCGGCGCTGTCACCTCCTCGGTAGAACAGCGAATAACCGATCTGCCCCACCGCCTCGTTCATCAACTGCCCGCTCTGCCAGATCGATTTGAACTCCGGCAGCCAGCCGCCAAATGGCCGGGCATTGTCCGTACCGAGAAAACCGACCGGCGCCGGCACCACCTCAAATCCAGCCTGTTGATAACTCCACACCGCACGCGGCATGTGCCAGGCCTGGGTCACCAGCACGATGCGTTTGACGCCTTCCGGCAACAGCACTTTGGCGCTGAATTCGGCGTTTTCCCAAGTGGTGCGGCTTTCCCCTTCCTGCCAGCGCACCGTCACACCGAAATCATCACGCAACGAGTCGGCCATCAATTTGGCTTCAGTCGGCGGCGTACCGTAATGCAGGCCACCGCTGGTCAGAATCGGTAACCCCGACGCCTTGGCCAGTCGCGCCGCATAACGTTGGCGCTCCAGTCCAACACCGGTCGGTTGATCTTCGCCCCAGGCCAGATCGCCGCGCTCGCGACCGGAGCCCAGCACCACAATCGCATCGGCGCGCTGCGCCAGGCCTGTCCATGCTTCCCGGGCCAGCGGCGGCTCGCGCTCCAGCGCCTTGGCGCCCCACTGCACGACCACCGGCAGACTCATCAGCAAAAAGCCACCAAACCCCAGGGCAAAACACAGCCCCGCCAGCCGTGGCCGCGAGCGACGCAGCCACCAGGCCGCCAGCAACAGCAGCAAAAGAAGGCCGGGCGGCAATAGAAGTTGTTTAATG
The DNA here is from genome assembly GCF_000282255.1 of Pseudomonas sp. GM25. NCBI lineage: Bacteria > Pseudomonadati > Pseudomonadota > Gammaproteobacteria > Pseudomonadales > Pseudomonadaceae > Pseudomonas > Pseudomonas sp. GM25. Next base: position 68,770 of record NZ_AKJQ01000063.1, on the reverse strand, counting down.
AAATAACGAAAAGGCATCGAGCATCTCCAGAGATGCCCGAAGCCTAAGTGGGTTGATACAGCGCGACAACCAGTAGGGTCGGATCCTGTTGAAAAAGATCCGCTTTTTGACCTGCCATGCGTTTACTTGGCCTGCAGAGTCCGAACCTTGACGGGGTCTCTGCCGGGCGCCTTGTCCTTGAGCCAGATGACATTGGCCGTATGGGCTGCATCGAGTTGTTTCACCGCTTGTGACAGGTATCCGTGGGTTTCACGCTCACTGCGATCCAGATAGGCCTTGACCAGTTTGAACTCGGCGGGACTCAAGCCACGCAATTCCAGCTCCAGGGGGCGCTCGTCGCGCAGCCTTCCAGCGGTTTTTGCCGCGTCCAGGGCCATACCCAGACGATCGATCAACCGCTCGTACAACTCGGGTTTGGTAACGTTTTTTTGCTGTGACTCCACCATCCCTCACCTCATTGAAGATAAGACTCACTCCCCAGTTAGAGCTTAGCTTCGCTGCACAAACCGGCTGCACGCCGCGACCAACGGCCCTCGCCGCGATTTCAGCCGGTCAAACGGCTGCAATCAGGGTTTCCCTAGGCCGAGCGCGGTCATGTATGCTACGGCGCTTCCTGTAACTCCACTTCCAGCTCGTCCGGCACGCCCCGAACGTCGCATTGAAGAGGATTAGGCCACCCCTATCCAGTACAAAAGTAGCCATGCACGAACAATATCAGCCCCGTGAAATCGAAGCCGCCGCCCAGTCGTTCTGGGACGAGCAAAAGTCCTTTGAAGTCAGTGAACAGCCAGGCAAGGAGACTTACTACTGCCTGTCGATGTTCCCTTACCCCAGCGGCAAGCTACACATGGGGCACGTGCGCAACTACACCATCGGCGACGTGATCTCCCGCTACCAGCGCATGCTCGGCAAGAACGTTCTGCAACCTATGGGTTGGGACGCCTTCGGCATGCCGGCGGAAAACGCCGCGATGAAGAACAACGTGGCCCCGGCCAAGTGGACCTACGAAAACATCGCCTACATGAAATCCCAGCTGCGCAGCCTGGGCCTGGCGGTGGACTGGTCGCGCGAAGTCACCACCTGCAAACCGGATTACTACCGCTGGGAACAATGGCTGTTCACTCGCCTGTTCGAAAAAGGCGTGATCTACCGCAAGAACGGCACCGTGAACTGGGACCCGATCGATCAGACCGTTCTGGCCAACGAACAGGTGATCGACGGTCGCGGCTGGCGTTCCGGCGCGCTGATCGAAAAGCGCGAAATCCCGATGTACTACTTCAAGATCACCGCCTATGCGGATGAGCTGCTGGAGAGTCTCGACGAACTGACTGGCTGGCCCGAGCAGGTCAAGACCATGCAGCGCAACTGGATCGGCAAGTCGCGCGGGATGGAAGTGCAATTCCCGTACAACGTCGACTCGATCGGCGAAAGCGGCACCCTGAAAGTTTTCACCACCCGTCCGGACACCCTGATGGGCGCGACTTATGTCGCCGTAGCCGCCGAGCACCACCTGGCCGCCCTCGCCGCGAAGAACAACCCCGAGCTGCAAGCGTTCATCGCCGAATGCAAGGGCGGCAGCGTCGCCGAAGCCGACGTCGCCACCCAAGAGAAGAAAGGCCTGCCGACCGGCCTGTTCGTCGAGCACCCGCTGACTGGCGAAAAACTGCCGGTGTGGGTCGCCAACTACGTGCTGATGCACTACGGCGACGGCGCGGTCATGGCTGTGCCGGCGCACGACGAGCGCGACTTCGAGTTCGCCCACAAGTACAACCTGCCGGTCAAATCCGTGGTGCGCACCAGCTCCGGTGAAACCAATCCGGCGCCATGGCAGGACGCCTACGGCGAGCACGGCACGCTGATCAACTCCGGCGAATTCGACGGTCTGGATTTCGCTGGCGCGTTTGACGCCATGGAAGTCGCCCTGATCAAGAAAGAGCTGGGCGCCTCGCGCACCCAGTTCCGCCTGCGCGACTGGGGCATCAGCCGTCAGCGCTACTGGGGCTGCCCGATCCCGATCATCCACTGCGATGCCTGCGGTGACGTGCCGGTGCCGGAAGACCAACTGCCTGTCGTTCTGCCGGAAGACGTGGTGCCGGACGGCGCCGGTTCGCCGCTGGCGCGCATGCCGGAGTTCTACGAGTGCGCTTGCCCGAAATGCGGTCAGCCTGCCAAGCGTGAAACCGACACCATGGACACCTTCGTCGAGTCGTCCTGGTACTACGCCCGTTACGCCTCGCCGCACTTTGAAGGCGGTCTGGTGGAAAAATCCGCGGCCGACCACTGGTTGCCGGTGGATCAGTACATCGGCGGTATCGAACACGCCATTCTTCACCTGCTCTACGCGCGCTTCTTCCACAAGCTGATGCGCGACGAAGGCCTGGTGAGCTCCAACGAGCCGTTCAAGAACCTGCTGACCCAGGGCATGGTGGTCGCCGAGACTTACTATCGTCGCGAAGCCAACGGTGCCTACACCTGGTTCAACCCGGCGGACGTGGAACTCGAGCGTGACAGCAAGGCCAAGGTCATCAGCGCCAAGCTGATCGCCGACGGCCTGCCGGTGGAAATCGGCGGCACCGAGAAGATGGCCAAGTCGAAGAACAACGGTGTCGACCCTCAGTCGATGATCGACCAGTTCGGCGCCGACACCTGCCGTCTGTTCATGATGTTCGCCTCGCCACCTGACATGAGCGCTGAATGGTCGGACTCCGGCGTGGAAGGCTCGCACCGCTTCCTCAAGCGCGTCTGGCGTCTGGCTCAGGCCCACATCACTCAGGGCCTGCCGGGCAAACTGGACATCGCCGGCCTGAATGACGAGCAGAAAGTCATTCGCCGCGCGATCCACCAGGCGATCAAGCAGGCCAGCCACGACGTCGGCCAGAACCACAAATTCAACACCGCCATCGCTCAGGTGATGACGCTGATGAACGTGCTGGAAAAAGCCGCGCAAGCGACCGAACAGGATCGCGCACTGGTTCAGGAAGGTCTGGAAACCGTAACGCTGCTGCTGGCTCCGATCACGCCGCACATCAGCCACGAGCTGTGGAACCGCCTGGGCCACGCCGATCCGGTGATCGACGCCGGCTGGCCGGTGCTGGACGAAAGCGCGCTGGTGCAGGACAGCCTGACCCTGGTGATCCAGGTCAACGGCAAGCTGCGTGGCCAGATCGAAATGCCGGCCGCCGCCACCCGTGAAGAAGTCGAAGCGGCAGCCCGCGCCAACGAAAACGTGCTGCGTTTCGTTGACGGCCTGACGATTCGCAAAGTGATCGTAGTGCCCGGGAAACTGGTCAATATCGTCGCCAGCTAATTGGATCGGGCGTCAGGTGAGCCTGACGCCCAGTAAAACCTTTCGGGCCACAGAGTCGGCCCACATGGTTTCAAGGGGAGCAACACAATGATCAAACGCAATCTGCTGGTGATGGGCCTCGCCGTCCTGTTGAGCGCCTGCGGTTTCCAGCTGCGTGGTACCGGCACCAACGAACTGTCGATCAAGGAGCTCGATCTGAGCGCCCGCAACGCCTACGGCGAAACCGTGACGCAACTGCGTCAGGTGCTGGAGGCCAGCGGCGTCAAGATCATTTCCGGTGCGCCATACAAACTGTACCTGGCCGATGAGCAAGAAACTCAGCGCATCCTCAGCTATGCCGGCGCCGGTCGTACTGGCGAATATCAGGTGAGCACCGTGCTGACCTACGATATCCGTGGCGAAAAAGACCTGCTGCTCAAAAGCGACAAGCTTGAAGTGCAGAAAGTGTTCATCCACGACGGCAACAACCTGGTGGGTTCCGACCAGGAAGCCAACGATGCACGCCGTGAAACCCGCCGCGAGCTGGTTCAGCGCATGATGCTGCGTCTGCAACAGCTGACGCCGGCACAGCTGGACGCTCTGCAGCAAACCGCCAACGCCCGTGCCAAGGCAGAGGCCGACGCCCTCGAAGCGGCGCAGAAGGCTGAAGCGGAAACTCCGCGTCAGTCGCCGCTCGAACTGCCGCAGCAGTAAGACGTTCGGGGCGCTCAGGCGCCCCGTTCGCCCTTTCTTATGAAGCTCGCTCCCGCCCAACTCGGCAAACACCTGCAAGGCGCCCTTGCGCCGGTCTACATCATCAGCGGCGATGACCCGCTGCTGTGCCAGGAAGCTGCCGACGCCATTCGCTCCGCTGCCCGTCAGCAAGGATTCGACGAACGCCAGGTCTTCGCCGCCGACGCCAATTTCGATTGGGGGACGTTGCTGCAGGCCGGCGCCAGCATGTCGCTGTTCGCCGAAAAACGCCTGCTGGAACTGCGCCTGCCTTCGGGCAAGCCCGGTGACAAGGGCGCTGCCGCACTCATCGAATACTGCTCGCGCCCGGCTGAAGACACGGTGCTGTTGATCAGCCTGCCGAAGCTGGACGGCAGCGCGCAGAAAACCAAGTGGGGCAAGGCGCTGGTCGAGGGTCAGCAGACCCAGTTCGTGCAGATCTGGCCGGTGGACGCCAACCAGTTGCCAAGCTGGATTCGTCAGCGCCTGTCCCAGGCCGGCCTGTCAGCCAGCCAGGACGCGGTCGAGCTGATTGCCGCGCGGGTCGAAGGCAACCTGCTGGCTGCTGCGCAAGAGATCGAAAAGCTCAAGCTGATGGCCGAGGGCGGGCAGATCACCGTCGAAACCGTACAGGCGGCCGTGGCCGACAGTGCGCGTTTTGACGTGTTCGGCCTGACCGACGCGGTGCTCAACGGCGAACCGGCTCACGCCCTGCGCATGCTCGAAGGGCTGCGCGGTGAAGGGGTCGAACCGCCGGTGATCCTCTGGGCCCTGGCCCGGGAGTTGCGCCTGCTGGCTAACATCTCGTTGCAATACAGTCAGGGCACGCCGCTGGACAAGTGCTTCAGTCAGGCCAAGCCGCCGGTCTGGGACAAGCGCAAACCGCTGATGAGCAAGGCCTTGCAACGCTACTCGGCGCAACGCTGGGCGCAGTTGCTGCTCGAAGCCCAGCGCATCGATGCGCAGATCAAGGGCCAGGCGGCGGGCTCGCCGTGGATGAGCCTGAGCCGGTTGGCGCTGCTGATGGCCGGTCAGCGTCTGACCTTGCCTGCCGAATGAAATCCGGGATCGCACTCTGCGATCCCTTTTTTTTACCGAGTCCATTTCCTACAGAACATCCCGCCCTCGGTCCTATAGACAGACGCTCGAGATCGGCAGATTATCTGCCGCGCAAAACCCCACTCGATCGAGAGAATCCTCATGAGCAAAAAGCCATCGAAACATGGCCACAACAAGGCCAAATCCATCGTCGCCCAACCCCTGTTCCGCAGCCGCCAGGAACGACCAACCAAGGGTAAAGGCAGCTACCGCCGCGAAGCCTTCCAGTCTGACAGCTGGGAGGCTTCTTACTTTCTGGCCGCTTGAAGCACAGCACCCCCTCCTCATGTTAAGGTCTGCACCTGATTCGTATCCCCTGGACCTGTGCATGCCCCTCAGTCTTTCCCGTCGTTGGCCCTTGCGCCAACTGATCGCTGCCTCCAGCTTCGTACTGCTCGTCGCCTGCGCGGAAAAACCAACCGCCGCCGACGCTCAACCGCTTCAGACCGTCCCCGTTGCCACAGCCCCAGCCCCAGCGGTCATCCCGCCGGTAGTGCCGTCCGGTGACAACCTCGATCTGCAACCGACCCAGACCTTTGCCGAATGGCAGGCCGGTTTCCGCAAGGAAGCTCTGGCCGCCGGCATTCGTGCCGACCTGTTCGACCGTGCCTTCGCCAATGTCAGCTTCGATGCCAGCGTGATTCGCGCCGACCGCAGCCAGCCGGAATTTGCCCGGCCGGTGTGGGAATACCTGGACGGTGCCCTTTCGCCCTTGCGCGTGCGCAAAGGCCAGGCCCTGATCAGCCAGTACGCCGACATCCTGCAAAGCATCGAACAGCGTTATGGCGTCGATCGTCAGGCGCTGGTGTCGGTATGGGGGATGGAAAGCAATTTCGGCCAGTTCCAGGGCAGCAAGTCGGTGATCAACTCGCTGGCTACCCTGGCCTATGAAGGCCGCCGTCCGGGCTTTGCCCATGCGCAGCTGATCGCGGCGCTGCAGATCCTGCAACAGGGCGACATCACGCCGGAGAAAATGCTCGGCTCCTGGGCTGGCGCCATGGGCCAGACCCAGTTCATCCCGACCACCTACAACACCCACGCCGTGGATTTCGACGGTGACGGTCGCCGCGACATCTGGGGCAGCCCGGCTGACGCCTTGGCGTCCACCGCGCATTACCTGCAAAGCTCCGGCTGGCAGCGTGGCCAGCCTTGGGGCTTCGAAGTGCAACTGCCGAGCGGTTTCAACTACACCCTGGCCGACGGCGCGATTCGCAAGAGCGTCGCCGAATGGCGGCAACTGGGCGTGATCCTGCCGAACGGCGGCCAGGTGCCGGCCGGTTCCGAGCAACTGTCCGCCGCCCTGCTGCTGCCGGCCGGTTCCGAGCAACTGTCCGCCGCCCTGCTGCTGCCGGCCGGTTATCGTGGCCCGGCGTTCCTGATCCTCGATAACTTCCGGGCGATCCTCAAGTACAACAATTCGTCGTCCTACGCACTGGCCGTCAGCCTGTTGTCCGAGCGCTTCAACGGTGCCGGCTTGATCAATGGCAACTGGCCAAAAGACGATCTGCCGTTGAGCCGCACCGAACGGATCGAATTGCAAAACCTGCTGACCGCGCGCAACTATGACGCCGGTGCGGCAGACGGGATCATCGGCGCCAATACGCGCAAAGCGATCCGCAGTGCACAGCAATCATTCGGCTGGCCGGCGGACGGTTATCCGACGCACAAGCTGCTGGAAAGCCTGCGTAACCAGTAAAACAAAAAGACCGCCGCCTCTTCAGGCGGCGGTCTTTTTTTGTGGCTCGGTCAGCGAATCACTACGTCTTGCTCCAGCATCAACTCCTTCTTCCCTGCGTCCAGTCGAACCAGCGCCCCCAGCGGCAACGTCAGGTTCGGATCGCAGTGCCCGCTGCGCCAGCCGGACAGCACCGGAATCCGCAACGGTTCAAAGGTCTGCTTGAGCAAGCGGTTCAAGGCTTCGACATCCACGCCTGCCACATCCCCGACCAGCACGCCGCGCAATCTGGCCAACTTGCCCGCCAGACGCATCTGGGTCAGCAAGCGGTCGATCCGGTACAACGGTTCGTTGATGTCCTCGATCAGCAGAATCACCCCTTCGACATCGATTTCGTAAGGCGTGCCCAAAGTCGCGGCGATCATCGCCAGATTGCCACCCTGCAAACGCCCGTGGGTAAGACCTGGCTCCACGGTGGTCAATGGATAAGCCGCCGGATGACTCATCACACTGCCGGCCTTCAACTGACCGCGCAGCATGGCGAAGAACGACGTCACCGTCGGCGGCTCCTTGTCTCCCAGCAGATCGGCATTCAACAACGGCCCATGAAAGGTCACGAACCCGGCGTAGCGACTGATGGCCAGGTGCAGCGCGGTGATGTCGCTGTAACCGACGAAGGGCTTGGCATGGCGGCTCAGCAGGTCGTAGTCGATCCGGTCCAGCAACCTCGGCGTGCCGTAGCCACCGCGCAGGCAAATGATTGCATCCACCTCTTCGTCAGCGAACGCCGCGTGCAGATCGTTGAGCCGCACCTCGTCGCTGCCGGCCAGATAGCCATCCTTCTCGTAGACGCCGGGGAACACTCGCAAACCATAACCCCGGGCGCGCATCCACTGAACGGCCTTTTCGGTATCCAGCGTGCCGGGGCCGGCGGGCGCAATGACACCTATCAGCCCTTCCGACGGCAGCGCAGGCACAGGCTTGTGCGGAAAAAGGGTGTGGGTCGGTCGAACGGTCATCCATGGATCTCCCTGTGTGAAGTCATGCTCACACAGTAGTCAGGAACGGCGACAAACAGAAGAGGCTCGGCCGCGCCGCAGATTGCAGGAAAAGTCAGTCACGAGTGTAGGCCGGGCAAAAAAATGCCCGCCGGGCGATAAACCCCGGCGGGCATTTTTTCATTCAGCGCTGAATCAGGAACCGAGAAGCTCGGCCTTGACCAGTTTTGCCTGCTCGTCGGCGTGGTACGAAGAACGCACCAACGGGCCGGACGCGACGTTCTTGAAGCCCATCTTGTAACCTTCCTCGGCGAACCAGGCGAAGGTGTCCGGGTGCACGAAACGCTGCACCGGCAAGTGGCTGCGGGACGGTTGCAGGTACTGGCCCAGGGTCAGCATGTCGATGTCGTGTTCGCGCATGCGCTTCATGACTTCGATGACTTCGTCGTCGGTCTCGCCCAGACCCAGCATCAGGCCGGACTTGGTCGGAATGTGCGGCATCATCTGCTTGAAGCGTTGCAGAAGGGTCAGCGACCACTGGTAGTCCGAACCCGGACGCGCAGCCTTGTACAGGCGCGGTACGGTTTCCAGGTTGTGGTTGAACACATCCGGCGGCTCGGCCGCGGTGATTTCCAGGGCGATGTCCATGCGGCCACGGTAGTCCGGGACCAGGGTCTCGAGCTGCACGTTCGGCGACAGTTTGCGGATTTCGCGGATGCAGTCGGCAAAGTGCTGGGCACCGCCGTCACGCAGGTCGTCGCGGTCAACCGAGGTGATCACCACGTACTTGAGTTTCAGGTCGGCGATGGCGATGGCCAGACTTTCCGGCTCGTTGACGTCCAGTGGCTTCGGACGACCGTGGCCGACGTCGCAGAACGGGCAACGACGGGTGCAGATATCACCCATGATCATGAAGGTCGCGGTGCCGCCGGAGAAGCACTCGCCCAGGTTCGGGCAGGACGCTTCTTCGCAGACGCTGTGCAGCTTGTGCTTGCGCAGCAGGCTCTTGATGCGGTCGACTTCCGGCGAAACCGGGATGCGCACGCGGATCCAGTCGGGTTTCTTCGGCAGTTCGGTGGTCGGAATGATCTTCACCGGGATGCGTGCAACCTTCTCGGCGCCGCGCAGCTTGACGCCGGCTTCAACCTTGGGACGCGGGGCCGGGCGCTCGGTCACGTCGAGCGTCGGGATCATGGTTTGCACTGCATCAGTAGTCATATCAGTCGATTCCGCCCGTCAGGGTCGTCTGCTCAGCATAGTCGAGGTGTTTGACGAGCTGCGCGCGCAGCCGGGCACTTACCTCGGCAAATTCAATCGATCCTGCGTGCTCGCTCAGCTGGGTCATCGCCAGCCCGGCATAGCCGCAGGGATTAATCCGTCGAAACGGCTCCAGGTCCATGTCCACGTTCAGGGCCAGGCCATGAAAGGAACAACCGTGGCGAATCCGCAAACCCAGAGAAGCGATCTTCGCTCCGTCGACGTAGACGCCGGGAGCATCCGGTTTGGCCACGGCGGTCACGCCGTAGCTGGCCAGCAGTTCGATCAGGCAGCGCTCCATGCGGCTGACCAGATCGCGCACGCCGAAACCGAGTCGGCGCACATCCAGCAGCAGGTACGCCACCAGCTGGCCGGGGCCATGGTAGGTCACCTGACCGCCGCGGTCGACCTGCACCACCGGAATATCCCCCGGCAGCAACAGGTGCTCGGCCTTGCCGGCCTGGCCCTGGGTGAACACCGGCGGGTGCTCGACCAGCCAGATTTCGTCCGGGGCCGTGGTGCCACGCTCGTTGGTGAAACGTTGCATGGCCTGCCAGACCGGCTCGTAAGCCATCTGGCCAAGCTCGCGAAAGCCCAGCGTGCCCGGCATCACAGCACCATGTGCACGAAACCGGTAGCCCGCAGTTCGCTGTTGATGTTGTACAGCTGATCCTGGTCGGTCGCGACGATGTGCAACTGGATGGTGGTGTACTTGCCGTTGCTGCTTTGACGCTCGTCGACACGCTCATCGTTGATCTTGGCGTGTTTCTTGACGATGTCGATGATCTTGTCTTTGTTGCCGACGCCCGTATCGCTGATCACCTTAACCGGATAATCAACCTGGGGAAATTCGATCTTTGGCGCCTTTACTTCGGTATCGGTCATGGCGTAACGGCCTCGTAAGCGTAAGCCCGGTAACGAACAAGGCCCCGCTCCGGATCGGAACGGGGCCATGCAGGTCAACTCAAATCAGTTGAACAAGCCGTAGAAGAATAGACGGATGCTATCCCACATGCGGCGGAAGATACCACCCTCCTCGACAGCGTCCAGGGCGATCAGGTCGGCGCTGTGCACCACCTTGTCGTCCAGTTTCACTTCGACTTTACCGATCACGTCGCCCTTGGCGATTGGCGCGGTCAGTTGCGGGTTCATGGTCATGCTGGCAGCGAGCTTCTTCAGCTGGCCTTTCGGCAGGGTCATGGTCAGGTCTTGTGCCAGGCCGGCCTTGACTTGACTGGTAGTGCCTTTCCACACCGGAGCCTGAGCCAGTTCGGTGCCCTTCTGGTAGAAGGTCTGGGTTTCGAAGAAGCGGAAACCGTAGGTCAGCAGCTTCTGGGTCTCGGCGGCGCGGGCCACTTCGCTGTTGGTGCCGAACACCACGGCGATCAGGCGCATGCCGTCACGTACGGCCGAGGACACCATGCAGTAGCCGGCTTCGTCGGTGTGACCGGTTTTCAGACCGTCGACGGTCTTGTCGCGCCACAGCAGCAGGTTGCGGTTAGGCTGTTTGATGCCGTTCCAGAAGAACTCTTTCTGCGAGTAGATCGCATAGTGAGCCGGGTCTTCGTGGATGATCGCGCGCGCCAGGATCGCCATGTCGTGAGCCGACGAGTAGTGCTCAGGGTTCGGCAGACCGGTCGGGTTCATGAAGTGGGTATTGGTCATGCCCAGATCGGCGACGGTCTTGTTCATCAGGTCGGCGAAGGCGTCTTCGCTGCCGGCGATGTGCTCGGAAACCGCGACGCTGGCGTCGTTGCCGGACTGGATGATGATGCCGTGCAGCAGGTCGCTGACAGTGACTTGCGAGCCGACCTTGATGAACATCCGCGAACCGCCGGTGCGCCAGGCGTTTTCGCTGACGGTCACCGGGTCGTTTTCACCGATCTGGCCACGACGGATTTCCAGCGTGGCAATGTACGCGGTCATCAGTTTGGTCAGGCTGGCCGGTGGCAGACGCTGGTCACCGTTGTTCTCCACCAGCACGTTGCCGCTGTTGGCATCCATGAGCACGTAGGATTTGGCGGCCAGTTGTGGTGGCGACGGCATCATCTCGGCCGCGAACGCGGCAGGCGAGAGGAGCAGCGGGACTAGCAGACACAGGCGTTTGGCAAAGGTGGTGATGTTCATCCGTCTCTCGAAATCGCTAATGGAAACTGCCCTTGCGGGCAAAATTAATCAGATGGCTTTCTAACGGGCCATCGCGTGTTCAGTTGCTCACTCCAGTCACCCTTGCCGGGCTTTTGTTCTTCGACGAGCCAACAACCTGGTTCACCCCCCAATCGCTGGTGAACCGTCAATCAAGTCCTACGTTTACTCGGTGACCACACTTGGCGAACCCAGGTTGGCCAGGCGCACGCTGTTCTGTACCTGGGCAATTTCACCCGGCGAACCGATCGGTCCCAGGCGAACCCGGTGCAGGGTCTGCTGATTGCGCACGATCGAGCTGATGAACACCGGAGCGCTCACCATCCCGCTGAGCTTCGACCTCAGGAGTTCTGCAGCGTCCGGGTTGGCGAACGCGCCCACCTGCAGATACTGGCCAGACGCTGGTGCAGAAGCGTTTTTTTTTGCATCAAGCTGAACTGGCACGACGGCCGCGGCGTGCTGCTGCGGCGGCGGAGTCCATTGCTCGACGGTGCCGGCCGAAGCCGTGATCACCGGGGCGCTATTCTGCGCGACTTGCGGCTCGTTGAGCATCAAAGGCGCCGGACGGCCCTTGGCGGCCCACCATTGTTGCGGGTCGATGCCTTCGACCTTGACCCGCGCGGTGCCGGTTTCGGCATAACCGAGTTTTTTCGCGGCGGCGTAGGACAGGTCGATGATCCGGTCGGAATAGAACGGGCCACGGTCGTTGACTCGCAGGATCACCGTGCGGTTGTTGTCGAGGTTGGTCACCCGAACGTAACTCGGCAGCGGTAATGTCTTGTGGGCGGCACTCATGCCGTACAGGTCGTAGACCTCGCCGTTGGCGGTGTTCTGACCGTGGAACTTGGTGCCGTACCAGGACGCGGTGCCGGAGGCTACGTAGGTCTTGGATTCCTGCAGCGGGAAGTAGGTCTTGCCCAGCACGGTGTACGGGTTGGCCTTGTACGGGCCGGTGTGCAGGGTCGGCGTGGCATCCGGGATGCGCGATACGTCGACGTCCCACCACGGCGCGCCGTCCTTGTGGGCCCGGTTGATGTCCAGACCCGGCTGCGAACGCACGGCGGTGCTCGGCTTCTGGCTCGGCGAACGACTGGTCGAACAGCTGGCGACCAGCACCGCCAACGCAGCGAAAGCCACCAGCTTCAGGGGTTTATTGATAGGCAATGCCCGCATTACTTGACGCCCCGTGCTTGTACCAGCTGTTCAGACAGTTGATGTACGGCCATGGCGTACATCACGCTGCGGTTATAACGCGTGATCGCGTAGAAATTCTTCAGGCCCATCCAGTATTCCGGGCCGTTGTCGCCTTCGAGGCGGAATGCGGTGACCGGCATGTCATCGCGCAGCGCATCATGACTCGACCAGCCCAGCGCTCGCAACTCCCCGACGGTTTTCGTCGGCTCGATGCCGGTGGTCAGGCCTTCATCCACCTGCTCACCGCGGACATCCGCGCGACTGACCACCGGCTCGCCGGCGACCCAGCCGTGACGCTTGAAATAGCTGGCAACGCTGCCGATCGCATCATCCGGGTTGTTCCAGATATTGATGTGGCCATCGCCGTCGAAATCCACCGCGTAGGCGCGGAAACTGCTCGGCATGAACTGCGGCAGGCCCATCGCCCCGGCGTAGGAACCCTTGAGGGTCAGCGGGTCGACCTGCTCTTCGCGCGCCAGCAGCAGGAACTCACGCAGCTCCTTGCGGAAAAATTCGGCACGGGGAGGATAGTCGAAACCCAGCGTGGACAAGGCATCGATCACCCGGTAATTGCCGGTATTACGTCCGAAAAAGGTCTCAACGCCGATGATCGACACGATCACCTGGGCCGGAACGCCGTATTCCTGCTCGGCGCGGGCCAGGGTGGCCTCGTGCTGGCGCCAGAAGTCCACACCGCGGGCGATGCGCGCGTCGGTGATGAACATCGGACGGTATTCTTTCCACTGCTTGACCCGTTCGGCCGGTTTGGAGATGGCGTCGAGAATCGCCTGTTTGCGCTGGGCCTCGCGGAACACGGCCATCAGCTGTTCGCCGGCGAAACCGTAGTCGCGGGTCATTTCACCGACGAACTCGGCCACCTGGGGCGAGCCTTCGTAATCGCCGGCCAACGCTTCCTGCGCGCTGCCAAGGATGCCTACCAGGCCGAGCCACGGTGCGTATCGTGTCGCCCAGTCACGCATTACTTGCATTGAACTCTTCACCTTATTCAAACCTGTGCGATCCACTTGCGATGGGTATGGATCGACATCAAAACCCCAAACGCTGACAGCAGCGTCACCAGCGAAGTTCCGCCATAGCTAATGAACGGCAACGGCACCCCCACCACCGGCAATAGGCCACTGACCATACCGATGTTGACGAAAACGTAAACAAAAAACGTCATGGTCAGAGCGCCGGCCAGCAATTTGCCGAACAGCGTCTGGGCCTGCGCGGTAATCACCAGGCCACGACCGATCAGCAACAGATAGATCAGCAACAGTGCGCAGATGCCCACCAGCCCGAACTCTTCACCCAGTACCGCGATGATGAAGTCGGTGTGGCTTTCCGGCAGGAAGTCCAGGTGCGACTGGGTGCCCAGCAGCCAGCCCTTGCCGAATACCCCGCCGGAACCGATGGCGGCTTTCGACTGAATGATGTTCCAGCCGGTGCCCAGCGGATCGCTTTCCGGGTCGAGGAACGTCAGGATCCGCTGCTTCTGGTAGTCGTGCATGATGAAGAACCACATCGCCACCGACACCGGAATCGCCGCCGCCAGTACGCTGAGAATCCAGCGCCAGCGCAGCCCGCCCATGAACAGTACGAAGGCGCCGCCGGCCAGAATCAGCAGCGAAGTGCCGAGATCCGGCTGACGCACGATCAGAGCGAACGGCACGCCGATCAGCAGCAGACTGATGCCGACATGTTTGAGCTGCGGCGGCAGCGTGCGCTTGGACAGGTACCAGGCGATGGTCGCCGGCATCAGAATCTTCATGAATTCCGAGGGCTGGAAGCGGATCACCCCGGGAATGTTGATCCAGCGGGTCGCGCCCATGGCGTTGTGGCCCATGATGTCCACCACCAGCAGCAGCACCACCCCGATCACGTAGCCGAGCGGCACCCAGCGCGCCATGAACCTTGGTTCGAACTGGGCGATGACGATCATCGACACCAGACCGATGCCGAACGACGTGGCCTGTTTGGCCAGCAGATCCCAGCTCTTGCCGCTGGCCGAGTACAGCACGAACAGGCTACCGGCCGCGAGAATCAACAGAAGCACCAGCAACGGGCCGTCGATATGCAAACGTTGCAACAGCGTCGCCCGGCGACGCATCACATCCTCGCTGGAGAGCATGCGATCGAAATTATTCATCACGGGCCGTAGCCTCCGCACTGATAGGGCTGGCGTATTCGGCCTTCAACCGTCCGTCCTGATCCAGCAGCCAGGCATCCATGACCTGCCGCACCACCGGTGCCGCGACGCCGGAACCGGACTCACCGTTCTCGACCATCACCGACACCACGATTTTCGGGTCATCCGCCGGCGCGAAACCGACGAACAGGGCGTGGTCGCGGTGGCGTTCCTGAACCTTGGAGCGGTCGTACTTCTCACCTTGCTTGATCGCCACGACCTGCGCCGTACCGGACTTGCCGGCGATCCGGTATTGCGCGCCGATCGCCGCTTTACGCGCCGTACCGCGCGCACCGTGCATCACCTGTTGCATGCCATGGTTGACCTTGGTCCAGTCCGACGGATCGCGCAGGATGATGTCCGGCATCGGATTCTCATCCACCGGTTTCACGCCTTCGAGGGATTTGGCCAGGTGCGGGCGATTCCACACACCCTTGTTGGCCACCAGCGCAGTCGCCTGGGCCAGTTGCAGCGGGGTCGATTGCATGTAGCCCTGGCCGATCCCGAGAATCAGGGTTTCGCCCGGGAACCACGCCTGACGCCTGGTCGCGCGTTTCCACTCGCGGGACGGCATCAGGCCGGGGGATTCTTCGAACATGTCCAGCGAGACCTTCTGGCCAATGCCGAACTTGTTCATGTAGGCCGACAACCGGTCGATGCCCAGCTTGTGCGCCAGGTCATAGAAGTAGGTGTCGTTGGACCGCATGATCGCCGTGTCGAGGTCGACGAAGCCGTCACCGGTGCGGTTCCAGTTGCGGTACTTGTGATCGTAGTTGGGCAGCATGTAGTAACCGGGGTCGAACACCCGGCTCGACGCCGTCACCACGCCCGCATCGAGACCGGCAATCGCCACCGCCGGCTTGATCGTCGAGCCCGGCGGGTACAGACCACGCAGCACGCGGTTGAACAGCGGCCGGTCGATCGAGTCGCGCAGCTCGGCGTAAGCCTTGAAGCTGATGCCGGTGACGAACAGGTTCGGGTCGAAGCTCGGCTGGCTGACCATCGCCAGCACTTCGCCGGTTTTCGGATCGAGCGCCACCACCGCGCCACGCCGACCGCCCAGCGCGGCCTCGGCGGCTTCCTGCAACTTGATGTCGAGGCTCAGGACAATGTCCTTGCCCGGCACCGGATCGGTACGTTTGAGCACGCGCAGAACGCGGCCACGGGCGTTGGTCTCGACTTCTTCGTAACCCACCTGACCGTGCAGCTCGGCTTCATAGAAGCGCTCGATGCCGGTCTTGCCGATGTGGTGGGTGCCGCTGTAGTTGACCGGATCGAGGGTCTTCAGCTCTTTCTCGTTGATCCGCCCCATGTAACCCACCGAATGCGCGAAATGCGCGCCCTGCGGGTAATGACGGACCAGCTGCGCGACCACCTCGACGCCCGGCAGGCGGAACTGGTTCACCGCGATCCGCGCGATCTGCTCTTCGCTCAGCTCGAACAGGATCGGCACCGGCTCGAACGGCCGGCGGCCCTGGCGCATGCGTTTCTCGAAGATCACCCGGTCTTCCGGCGTCAGCTGCAAGACCTCGACGATCACGTCGAGCACCTGCTGCCAGTCGCCGGAGCGCTCGCGGGTCATGCTCAGGCTGAAGCTGGGACGGTTGTCCGCCACCACCACGCCGTTGCGGTCGAAAATCAGGCCACGGGTCGGCGGGATCGGCTGCACGTGAACCCGGTTGTTTTCCGACAGGGTCGAGTGATATTCGTACTGAATCACCTGCAGGTAATACAGGCGCGCAATCAGCACGCAGATCAGCGCCACCACCGCAATTGCGCCGAACACGACGCGACCACGCACCAGACGGGCGTCTTTTTCGTGGTCCTTGATGCGGATCGGCTGAGACATGAGGGCGGATTACTTGTGGTAAGGGTGGCCGGACAGCACGGTCCAGGCACGATACAACTGCTCGCCGATGAGGATGCGCACCAGCGGGTGCGGCAGCGTCAGCGGTGACAACGACCAGCGCTGATCCGCGCGGGCACAGACTTCCGGCGCCAGCCCTTCCGGGCCACCGACCATGAAGTTGACCGTGCGCGAGTCCAGGCGCCAGCGATCGAGTTCGACCGCCAGTTGCTCGGTGCTCCACGGCTTGCCATGAACTTCGAGGGTGACGATCCGCTCGTTCGGCCCGACCTTGGCCAGCATGGCTTCGCCTTCCTGACGGATGAAGCGGGCCACGTCGGCGTTCTTGCCACGGGTATTGAGCGGAATTTCCACCAGTTCCAGCGCCAGCTCGGACGGAAGACGCTTGGCATATTCATGCCAGCCTTCTTCCACCCACTTGGGCATGCGTGAACCGACGGCGATCAGTCGCAGTCGCACAGCAATCCCTTACAGCTGGTCTTTGTTGAGCTTGGTGAAATGCTCGTGGGTGTTTTCCGGGCTGTGGTGCTTGGCGTCCGCCGCACGGCTTTGCTCGGCACCGGCCCACAGGCGCTCCAGGTCGTAGAACTGACGTGCCGAGGCGGTCATCATGTGCACGATCACCAGGTCCAGGTCCAGCAGCACCCAGTCGCTGTCGCCCTTGCCTTCTTCGCCCAGCGGCTTGGCGCCGTTCTTTTTGACCTCTTCGCGAACCTTGTCCAGCATCGCGTTGATCTGGCGGTTGGAAGTACCGGTGGCGATGATCATGTAGTCGGTGATGCTCTGCTTGTCGCGCACATCAATGATCTGGATGTCCTGGGCCTTGACGTCTTCCAGGGCTGCAACGGCCACCTTGACCAGTTCGTCGCCCTTCAGCGGTTCGTTGGTGTTGACCGGCTCTGGCAGCGGGGCGCTCTTGAATGTGCCTTTGCGCTTTACTTTGGTTTGGTCTTTGTCAGTCATATAAAACTCGTTTTGCTCATATTTTCGGCGGCTTGGCGACACGTGGATTCGTATCAGTGAAGCACGCCTTGTTCAGTTCGACGCACGGTACAGACCGTGCGCATCGATGTAGGCCAGGACCGCGTCGGGCACCAGGAAACGTACCGACTTACCGCTGGCCAGCAGTTGACGGATCTGGGTGGCGGAAACCGCGAGCGGTGTCTGCCAGACGAATGCAATCTGTCCGCTCGGCCCCTTCAGGGCCAGCGGGTCGCTCACCGAACGCGCTGCCAGCAGGTTGCGCAAGGCATCCGGTGGTTCGCTGTCGGCGTCCGGGCGCTGTAGCACCAGGATGTGGCAATGCTGGAGCAACTCTTCCCAGCGGTGCCAAGTGGGCAGGCCGCAAAACGCGTCCCAGCCCAGAAGCAGAAAAACCTGGGTCTCGGCGGCCATTTCGGCGCGCAGCGACTCCAGGGTATCGATGGTCCAGGACGGTTTGTCCCGCTGCAATTCGCGGGCGTCCACCACCAGCGGCGGCACACCGGCCACCGCACATTCAACCATTGCCAGCCGGTCCTGCGCCGACACCTGCGGCGTATCGCGGTGCGGCGGCCGGGCGCTGGGCATCATGCGCAGCTCATCGAGCCCCAGTGCCTCGGCGACTTCCAGCGCGCCGCGCAAATGGCCGACATGCACCGGATCGAACGTCCCGCCCAGTACGCCAATGCGCCGGGGACGGGACTTCTTGCCGGGTTTCGGCGCTTTCAGGTCGAGGTCGGACAAGTCAGACCGTCGCCTGGCCGCGCAACTGGCCATCACCGACCACGATGTACTTCTCGCAGGTCAGTCCTTCGAGACCCACCGGGCCACGGGCGTGCAGCTTATCAGTAGAAATGCCGATCTCGGCACCCAATCCGTATTCGAATCCATCGGCGAAGCAGGTCGGGGTGTTGATCATCACCGACGCCGAGTCGACCTGAGCCACGAACTGGCGGGTGTCGGCGAGGTTTTCGCTGACGATCGAGTCGGTGTGGTGGGAGCCGAAATGGTTGATGTGTTCGATGGCCTGATCCAGGCCATCCACCACGCGGATCGACAGAATCGGCGCCAGGTACTCGGTGCTCCAGTCTTCTTCGGTCGCGGCTACGGCCTCGATGATCGCCCGGGTGCGTTCGCAACCGCGCAGTTCCACGCCTTTTTCGCGGAACTGCTTGGCCATCGACGGCAGGAAATCCTTCGCAACACTTTGATCGACCAGCAAGGTCTCCATCGCACCGCAGATGCCATAGCGATAGGTCTTGGCATTGAAGGCGATGCGCTGGGCTTTCGGCAGGTCGGCGTGTTCGCTGACATAGACGTGACAGATGCCGTCCAGATGTTTGATCACCGGCACCCGGGCATCACGGCTGATGCGCTCGATCAGGCCACGGCCACCGCGCGGTACGATCACGTCGACGTACTCCGGCATGGTGATCAGCGCGCCAACGGCGGCACGGTCGGTGGTTTCAACCACTTGCACCACGGCAGCCGGCAGTTCGGCTTCGGCCAGACCGCGCTGGATGCAGGCGGCAATCGCGCGGTTGGAATGAATCGCTTCGGAACCGCCGCGCAGGATGGTCGCGTTGCCGGACTTCAGGCACAGGCTCGCGGCATCGATGGTCACGTTGGGACGGGATTCGTAGATGATCCCGATCACGCCCAGCGGTACGCGCATCTTGCCGACCTGAATGCCCGACGGACGGAAGCTCATGTCGCGGATCGCACCGACCGGATCCGGCAGCGCTGCGACCTGACGCAGGCCGACGATCATGCCGTCGATGCGCGCCGGGGTCAGTTCCAGACGCTCCAGCAGTGCCGGCTCCAGACCGTTGGCGCGTCCGGCGGCCAGATCCTGTTCATTGGCTGCCGCAAGCTCGGCGCGGGCGGCGTCCAGGGCATTGGCGGCAGCCAGCAGGGCGCGGTTTTTCTGCGCGGTGCTGGCACGGCCGATGACGCGGGAGGCTTCGCGGGCGGCGCGACCCAATCGGGTCATGTAGTCAAGAACGGACTCAGTCATGGTCTGCTGGGGTCTTGGCAAAGAGGAAAGCGGCAGATTATAGCTGTCGCGTCCCGGGACTAACAGCGGTGACGGGCGGATGGTCGAAATGGACGTTGATTTGCCGACGTTCAGCCGGGATTAAGCCGCGAATTGTTATCATCACGACCTCCTCCGCCTGGATAAACCCTGTTTGCCATGTCCAACCTGACCGTTCGCGCCACCTCCGCGCGCCAGCCTGTCGGCCTTGCGGACGCCTTTTTCGACCGTGACGCCCAGACGCTGGCCCGCGATCTGCTCGGCAAAGTCATCCGCCACCGCGTCGGCGATTTGTGGCTCAGCGCGCGAATCATCGAAACCGAAGCGTATTACTGCGAAGAAAAAGGCAGCCACGCGTCCCTCGGCTACACAGAAAAGCGTAAGGCTTTGTTTCTGGACGGCGGCCACATCTATATGTACTACGCCCGTGGCGGCGACTCGCTGAACTTCAGCGCGCAGGGTCCGGGCAACGCGGTGCTGATCAAATCGGCCTATCCGTGGGTCGACGAGATCAGCGGCCCGGCCAGTCTGGCGCAGATGTTGTTGAACAACCCCGATGCCCAGGGCCGACCGCGTCCGTCGCAGAAACTGTGTGCCGGGCAGACGTTGCTGTGCAAGGCGCTGGGACTGAAAGTGCCGGTGTGGGATGCCAAGCGCTTCGACCACGAAATTCTTCTGGTGGAAGACACCGGCCCCGCGCCAACTCATGTGATTCAGACCACCCGCCTGGGCATTCCCCATGGCCGTGACGAACACCTGATGTATCGCTTCGTCGATGCCGCCTATGCCCAGTGGTGCACGCGGAACCCGCTGCGTCGGGGTCAGGTCGAAGGTCGCGATTATTTTCTGCTGTGAATGCACACCCTTCGGCTCGCCGATCAGGGACATCAATAAAATGGAGTGGTTTGTATGGGCCCATGGCTCGATAGCGTGACCGGGTGGCTGGCCGCCAATCCGCAGTGGCTGGCCGCTGCAGTGTTTGTCGTGGCCTGCGTGGAATGCCTGGCGATAGCCGGCTTGATCGTGCCCGGCACGGTGCTGCTGTTTGCCGTGGCGGTGCTGGCCGGCAGCGGTGCGTTGTCATTGAGCGAAACCCTGTTGCTGGGTTTCCTCGGCGGGATTCTCGGCGATGTGATTTCGTATTTCCTCGGTCGCCACTTCCACCAGAACATCCGGCGTCTGCCGGGCCTGCGCCATCACCCGGAATGGATGGCCGGCGCGGAAACCTACTTCCAGCGCTACGGC
The DNA here is from genome assembly GCF_000282255.1 of Pseudomonas sp. GM25. Classification (NCBI taxonomy): domain Bacteria; kingdom Pseudomonadati; phylum Pseudomonadota; class Gammaproteobacteria; order Pseudomonadales; family Pseudomonadaceae; genus Pseudomonas; species Pseudomonas sp. GM25. The sequence continues at coordinate 48,069 of NZ_AKJQ01000063.1, read as the reverse complement.
ATCGCCAGCCTGCTGGTCGGACGCTTCATCGGCCCGCTGCGGCCGATGCTGCCGATGGTCGCCGGCATGTGCGACATGCCCTTCCCGCGCTTCGCGGCCGTCAGCCTGCTGGCGGCGGCCGGCTGGAGCCTCGCCTACCTGCTGCCGGGCTGGGCCACCGGGGCGGCGATTCGCTTGCCGTTGCCGGAAGGCTTCTGGCTGCAGGCCGGAATCGTCGCCGGCAGCATTGCGGTGATGGTCGGCCTGAGCGCCAACAGCAGCCTGCGCCGCCATCGCCGGGCGACGATCTGGATCAGCAGCATGAGCCTGTTGATCCTGATCGGCCTGTTCATCGGCTACCCGTATCTGACCGCACTCGATCAGGGCGTCATGACCCTGGTGCAGGAACACCGCCGCCCGGCGCTGGATGAAGTGGCGGTGGTTTTCACCCTGATAGGTGAGTTCCGCAACATGCTGCTGTTCAGCGCCCTGCTGACTACTCTGCTGTTGCTGTGCCGTCAGTGGCGCCACGCGATCTTCGTGGGCGGCACCCTGCTCGTGACGGCCCTGGCCAACACCGGCACCAAAATGTTTTTCGCCCGGGTGCGCCCGGAAGTGCTGACCGATCCGCTCACCAGCTACAGCATGCCCAGCGGCCATGCGTCCGGATCGTTCGCGCTGTTCCTAACTCTGGCTGTGCTGGCCGGACGCGGGCAACCGCCGAGACTGCGACTGACCTGGCTGCTGATCGGCTGCATTCCGGCACTGGCGATTGCCTTGTCGCGGGTGTATCTGGGCGCACACTGGCCGACGGATGTGCTGGCCGGCGCCATGCTCGCCGCGTGCGTGTGCGCCGCCGGGCTCTGGCTCAGCCAGCGGCAATCACCGCTCGGCGCCATGCCGCAGAAAGTCTGGTGGCTGGTGTTGCCGGCGCTGATAGCGCTGTTCGGTTTCTTCGTGCTGCGACACTTGCCGCATACTCTGCTGCGCTATTCGTACTAGGCTACGGCAGACAGCAGCGAAGGATTGGTCCTCAAGACGAACGACACCGACGAAGGGTTGTAGGCATTGTGCCCGGTGTCGTTCGGATTCTTGTCCAGGAAGTAGGTGAGCCCTTCCTTCGTTTCATGCTGAAACAGGCGCATCTTCTTCTCTACGCTGAACAGCGCCACAGAAACCGGGTTGGACGGCAGGTCACCAAAGGACTTGAGCTTTCCGGCATACGTTTCCAGCTCAAAGTAACTGCCGCCACTTTTTGCGGCCAGAAGATGCCTTGTACTTTGATCAAGTCGAAGCTGCCAATTAAAGTAACGACCGGCCGTTTTGATATTAAGGGCATATCGCCCCCGAGAATCCGGAACAAACTCCAACAACAGCGGCTCGGCATCATCATGATCCGCGAGCGTCACGATTGGCGAACTGATTTCATCATTCAGGGAAATCTCCGCATTCAACCTCTGCCCCGTGGTGATTCGCGGTTGCTTCAAACGCTGCTCCATGACTTGATAATTGAGCACCAGCGGAAGTCCATCCGCGAACAGTTGCCCCGTGAAGGTAATATTATTGGCATCAGACATCTGAAGATTCTCTTCTTGTTAAGAACGGACTGAACAACAGACAGGATTTCATTTATCGGCAGCCTGGGCCGACTCGTTCTTCACACGTTTGCGCTTGCGGCGCTCAAGCACCATGGAGTCCGCGTAGTAACCGGCAGCCTTCAGGACAATCTCGGCATTCAGATCAACGCCCGCATGTTTGAAAATATACTTTCCGGCAATATCATCCCAGAACGCCCACTCATCTTCATAAATTGTCATAACGCTCTCCTTGTTCATGAAGCCCGCTTCCTGCGAGTCGGGTTCAACGCTAAATCAAAAACATCCCACAGACCACTTCAAAGGCAATACAAAAAACAACAATACAATCGGCAAAACAATAACAACTGAACACAACCACCCGACATGCCAAAGTCTTTCGACACTTCACAAGCGAGCATTGATTTTGGCCAAACCCTTTAGCATCAATCCTGAAAATATTCTTACAGCCCCCATAACAATTTCCGACATTAACATTCCATCAAATTCAACGACGGCCGAAACCGATACAACGCCCGGCAAAGTTCCCGACCTGAATCACCTGGACAAACTGTTCGGGCCCATGCGATTTGGCGAACTGACCGTGAGCCGCCAGACACTTCAGGCGCTGGGTGCCCGGGTCAACGGCGAGGCCATTACAGCGGCCAACACGTACTTCCCCGAGCCCGATCAGGCCTTTATCGATGGGCTGCAATTCGATCCCGCCCAGGTTGAGCAGCGGATCAAGTCAGTCGATGGTCAGGAGCACCAGCGGGTACCGGAATTACTCTACGAAATCGTCACTCTGCGCTCCCCCGACGCAGCACCGCTTCTACGCGAAATATCCGCCAGTGATGCTGAGCACCCCCTGCAGAAAATCGGCAAACTGCTGACCGCCACTCAACAGCTGGATATCCACAGAAGCCCGCTGCCCGATCACCTGCCAGGCTGGGTAGACAAGGCTAAAAGTCGCGGCATGACCAGTATGGGCGCCGGGCTGCAGGCCTACGGTTTGTACAGCGCCTACATGGGCGCCATCGACGGCCTCAAGAAAGGTCAGATGGGCGAAGTGCTGATCAATGCGGGGGGTGCTCTCGCCGAGATCACTTCACTGGGCCTCGAATACGCGCTGAACAAGACCGGCGAACAGATGATCCGTCAGGGATCCATGGCCCTCGAACAATTCGGCAAGACCACCATGGGCAAATGGCTGAGCCGGGGCGCGGGTCTGATCGCCAGCGTGCTGACGCTGCCCTTCGACATCTACACCGCCATCAAATCCTTCAACGATGCCGCCAAGGCCCAAGGCAAGGAAGCTCAGGATCTGTACGTCACCGGCGGCTTGAGCGTGTTCAGCGGCGCATTGTCCATTGCCCTTGGCTGCGCAGCCCTGATGGGTTTTCAGGCGGCGGGCCCGGTGGGGATTGCAGCGGCGGCGATCATGATTGTCGGTGCCCGAATCTACGGTGCCGCGCGCATGGTCGACGATATCGACGATTACATCGAGCTGACCGTGCACGAACGCTGGCGTGCCGGCTGGTTCGCGTTCACCGGACAAAGCCAGGACAAGGCGCTGATGGATCGCTACCTGGTTGCAAAGACCACGAGCGATTATGCCAAAGCCTTGAAAACCCGCAGCCTTGGCTGGCTCGACAATGAATTCAAGGAAAGTGTCGACGTGATCGTCAATGGCCGTTTCGAGGTTACGTTGCAGCCGACTCGCCTCTATCGTTTCCAATGGGATGAAAGCAAAGGCGAAACGCCCTATACCAGCGAAAACCGCCCAGTCATCAGCGATACGGATGACACCTACGACGCCAGGAAGGGATTACCCGACTCGGACGCTGTCATCGCCAGTGCGAAAAGCGACCCGGCGAAAGGGGTCTTCTGGAACCTGGGCGGCGGCCACGACACAGTTCAAGGCGTCGAGGACAAGCCGAATTTCTTCAGTTATGCCAGCGGCCGCAAAACCCTGGACGGTGGCAACAAGGATGACTCCTTTCTGTTTCAGTCGGCATCAGACGCGCTGTCTGACGACCCGACCACCGTCAGTGAGCTGTCCGGCGGTGACGGCACCGATCTGCTCTGGCTGCAAGGCAAACACAAAAACGAAGACCCTGTCGCCAACCCGCCGCGCCATATCGGTTTTGATGTCGACCTTAAAAGCGGCAGGCTGGCGGTGCGCCCTGTGGACCCGTCGCGTGAGCCGGTGCTGCATTCAACCTTCAGGTCCATCGAAAAGGTCGAGACACTGGCCGGCGCGCTCAACCGCGTGACCGGTTCCGATCACGCCGACACCATTGCCGCCAATGGCGATGACCGCGTCGAAGCCGGGGCCGGGGATGACCGCATTTCCGTGCGCGGCCTTCATGGCACGGTCGACGGCGGCAGCGGTAGCGATACCTATGAAATTGCCCCTGACTGTCTCAAGGTTTCACTGCACGAAGATGGCCAGGAACCGAGCAAGGTCTATCTGGGCGTGACACTCGAAGCCATCCAGCGCTGGTACGTACGCAATGACGCGCTGGTCATTGAATCCCTGCGCGACGACGACATCCGGTCGCCAAGGCGGGAACTGGTGCTGGAGGCGGTGTACCGGACGGTCGATGGCAAACGCACCCTGCGCAACGACAAATGGACGTTCATTACACAGGACGGCTACCACTTGCAGCCGGCGTGGCCTGCCGATACCCCGGACCTGGCCGACCTGACCGTGAAAGTTACCGTTCTGACCGTCGGCACGACGAAAACCTCGCCGGTGCCGGTCAACGATCATCCCTTCAGGATCTCGAACAAACCGCACTCGTATTACTTCATCTCGCGCCAGATCCGTCACGCAATCCTGATGGCAACACCACACGAAAATCCGACCCGAAGCACTCTGTACGTCGACCGCGACAGCACGGAGATCGATGAAGTCCGGGCGATTTATACCGTTACCAAAACACGGCCAAATGCATTCACGCAGCTCAGCTACACGGACATTCACCACACCCTCACGTTCCACGAGGGTGGTGGCCTGCTCTCGTTGCACGGTGCTGCAAGAGAAAAACCGGGCAAGAAACGCGACATGGGAGCCGGAATCCTGGCCTCTGGCTGGCAGATGATTCACCCGATGACGCTGGTCATGCGAGACGGGATTTCCTATCACCTCGACTTTCCACGTCCCACGTATCTAAACGACGCAAGGAACCCGGGTTATACGGTTGTGCAAAGCCGCACCGCGCTGCGCGAGCGAGCCGGTCGGTATATGTTCGTCCGCCCCTCAGTCGAGAAACGCACGTTGAAGGCAACCCCGCAGCGGGTCGACTTTCAGGCAGCCGAGCACAACGCGACCTATTGGCTGGAGGGACGATCGTCCAGCTATGAACTGTTTCCCGCCAGCGCAACGTCCATCCGGCTGTCCACCGCAGACGCAGATGCCCAGATCTCGGGTTCTTCCACCTGGCTCATTCACACACAACATCTGGAGGAGCAGATCAGCCACCGCGACCTCGCCATCAAAGACAACCTGCTCAGAATCGGCAGCATCCGGATTCAACTGCCGGACAGCAACGATCCGCTGCTGCCACTGGAAACCATCGAAGTCGTGGTCTCCTCGGGAAACCGTTATCGGATCAATGCACTGTTCGAGGTGATCGGTCTGTGCGCCATCGATGCCCGAGCCTACCCATCGGTTCAGGCCATCGCCCAGGACGTTCATGAGCATCAACTGCGTGAAGAGCTTGAGTCCGACGAAGTGTCGGTTCACCACATTCGCCTGAGCGAAACCGCTGCCGGCAAGATCTCCTACAACGTTGCCACCAACGTCTGGAGCAGCGAAACCACTGCGTTCCGCTCGATATCTGCCGAGCACCTGATCATCGTCAAGGAATGACACCATGCGACCAAAACCACCCTCGCCGCCAGGCTTTTCCAAAGGCAATACGGCCGCCGACTCGCTTGCTGAACTCCCACGATTGCGACCGCAAGCTCCAGACCCGCAGCTACCACATTCGTTGCCAGACCTGACGGCCGCGCATCAGCGAAACCCGGGACACACCCCGCCTCTCGCGGACACACCCGGATTGCCGAAAACCGAAGTGTCTGACCTGCCGGTCGCTTCCCGTGAAACGTCGACCGGCCTGGACAGTTACCGTTTGAACCCCGGATTGCTGCGCAACCTGCAACCGGCCAACGAGGAGGGTCTGCGCTACATCGTCGGCCGCGCGTTCGTCGATGTGAAAGACAGCGGCACGGTCTATGTGGAATTCGATGCGAACCTGGGCACCTATCGGGCAATGGATCTTTACAAAAAGTTGTCTCCCGGGCCGGCGCTCTACAGAAATACCGGTGAATCGACCTGGAGCCCGGCCTCACATAATCCCTTGAAACGCCCCCACTCCCAGGTCAGTGCCGTTGATACGCCGGTGCCAGCCAAACAAGCGCTGACCTCGCCTTTGTCGGCGCATGAAGCCACCACCCGACTGCTGAACGACTCGTTGCTCACGATGTATCCACTGATGACGCTCGGCCAGCGCGTCGATTTTTTGCGCGCCTACAATCTGTCACCACGGCAACACATCCAGTTGCACAATGATTTGACCGCCAATCCCCGGGTGATGCCGGAGTGGGCCGAGCAGCATCACTTACGCTCCCGGGACGAGAACGATCCGACCCGCTTCGATCAACTGCAGGAGGAAATCGAACCGCTGCTACTGCCTGTGAGGAACGGAACACTGCGCAGCGACCTGGTCGACTTCGACAAAAGCGTCACCCGCGAATTTCTCGATGCTTTTCTGACCCGACTCGGTTACCTGCGCAACAGCAGCGACTGCCTGTACCGCACGGATATTCCGGGCCTGTTCAGGGCCGATGAACGCACGCCTTTCGAGCTCTACAACGACGGACGCATGCTGCCGCGCTTGAAACACCCGCGCGGCGCAACGACCGAAAAACCGATCAGTGCCACGGTCAGCCACAAGCTGGTCAAGAGGTATGGCGCCAGGGGCACCAAGGCTCCCGATCCGGAGTACCTGCGTTACAACAGTCAGAGAAACAAATACCCCGGCAAAAAACCGGGTGAATCGGACAACGAGTCGGGGAACTCCGATAACGAATGGTCCGATGCGTCAGACATCGAACTGGACACCGAACGCAATTACGAGACGATCCGTCACGATCAGCAGTTCATCTTCTCTTACGTCATTGATACGCGAAGGATGGAGGTGGTTCTCAACGAGGAGAACCATTTGCTCAATCTGGCGGCACGGGAAAAGAATGCCTGGTTTCCCGAAGACGAACTCGAAGCCCTGATTTCCACGTCGAAGCGGGGCATCGAATCAGAGCGTCTGTGGCTGCTCGACTCGACCTTCACCCGTGCGGCGAAAGTCGACGACGTCGCCGCTGAAGCCCAGAGCAGCTACATCGGCAATGACATTGAGGCGCGGACCCACAGCGGTGTGGCCAATCAACGTGAATACGATGCCTTGATCGATGCGGTGGCCAAGGCCGGCAAGCCGATCCTTGCATTTCCAGGTGGCAGGGACTGGTTCTCCAACGACATCGTCTGGCCGGAATAACCGGGCTGAGTCTTAAGCGAACAACTCGCCCTGCAACTCATCGAGCAGCGCCTGGATCGCATCCAGTCGCTGCTGCGGGTCGTCGAGTTGCAGCAGGTCAATCTTGTCTTCCTCGGCGAACGGCAGCAAATACGCCAGCTGATTGGCCAGCGATTGCTGCCCCGCCGCTTCGATGCCCATGTTCAGCGCCTCGACCATCGGGTGCTCGGCCAGGGCCTTGAGCAGCGCCACCAGATCGGCGTCCTCATCCTGCAACGGTTGCTCGGGTTCTTCGTCAAGCCACTCGACCTCGGCCACGATCAATTGATCGCGTTGCACCTCGGTGCGCTGCACAATGAACCGGCGCCCGCCCTGCACCCGTATACCCAGCAGTCCGTTGTCCTGCTGCTGGAAATCGGTGATCCGCGCTTCGCAGCCGACCATGGCGAAACCTTCCGGCGCGACGCCGACTTCGCTGCCTTCAAGGATGCACACCACACCGAACCCGCCGCCCTGTTTCATGCAGCGGCCGATCATGTCCAGATAGCGCGCCTCGAAGATCTGCAAATCCAGATTGCAGCCGGGAAACAGCACCGTGTTCAGCGGAAAAAGCGGCAGACTCATAGACATTTCCTTACACCACCATCGACACCGCCAACGGCAGGAACACCGCCGTGGCCACGCCCATCAGACTCATCGCCAGCGCCGCGAAGGCGCCGCACTCATCGCTTTCCTGCAACGCCACCGACGTGCCGACTGCATGCGCCGTCATGCCCAGCGCCATGCCGCGCGCCTCCGGGCTGTGCACGCCGAGGCGGGTCAGCAGCGCCGGGCCGAAGATCGCGCCGATCACCCCGGTGATCAACACGAACACCGCTGCCAGAGCCGCGACGCCACCGATCTGCTCGGCCACCAGCATGGCGATCGGCGAGGTCACCGACTTGGGCGCCATGGTCATCAGGATCATGTGATCGGCACCGAACCACCAGCCCAGCGCCACGCCCATGCCCGTGGCGACCACGCCGCCTATCACCAGCGTAGTAAAAATCGGCCAGAACAATTGACGGATGCGCCGCAGATTCAGATACAGCGGCACCGCCAGTGCCACGGTCGCCGGGCCCAGCAGAATGCTGAGGATCTCGGTGCTCTTGCGGTACTCGGCGTAGGTCAGGCCGCAGCCGACCAGCACGCCGATCACCAGCAGCATCGAGACCAGCACCGGTTGCAGAAAGATCCAGCGGGTTTTCTCGAACGCCGCCAGCACCAGTTGATAAGCACCGAGGGTGATGCCGATGCCGAACAGCGGATGGTGAATCACCGACGCCCAGGCACCTTGCCAGTCGAACAGCATCAGGATTCCTCCGAATGCGGCGCGTGACGCTTGACCAGCCGTTGCATCAGCACGCCGGCGAAGGCCATCGATAGAATCAACGAGACCACAAGCGCACCGACGATGGCCCAGAAATCCGCGGCTATCGCCGTGGCGTAGACCATCACGCCCACCGCCGGCGGCACCAGCAGCAATGGCAGATAACGCAGCAGACTGCCGGCGGCGAGGTTCAACGGCTCGCCGACTTCACCGCGTACGATCAGAAATACCAGCAACAGCAAAAGGCCGATGATCGGCCCCGGCAGTACCGGCAACAGCAAATGATTGAGGGCCGTGCCGAGCAATTGAAACAGCACCAGCATGGTCAGGCCGCGTAGCAACATCCGTCATCTCCGTCCGACATCCCGCCAAGCACGGGCCGGGCATTATAAGCACGCCTGCGCTATGGATCGGCATTCGCCAAAAGCATGGTCGGTTGACCTGAGCAAATCGCCATGATGATCTACAGTGGTTCGCAGGGCGGTCAAATCCCCCACCTGAAAAACTATAAAACCGATGAACCCAAGGAGAGTCTCAATGCCCTATGTTCCAGTTGCAGAGCTCAAAGATTATGTCGGCAAGGAACTCGGACGTTCCGAATGGCTCACCATCGATCAGGAGCGCATCAACCTGTTCGCCGAAGCCACCGGGGATTACCAGTTCATCCATGTCGACCCGGTCAAAGCCGCGCAAACGCCATTTGGCAGCACCATTGCACACGGTTTCCTGTCGTTGTCGCTGATCCCAAAACTGATGGAAGACATCCTGATCCTGCCGCAAGGCGTGAAGATGGTGGTCAACTACGGCCTGGACAGCGTGCGTTTCATCCAACCGGTCAAGGTCAATTCCAAGGTCCGGCTCAAGGTCGACCTCGGTGAAGTGACCGAGAAAAAACCTGGCCAGTGGCTGCTCAAGGCCACCGCCACCCTGGAGATCGAAGGCTCGGACAAACCGGCCTACATCGCCGAACCGCTGTCGCTCTGCTTCGTTTAAGCGCCTGGATGCGAAGCGGCTCACGCTGTTTCGCATCCGCTCCTCCCTGCCGGCTGTATAAGGTCACATAGCTGCGGCATACTCGGTCGCCTAATTGCCCGGATCCCGCTATGCGCTCATTCGCTCCTCTTGCTCCCCTTGCCTTGACCCTGTTGCTGGCCGCGTGTGGCGACGGCGAATCGCTGTTGCCGCCGGATGCGCGCCTGCCCGACGGCGGCCGCTATCGCGGTGAACTGGTCGATGGCTTGCTGCAAGGTCAGGGCCGGGTCGACTACCCCAACGGCAGCTGGTACGCCGGGGCGTTCGACAAGGGGCAATGGCATGGCCAGGGCGAATGGCATGGCAGCAATGGCGAGGTCTATCGCGGCAACTTCCAGCAAGGGCTGTTCGACGGCCAGGGCACGTTGACCACCACGGCCGGCAGCTACACCGGCGGTTTCAAGCTGGGCCGGCGCGACGGCGAAGGCACCCTCAAAGAAAACGCGATGACTTATCGCGGCGAATTCAAGGCCGACCAGTATTCCGGGCTCGGTCGCCTCGAGCTGGACGACGGCAGCTCCTATCAGGGCCAGTTCGCCCACGGCAAACCCAACGGCGAAGGCCAGCGCGGCGATGCCAGCGGCAATCAGTTCACCGGCCATTTCGTCAACGGCCAGCTCGAAGGCAACGGCACCTTCAACAGTGCCGACGGCGACATCTACGTCGGCGGTTTCAAGAACAATCAACTGCACGGCAAGGGCCGCTACGAAAATGCCGACGGCGATGTCTGGCTCGGGCAGTTCAAGGAAGGCGCGCTGACCGGCAAGGGCGAACTGATCGGCGCCGACGGCAGCCACTACATCGGTTACTTCAATGATTGGCGCTTCAGCGGCCAGGGCCGCCTGAACCTGTCCGATGGCAGTTTCTACGTCGGCGGGTTCGACAGCGACAGCTACGCGGGCCGGGGCACGCTGGTGCTGACTGACGGCACGGTACTCAGCGGCACCTGGATCAACGGCCAGCGGGTACGCGATGCCGACGGCAAGTTGCTGCCGGACACCCTCGAACTCGGCCTGCTGGCCCAGGGTCGCCTGCTCGATGAAGCGCTGGCCAATGTGCCGATCTCGACCCCTGCGGTGGAGCTGTACACCCTGACCCTCGGCGGCGACGGCAAACAGAGCGTGTTCCTGCGTGAATCCGATTACGTGGCCAACATGCTCACCAGCCGTTTCGGCGCGTTTGGCCAGATCCGCTTGGTCAACCATCGCGACCACCTCGGCGACCGGCCGATGGCCACCCGCGAAAACCTGCGCCGCGCAGCCCTGACCCTCGCCGAACGCAGTGGCCCGGAAGATCTGGTGTTCATCTACCTGACCAGCCACGGCACCGCCGAGCACGAACTGGTGCTCGACCAGCCGCGCATGGAACTGGCCGACCTGCCCGCCGACGAACTCGCCGCCGTGCTTGCACCGCTGAAGAATCGCGACAAGATCATTGTCATCTCCTCGTGCTATTCCGGTGGTTTCATTCCCGCGCTGAAGGACGAACGCACGCTGATCATGACCGCCTCGCGCGCCGACCGCGTGTCGTTCGGCTGCTCCGAGGAGGCCAACTTCACCTACTTCGGCGATGCCCTGTTTGCCCAGGCGCTGAACCAGACCGACGACCTGGAGCAAGCCTTCAGGCTGGCCAAGGCCACCGTCGCCGAGCGCGAACTGGCGGACAACTTCGAAGCCTCTGAACCGCAGATCTGGGCGCCGAAAACCGTACTGGCACATTGGCAACTGCTGCGTAAACAGCAAGCGAGAAAAGCATTGCAAAGTGCTGCGTTGAACGACGGAGCGATAAAGAGCAACTAAGCTGAACAGTATCAAGGGAGAGACACTATGTACTTGACGCCTCAGCATGTCTTGCTTGCCGGAGCCACCGGATTGACCGGTGAACATCTGCTCGACCGCCTGCTCAACGAGCCGACGATCAGCCGCGTCCTTGCCCCCTCACGCCGGCCGCTGGCCGAACACCCGCATCTGGAAAACCCGGTCGGTGATCCGCAGACCTTCCTGCCGCAACTGGCCGGTCGGGTCGACATTGCCTATTGCTGCCTCGGCACCACCATCAAACAGGCCGGCTCCGAAGAGGCGTTTCGCGCCGTGGATCTGGACATGGTGGTGGCGTTCGCCAAACGCGCGCGGGAAATGGGCGCACGGCACCTGATCGTGATCAGCGCCTTGGGGGCCGATCGCCGGTCCTCGGTGTTCTACAACCGGGTCAAAGGCGAGATGGAATACGCATTGCGCGCGCAGGACTGGCCGCAATTGACCATCTGCCGGCCATCGCTGTTGCTCGGCGAACGCAGCGAGCCCCGTCTGGGCGAACAGCTCGCCGCGCCATTCTCTAAATTGATTCCCGGCAAATACCGTGGCATCGAAGCCTGCCAACTGGCCCGTGCCATGTGGCGCCTGGCGCTGGAGGAGCAGGATGGCGTGCGGATTGTCGAGTCGGACGAACTGAGAAAACTCGGCAAGTAAGCTCACTCGCCACAGCGGTTCAACGCGGATCCCGGGTAACCATTTCCAATGAAGCCCGAGGATCTTGCGTGAACTGGCCGACATTCGAAATGAAGTGAATCGAATCAACCCGCGTGTAGTAACTATCTACTACGTGCCCCTTCCCTTTCATGGATAACGTGCCCTCCAGCACACCTGCGTCTACGGCCATTCCGCCACGGGATGACACCACAGCACGTCAGGCAATCAATGAAAGGATTCCTTGATGGCACCGCAAACAAAAACGTCGAAAGGCACCAGCAAAAATACCCCCACCCTCGACAGGACTCCGGAAACGTCGTTGACTCAGCGTCATGATTTTCCGGGTTTGATTCGATTCCCGGAAACAGACAGCGTCAGCCGCCCCACGGAGGCGCCTGCACCCCACTCTTCAAGTGACACATTGCCCGCGATACAGATTCAGGATCTGACCCACCCGGCTGGAGACACCGAAGGAGGATCACCCAGCAACCCACACGCGAGCGGATCGATCCGTCAGTACGAGTTGCCGACGCAATTGCGAACGCTATTGCCTGCCGTCAACACCGAAGGGTTGCGGGTTCACAGGGGGCGCATTTATGCCGAGGTGCAATACACCACGACCACGACGGTCATGGTGGCCTGGGACGAAGGCCTCGGCACCTACCGAGCCATGCGGTCACAGGAAGCGCAGCCCTCGGGCCCCATCCTGCAATTCGACCCCGAAAGCAATACCTGGCGGGTCGCTGAGCCGCGGATTAACAGTCAGCCCCTCGAGTCCACGGTACACCGGCAGGCAGACAATACCGACGATAACCCAGCACAGCACCACCTGCAGGGACCGGCCCGGACGCAACCGAACGCTGCACCGATTTACGTCGACACCCAACATTACGTATGGAACGAGAAGGCCAACAATCACCATGGCTATGTGGTCCTGCACCGAAAAATGCGCCGGACCGACGAGGTCGGGCCGCCGCTGCATCATGCATTCATGGACGAAAGCGGCTCGTTTGTCAGTGTCGAGCCTTCCGCCTCGCGAATCGATCAGCCAGCCGAACTGTTAACAGCCTGGACAGACCGCGATATCTGGGATTTCTACGGGATACAGGGCGCAGAAATCACCCGTTTCCGCAGCGAAGCGCACAGCACCGGCAAGAAACCTCTATGGGCTACCGTTCGGACACAACGGATGGAAAACGCCTACCTGTTTGACGAGCTATACCGCTGGTCTGGCATGGACATGGATCGCGGCCTGTTCAACAGCCTGCTGAACCATCAGAACCGCACGCCAGCCCAATGGGCAGAACACCTCCAGTCCGTCACCTTGCACCGCAGCCCATCTGGCCCACAAACGCCATTGCCAAGCCCGCCAACACCCGGCTCGCCCTCTCCACGCCCATCAACACCCGACACGTCCGGGACAGCGGACGCCATGATTGCCTACGGTGATCAGCGCCACTACACCTGGGATCTCGACAAGTCGAATTTCCATGGTTATGTCGAAATGCAGCGCAAGCCTGGCCTGAATGACAATCATGGACCTCTCACCCAACTGGCGTTTCGTGAAGGCGCCAGCCTGATTGTCGTCAAAGCCACCGATTATCCGATCTACAAAGAGAATGTTCTGCGCCCGTTCTGGCGGGACATCGACATCTGGAACCTTTACAGGATCGAAGGACCCGACATCGTGCGCTTTCGTCAGGACGTTGCGCTCCATCAGAAACCGCCTGCCTGGGTCAAACAACGGGAATACCCTTCCCAGCGTGAACAGCTGATCGACTACCTGCGGCTGTGGACCAACCCTGATTCTCCGCTCAAAACACGAGAGCAAATCCTCGCCCGGTTCCAGCCCTACAATCTTTCCGTCCAGCAACTAATACGACTGTGCAAAGAGCTGTCGCCGACAGGGCAGTTCAAGAACCTGATCAATGATGAAATGCCAGGGTGGGTCAAGACCTATCAGGATCGCACCCGGCTGGTAACCAACGAAAAACTCTTCGAACCGTTTCTGCCGGAAATCGATGCTGAAATCATCCAGCTGAGAAATCAGGGAGAAGGCACCAGCCTGCTGAAGGCGAGTCTGACCGAACCCTTCTTTCAGGAGCTGTTGCGGCTCAGCGGCTTCAAGCGCAACACGCACAATTATCTGTACAGAACCGACATTCCTGCCGTGTTCAAAGTGGATGACCGGACACCTTTCGAAATAGCCCGGCCCGGGGCCATGGTCCCACGCGTGGTATCGGCCGTGGGCGCAACAAGCGAGACACCCGTCAGTGCAATGTTCAGCCTGAAGACCGCCATGGATTTTGCGAATGAAACCAGAGGAGTGACGGGCATAGAGGCGCACCAGACAACCAGCGGCACTTCGACGCCCCCCGCTCAACGCATCCGGTTTTGCTACCTGCTCGATACCCGCAATGTGGAAGTCGTTGCGGGACAGGACAATCGCGTCTACAACCCGACGCGGCTCGAACGAAGCCCCGCGGACGGCAAAACGTGGTTCCCGAGCATGAAAATGGAGGGGCATGTTTCGATGTCGTCGATCGGTTTCACGTCGAGGCGCGTCTGGCTGGTCAACTCAGGCATGACCCGCGCGGCGACAGTGGAAGATATCCATTTGCAGGCGCTGACACACGCCACGGGATCAGATCAGAACCCTGCAGACGTCATCGAAGCCCGCACACGGGCAGGAGAATTGAACCGGGACGAATATGACGGGTTGATCGATGAAGTGGCGAATGCCGGCAAACGCGTTATCGAATTGCCGGCAGGACAGGACATATTCTCCGACGACATCGCCTTTCCGCCCGAAACGATCACGTTGTAGGGAACTTCAATGCCACGCCCCTGCGGGGTCGTGCCATTGATTTTCATAACCCGCCAGTCGCCTGAAACCCTACACCGATCACCGTCAGCAACGACAACGGCAACAGCAGCGTATCGAGCAATGCGCTGGCCGGCAGATCCACACCGGGGTAACTCGGCGCCTCGGCGCCGAATCGGTCCATCGCGCAACATCCGCCATTCATCGCATACAGATCCAGCCGCGTACCGGAATACACCACCGGCGCACCGGGCTTGGCGGCATCCAGCGTGCGCGCCGTGGCGCAGCCGGTCAGTTGCAGCGCCAGCGCCATCAACAGCACAGACGCCAGCAGCTTATTCATCGCTGCTCAGATGGTGTTCGCCCCAACGCGGCAGCATGTCCTGGGGAATGCCCAGCAGATTGAGAATCCGCGCCACCACGAAATCGATCAGATCATCGATGGTCTGCGGCTGGTGATAGAAACCCGGCGAGGCCGGCAGGATGGTCACGCCCATGTTCGACAGCTTGAGCATGTGTTCCAGGTGAATGCTCGAATACGGCGCTTCGCGCGGCACCAGAATCAACTGGCGACGCTCCTTCAACGTCACGTCCGCCGCCCGTTCGATCAGATTGTTGCAGGCGCCGGTGGCAATGGCCGACAAGGTGCCGGTCGAGCACGGCACCACCACCATGGCGGCCGGGGCACCGGAGCCCGAGGCCACTGGCGACATCCAGTCTTCTTTGCCGTACACGCGGATCTGCCCGGCGGACGCGCCGGTGTATTCGGTGAGGAACGCCTGCATCATTTGCGGCTTGGCCGGCAGCGACACGTCGGTCTCGGTGGCCATCACCAGTTGCGCGGCCTTGGAGATCAGGAAATGCACCTCGCGATCCTCGCGCACCAGACAATCCAGCAGGCGCAAGCCGTACTGGGCGCCGGACGCGCCAGTCATCGCCAGCGTGATGCGTTCCGGGCCATTGCTCGCCAGACGCGTGTTCATTTCAGCGCCTCGGCGAGTTTGCCGTGCAGGCCGCCGAAGCCGCCGTTGCTCATGATCACCACGTGGGTGCCGGGCTGGGCCTGGCTCTTCACGCGTTCAATGATGCCTTCCAGCGAGTCGCTGACAATCGACGGCACGGTGCAAAGTGCGGCGGTGCCTGCCAGATCCCAGCCGAGGTTGGCCGGGGCGTACCAGATCACCTGATCGGCATCGACCACGCTGTCCGGCAGACCGTCACGGTGGGCGCCGAGCTTCATCGAATTGGAGCGCGGTTCGATGATCGCGATCAGCGGCGCATCGCCAATGCGTTTGCGCAGGCCGTCGAGGGTGGTGGCAATCGCGGTCGGGTGGTGGGCGAAGTCGTCGTAGATGGTGATGCCGCGCACTTCCGCGACTTTCTCCATCCGGCGTTTGACGCTCTTGAATGCGCTCAGCCCGGCAATGCCCATCGATGGCACAACACCGACGTGACGCGCAGCGGCCAACGTCGCCAAGGCGTTGGCAACGTTGTGCTGACCGGTCAGTTCCCACTCGACCACGCCTTGGGACACGCCTTCGAACATCACTTCGAACGCCGAGCCGTCGTCTTTCAGCAACTTGACCTGCCACTGACCGCCGGCACCGGTGGTTTGTACCGGGGTCCAGCAGCCCATCTCGATCACGCGCTGCAAGGCCGGTTCGGTGGTCGGGTGAATCACCAGGCCTTCGCTCGGGATGGTTCGCACCAAGTGATGGAATTGACGTTCGATGGCCGGCAGATCAGGGAAGATGTCGGCGTGATCGAACTCAAGGTTGTTGAGGATCGCGGTGCGCGGACGGTAGTGGACGAACTTCGAACGCTTGTCGAAGAACGCGCTGTCGTATTCGTCGGCCTCGATCACGAAGAACGGCGTGCCGCCCAGACGTGCCGACACCGAGAAATTCTGCGGCACGCCGCCGATCAGGAAGCCCGGACTCATGCCGGCATGCTCCAGCACCCAGGCGAGCATGCTGCTGGTGGTGGTCTTGCCGTGCGTACCGGCAACCGCCAGCACCCAGCGCCCTTGCAGCACATGGTCGGCCAGCCACTGCGGGCCGGAGACGTACGGCAGGCCTTTGTTCAGCACATATTCCACTGCCGGATTGCCGCGGGACATGGCGTTACCGATCACCACCAGATCAGGTGCCGGATCAAGCTGCGCCGGGTCGTAACCCTGGGTCAGCTGAATGCCCTGGGCTTCGAGCTGGGTGCTCATCGGCGGATAGACGTTGGCATCGGAGCCAGTCACGTGATGGCCCAGCTCTTTGGCCAGAACCGCCATCGAGCCCATGAAAGTCCCGCAGATACCCAGAATATGAATGTGCATAGTCGACCTCGTAAAACATGGCCGCAGGTTAGCGCAGGGAGGGGGAAATCGCACTCTTTAGCTGATCACACGACATGATCGTTCCCACGCTCTGCGTGGGAATGCAGCACAGGACGCTCTGCGTCCAAAAGCGGACGCGGAGCGTCCGGGGAGGCGTTCCCACGCAGAGCGTGGGAACGATCGGCAGGAGTATTCAGGCGGTTCGGGCAATCCCGTGCTTGCGCAGTTTTCTATAAAGCGTATTGCGACTGACACCCAGTTGCTGCGCCGTGTGGGTCATGTGCCAGCGCGTGTGCTCCAGCGCATTGAGCAAGGCCAGCCGCTCGGCATCTTCCAGCGGATGTTCAGATGACGATTCATCGGTTTTTACCAGCAACGGCTGCACCTGCCGAAACATCGCCGGCAAATCCTCCAGCCCGATCCGCCCTTCATCGCACAGCGCCGCCAGCGTGCGCAGCACATTGCGCATCTGCCGCACGTTGCCCGGCCAGTTGAACCCGAGCAACGCCAGGCGCGCCGCTTCGTCGATCAGGATCGCTTCCCCGCCCGCCTCTTCGGCCAGCAGAAAATCCAGCAGCTGCGACTTGTCACTGCGCTCGCGCAACGGTGGCAGCGCCACTTCCAGCCCGTTGAGCCGGTAATAAAGATCTTCCCGGAAACTGCCATCGCCAACCCGTTCCAGCAGATTGCGGTGGGTGGCACTGATGATCCGCACGTTGACCGCTTCCGGCTCGCCGCCGATCGGCACCACTTGCCGGTCTTCGAGCACCCGCAAAAGCCGGGTTTGCAGTGCCAGCGGCATGTCGCCGATTTCATCGAGGAACAGCGTGCCGCCATCGGCCTGCTGCAACTTGCCGCGCATGCCGTCCTTGCGCGCACCGGTGAAACTGCCGCCGCGATAACCGAACAGTTCGCTCTCGATCAGGCTTTCGGGAATTGCCGCGCAGTTGAGAGCAACGAACGCTTTGCCGGCGCGCTGACTGGCGTTGTGCACAGCCTTGGCGAATGCTTCCTTGCCGGAGCCGGTTTCGCCGTTGATCAGCAGCGGCACGTCACGCTCGAACACTCGCAATGACTTACGGAAATCCGCCTGCAACGCCGCATCACCAAGGCAAATGCCCGCAAGACGCGGCGCTTCCACAGGCGCCGGAGCCGGTACTGCTGGCAGCGGCCGACGGGTTTCGCCGCGCAGCACCGCAAACAGATGCCGCCCATCGCGGGTACGCAACGGCCAACTGGCGCTGGCATTGGCACTGGCGCGCCCGAGCAATTCATCCAGCGAACAATCGAAAAACGCCTCAACCGGTTTACCGAGCAAGCCGCCACGGATGTGCCCGAGCAGGTTCAATGCACTCTGATTGACCGCACTGATCCGCCCTTCCCCGTCAAACGCCAGCAGCCCTTCGCTGAACAGCCCGACAGACTCGGCCTGAAGATGGAATCGCAACAGCCATTGGTTATCGAAACAGCGCAGGAAATAGCAGCTCTCGATCATCTTCGCCGACAGATTGACCAGCGCCATCGTGTGGAACTGGCTCTGCCGCGAGACGTCATGCCGAGCCGAAGAAACGTCGAGCACCGCCAGCAGTTCGCCGTGCGGGTCGAACACCGGGCTCGCCGAGCAGGTCAGGCCGGTGTGGCGGCCGCGAAAGTGTTCGTCCTGATGGATGGTCAGGGCCTGACGTTCCACCAGGCAGGTGCCGATGCCGTTGGTGCCCTCGCAGGCCTCGCTCCAGTCAGAACCCAGCCACAGGCCGGCGCGTTCGAAAATCTTGCGTTCGGCGGGGGCGGTGACGCAGTTGAGGATCACCCCGCGCGCGTCGGTCAGCAGTACCGCATGCCCGGCGCCGGAGAGTTGTTGATGAAGGCTGCTCATTTCATTGCCGGCAATCTGCAACACCTGCTGCAACCGTTCGCGGCTTTCGAGAACCCGACCGTGTTCGAGCACGGTCGGCGCCATGGTCAGGGCCGGGTCGAGGTGATAGTCCTCAAGACAACGCAGCCACGAGCGGGCAATCGACGGGTCGGCACCGGGGCCATGCAGGTGCGGCTTGCCCTGGGTGACGGTGAGAACCTGTTGGGCATGGCGACTCAAATGGTTGTCGTGCATTTCTTATTATTCTCCCCGAGGCTCATCGGCCCATGCGTGAAGTGGTGCCCAGCATCCTCCAGCCAACCGGTCTTTGCAATGCTGGCAAGACCGCCCGGTCACGGGTTGTGCCAGAAGCGGTACAAACTGTCACCCGGGCTGTACCGATACCGTCACAGACGCTTGCCACTTGTCCGACAGAAATCACGCAAGGCCTTGATTTGCCTGACCTGCACGGCAGTGGCCCGACCTTTGCTCTACGCTTATAGCAAGCGCTCATGCGCGTCTCTCTGATAAGTACAACAGCCAAGGAGAACATCATGCGTTACGCTCACCCCGGTACTGAAGGCGCCAAAGTCTCGTTCAAGAGCAAGTACGGTAACTACATCGGCGGCGAGTTCGTCGCGCCTGTCAAAGGTCAGTACTTCACCAACACCTCGCCAGTAAATGGCCAACCGATTGCCGAATTCCCGCGCTCCACGGCCGAAGACATCGAAAAAGCCCTGGACGCCGCCCACGCCGCTGCCGATGCCTGGGGTTCCACTTCCGCTCAGGCGCGCTCGCTGATCCTGCTGAAAATCGCCGACCGCATCGAACAGAACCTCGAAACCCTGGCGATCACCGAAACCTGGGACAACGGCAAAGCCATCCGCGAAACCCTCAACGCCGACATCCCGCTGGCCGCTGACCACTTCCGTTATTTCGCCGGGTGCCTGCGCGCCCAGGAAGGCAGCGCCGCCGAGATCGACGGCAATACCGTGGCCTATCACATCCATGAACCATTGGGCGTGGTCGGCCAGATCATCCCGTGGAACTTCCCGATCCTGATGGCCGCGTGGAAACTCGCCCCGGCCCTGGCCGCCGGCAACTGCGTGGTGCTCAAACCTGCCGAGCAAACCCCGCTGGGCATCAGCGTACTGCTGGAGCTGATCGGCGACCTGCTGCCGCCGGGCGTGCTCAACGTGGTGCAAGGGTTCGGCAAAGAAGCCGGCGAAGCCCTGGCCACCAGCAAGCGCATCGCCAAGATCGCCTTCACCGGCTCGACCCCGGTCGGCTCGCACATCATGAAATGCGCTGCCGAAAACATCATTCCGTCCACCGTTGAGCTGGGCGGCAAGTCGCCGAACATTTTCTTCGAAGACATCATGCAGGCCGAGCCGAGCTTCATTGAAAAAGCTGCCGAAGGCCTGGTGCTGGCGTTCTTCAACCAGGGCGAAGTCTGCACCTGCCCTTCCCGTGCACTGGTTCAGGAATCGATTTATCCGCAGTTCATGGAAGCGGTGATGAAGAAAGTCAGTCAGATCAAACGTGGCGACCCACTCGATACCGACACCATGGTTGGCGCCCAGGCATCCGAGCAGCAATTCGACAAGATCCTTTCGTACCTGGAAATCGCCAAGGGCGAAGGTGCCGAACTGCTGACCGGCGGCAAGGTGGAAAAACTCGAAGGCAACCTGGCCTCCGGTTATTACATCCAGCCGACCCTGCTCAAGGGCACCAACAAGATGCGTGTGTTCCAGGAAGAAATCTTCGGCCCGGTGGTGAGCATCACCACCTTCAAGGACGAAGCCGAAGCCCTGGCCATCGCCAACGACACCGAGTTCGGCCTGGGCGCCGGCCTCTGGACCCGCGACATCAACCGCGCCTATCGCATGGGCCGCGCCATCAAGGCCGGTCGTGTGTGGACCAACTGCTACCACCTGTACCCGGCGCACGCCGCGTTCGGCGGGTACAAGAAGTCCGGCGTCGGCCGTGAAACCCACAAGATGATGCTCGACCACTACCAACAGACCAAAAACCTGCTGGTGAGCTACGACATCAACCCGCTGGGCTTCTTCTAAAAAACCGGGCGACACCGAACAATCGGTGTCGCCCTTTTCATCCCGATGACAATACCTGGCCTGGCCGCTCTGGCACGGGCCTTGCGTACCCGTCATTCAGGATTTGCGTGAACACTGCCGCTGCGTGAACAGCATCCACCCACTCAACCGCTGCACCCGAAAGTCCAACAGATCGAACAATAAAAAAGACAGAGAGGACTTATGACTTCCACCACACAGCTCAAACCCACACTCGGCACCCTGCACCTCTGGGGCATTGCCGTCGGCCTGGTGATTTCCGGCGAATACTTCGGCTGGAGTTACGGCTGGGGCACGGCGGGAACCCTGGGCTTCCTGGTCACGGCCCTGATGGTCGCGACCATGTACACCTGTTTCATCTTCAGTTTCACCGAACTGACCACCGCCATTCCCCACGCGGGCGGGCCGTTTGCCTACAGCCGTCGGGCGTTCGGCGAGAAAGGCGGGTTGATCGCCGGCATCGCCACCCTGATCGAATTCGTGTTCGCCCCGCCGGCCATTGCCATGGCCATCGGCGCGTATCTGAATGTGCAATATCCGGGGCTCGACCCCAAACTCGCGGCGGTCGGCGCGTATTTCGTGTTCATGACCCTGAACATCCTCGGCGTCAGCATCGCCGCGACCTTTGAGCTGGTGGTGACCGTGCTCGCCGTCGCCGAACTGCTGGTGTTCATGGGCGTGGTTGCGCCGGGCTTCAGCTTCAGCAACTTCGTGCTCAACGGCTGGTCGGGCGCCAATGAGTTCACGATGGGCTCGATTCCGGGCATTTTCGCGGCGATTCCCTTCGCGATCTGGTTCTTCCTCGCTATCGAAGGCGCGGCCATGGCGGCCGAGGAGGCCAAGGACCCGAAACGCACCATTCCACGGGCCTACGTCAGCGGCATCCTGACCCTGGTATTCCTGGCCATCGGCGTAATGGTGATGGCCGGCGGCGTCGGCGACTGGCGTCAACTGTCTAACATCAACGACCCGTTGCCGCAGGCGATGAAAGCAGTGGTCGGCAACAATTCGACCTGGATGCACATGCTGGTGTGGATCGGCCTGTTCGGGCTTGTAGCGAGTTTCCACGGGATCATCCTCGGCTACTCGCGGCAGTTCTTCGCCCTGGCCCGGGCCGGTTACCTGCCCAAAGGCCTGGCCAAACTCTCGCGCTTCCAGACCCCGCACCGGGCGATCCTGGCCGGCGGCGTGGTCGGCATCGCGGCGATCTACAGCGACGGACTGGTCAACCTGCAAGGCATGACCCTGACGGCGGCGATGATCACCATGTCGGTGTTCGGTGCGATCGTGATGTACATCATCAGCATGCTCAGCCTGTTCAGACTGCGCAAAACCGAGCCGAACCTGGAGCGCACCTTCCGCGCGCCGGGCTATCCGGTGGTGCCGGCCATCGCGCTGTTCCTGGCCGTGGTGTGTCTGGTGGCGATGGCCTGGTTCAACACGCTGATTGGCTGCGTGTTCCTTGGTTTCATGGCTGCTGGTTACCTGTACTTCCAGCTGACCGCCAAGCAACGCTCCGAAGCCCCGGCAGACGCTATGCTCGAAGGTATCTAAACGCTAACTGAGCTGCACCGGCATCGGGCCTCGGGCTCGGTGCCCGCACTAAAAGCATTCATTCAGGAGGAACGCGCCCAATGGCCGCATTTGCCCATACCGTCGGCGCCCATACCTACCGCTTCGACAGCCTCAAGGACGTGATGGCCAAGGCCAGCCCGGCACGTTCCGGGGACTTCCTGGCGGGCGTCGCCGCGCTCAACGATGGCGAGCGGGTGGCCGCGCAAATGGCGCTGGCCGACATCCCGCTCACGCATTTCCTGCAGGAAGCGTTGATCCCCTACGAATCCGATGAAGTAACCCGGCTGATCATCGACAGCCATGACAAACAGGCCTTCGCAGTCGTCAGCCATCTCACGGTTGGCGGCTTTCGCGACTGGCTGCTCAGCGAAGCGGCCGACGAGTCCAGCCTGCGCGCCCTCGCCCCCGGCCTGACGCCGGAAATGGTCGCGGCCGTGTCAAAGATCATGCGCGTGCAGGATCTGGTGCTGGTGGCGCAGAAGATCCGCGTGGTCACAAAGTTTCGCGGCACCCTCGGCCTGCGTGGACGGTTATCCACAAGGCTGCAACCCAATCACCCGACCGACGAACCGTCCGGCATCGCCGCGAGCATTCTCGACGGTCTGCTGTACGGCAACGGCGACGCGATGATCGGCATCAACCCGGCCACCGACAGCATCGCCTCGATCTGCGCGATGCTGGAAATGCTCGACGCGATCATCCAGCGCTACGACATTCCGACCCAGGCCTGCGTGCTGACCCACGTCACCACCTCTATAGAAGCGATCAACCGTGGCGTGCCGCTGGATCTGGTGTTCCAGTCGATTGCCGGCACCGAAGCGGCCAACGCCAGTTTCGGCATCAACCTGAACATCTTGCAGGAAGGTTATGAAGCGGGCCTGAGCCTCAATCGCGGCACGCTCGGGCAGAACCTGATGTATTTCGAAACCGGCCAGGGCAGCGCGCTGTCAGCCAACGCCCACCACGGCGTCGATCAACAGACCTGCGAGACAAGGGCCTACGCCGTGGCGCGACATTTCAAGCCGTTTCTGGTGAACACCGTCGTAGGATTCATCGGCCCGGAATACCTCTACAACGGCAAACAGATCATCCGCGCCGGCCTCGAAGACCACTTCTGCGGCAAGTTGCTCGGCGTGCCGATGGGCTGCGACATCTGCTACACCAACCACGCCGAGGCCGACCAGGATGACATGGACACCCTGCTGACCCTGCTCGGCGTGGCCGGGATCAACTTCATCATGGGCATCCCCGGTTCCGACGACATCATGCTCAACTATCAGACCACCTCGTTCCACGACGCGCTCTATGCGCGTCAGACCCTGGGCCTGAAACCGGCGCCGGAGTTCGAGCAGTGGCTGGCGAACATGGGCATCTTCACCCAGGCGGACGGCAAGGTCCGCTTCGGCAACAACCTGCCGCCGGCCTTCCGCCAGGCCTTGGCGCAACTGGGATGAGTCAGATGGAAAAACCGCCCGTCGATCCACAAAACCCGTGGCTGGAGCTGCGTCGTCTGACCCCGGCGCGCATTGCCCTCGGTCGTACCGGCACCAGCCTGCCGACCCGTGCACAGCTGGATTTCCAGTACGCCCACGCCCAGGCTCGGGACGCCGTGCATTTGCCGTTCGATCACGCCGGGCTCAGCGCCCAACTGACCGAGCGCCAGCGCGACAGTCTGCTGCTGCACAGCGCGGCGGCAGATCGCAACAGCTACCTGCAACGCCCGGATCTGGGGCGCAAGCTGAGCGATCAATCGGCGCAAACCCTGCGCGAATACGCCCAGGCGCACCCGGGCGGCGTGGATCTGGTGATTGTGGTGGCGGATGGTCTCTCGGCGCTGGCGGTGCATCGGCATACCCTGCCGTTCCTGACCCGCCTGGAAGAACAGATGAGCGCCGACGAATGGTCAACAGCGCCGGTGGTGCTGGTGGAACAGGGTCGAGTGGCGATTGGCGATGAAATCGGCCAGTTGCTGGGCGCCAAAATGGTCGTGATGCTGATTGGAGAGCGTCCGGGCCTCAGTTCGCCGGACAGCCTGGGGTTATATTTCACCTACAATCCAAAGGTCGGCCTCACAGATGCTTACCGCAATTGCATCTCCAACGTGCGGCTGGAAGGACTCAGCTACGGCATGGCGGCGCATCGCTTGCTGTACCTGATGCGCGAAGCCTGTCGGCGACAGCTGTCGGGCGTCAATCTGAAGGACGAGGCGCAGGTTCAGACGCTGGAATCGGAAGCCGGTGCAGACATGAAGAGTAATTTCCTACTCGATCCGCCCCCAGCCTGAACCGTTTCCGCATTGCCTTTCTGCGCCGGTTTGAGGCAGGATCGACGCACGGCCGCCCAAGGTTTCCCGATGCCGTCAGCCCCACGTGAAGACAGCCAATTGAAGGACGAGACCTACCATGCGGATTATCCAAGCGACCCTCGAACACCTGGATTTGCTGACCCCGTTGTTCGTTAAGTACCGCGAGTTCTACGGCTCCCTGCCCTATCCGGACTCGTCCCGGGCCTTTCTCGAAAAGCGCCTGCGACGCAAGGAATCGGTGATCTACCTGGCCCTCGCCGATGACGACGACAAGAAGCTCATGGGCTTCTGCCAGCTCTATCCGAGCTTTTCCTCCCTGTCGCTCAAGCGCGTGTGGATCCTCAACGACATCTACGTCGCCGAAGACGCCCGCCGCCAGCTGGTGGCCGACAACCTGATCCGCACCGCGAAGAAAATGGCCAAGGAAACCCAGGCCGTGCGCATGCGCGTCTCCACCAGTGCCGACAACGAAGTGGCGCAGAAAACCTACGAATCCATCGGATTCAAGGAAGACACCGAGTTCAAGAACTACGTGCTGCCGATCAGCGACGAGCTCTGATCGCGGAGTGCCCTGCGGGGAGGGAGCAGACTCCCTCCCCAAAATGAATGCCAACCCGACATTTATTCACACCGACATCCCCCGCTACAAAACCAACGCGCTTTTCACCTCTCAAACCGTATAATCCCGAGCTTTCCGGCTTGTAAGAAAAACTACACCTGCTTGTAGGCTTACACGAAGTCATCCGCACAGGTCTGCCGAGTCAGGCCGTCACCACAGGTGCCTCCATGGATTTCAACCCGCTCGATCTTGTCCTGCATCTCGACGTTTATCTCGACCTGCTGGTGAATAATTACGGGCCATGGATCTACGCCATCCTGTTTCTGGTGATCTTCTGCGAGACCGGTCTGGTAGTGATGCCATTCCTGCCGGGTGATTCCTTGCTGTTTATCGCCGGTGCAGTGGCTGCGGGTGGCGGCATGGACCCGGTGCTGCTGGGCGGCCTGCTGATGCTGGCGGCGATCCTCGGCGACAGCACCAACTACGTGATCGGACGAACGGCGGGCGAGAAGCTGTTCAGCAACCCGAACTCGAAAATTTTCCGCCGCGACTACCTGCAAAAAACTCACGACTTTTACGACAAGCACGGCGGCAAAACCGTGACGCTGGCGCGCTTCCTGCCGATCATCCGTACCTTTGCACCGTTCGTCGCTGGCGTGGCGAGAATGCCCTACCCGCGCTTCTTCGGCTTCAGTGTCCTCGGGACAATTCTCTGGGTCGGCGGTCTGGTCACCCTGGGTTACTTTTTCGGCAACGTACCGTTCATCAAGAAAAACCTGTCGTTGCTGGTGGTCGGCATCATCCTGCTGTCGCTGATTCCGATGATCCTCGGTCTGGTGCGCAGCCGTTTCGGCGGCGCCAAAGCCCAATCGCACTAAGCCGATGTGGTCGCTGAGCGCCTGGCGACGCCGGCGCATTCTGGCCAGGCACCCGATTGCCGACGAACTGTGGCAGCGGGTGCGCCATCATCTGAGTTTTCTCGATGGCATCAGTCCCGCTGAAGACCAGTGGCTGCGCGAAGCCAGCGTGCTGTTCCTCGAAGACAAACACCTGACCGCCCTGCCCGGCGTCGAATTGCACCAGGAACAACGCCTGCTGCTCGCCGCCCAGGCCCAATTGCCGCTTTTGCATCTCGGCGATCTGAACTGGTATCAGGGTTTCCACGAAATCGTCCTCTACCCCGACGACTTCCTCAGCCCCCAGCGCCATCGCGATGCCAGCGGTGTCGAACATGAGTGGGACGGCGAACACAGCGGCGAAGCCTGGCAGCAAGGGCCGATCATTCTCGCCTGGCCCGGCGTGATGGCCAGTGGTGGCTGGGAAGGCTACAACCTGGTGATCCACGAACTGGCGCACAAACTCGACATGCTCAACGGCGACGCCAACGGCCTGCCGCCGCTGCATGCCGACATGCGGGTCAGCGACTGGGCCGAGGTGATGCAGGCGGCGTACGACGACCTCAACCGCCAGCTCGACCGCAACCCGGAGGCCGAAACCGCCATCGACCCGTATGCCGCCGAGAACCCGGCCGAGTTCTTTGCCGTCACCAGCGAGTACTTCTTCAGCGCTCCGGACTTGCTGCACGAGACTTATCCACAGGTGTATGCGCAGCTGCGGCTTTTCTACCGCCAGGATCCGTTGGCGCGCCTGAAGCAACTTCAGGCCACCGACCCGGTCTATCAGGCTCACGAGTAAAGGTCTGCACGACTTCCGGTACGTGGCGTCCACGGCAGAATATGCCTATAATCGCCGCCACTTTTTGGTCAATCCGGCCAAGTGTTTTTGGTCAACTAACGGGGGCAACGCCCAATGAGCTACAGCAAGATTCCGGCTGGCAAAGACCTGCCGAACGACATCTACGTCGCGATCGAGATCCCGGCCAACCACGCGCCGATCAAATACGAAATCGACAAAGACAGCGATTGCCTGTTCGTTGACCGTTTCATGGCCACCCCGATGTTCTACCCGGCCAACTACGGTTACATTCCGAACACCCTGGCTGACGACGGTGATCCCCTGGACGTGCTGGTTGTAACCCCTTACCCGGTTGCTCCAGGTTCGGTGATCCGCGCTCGTCCGGTCGGTATCCTGAACATGACCGACGACGGCGGCGGCGATGCAAAAGTCATCGCAGTCCCACACGACAAGCTGTCCCAGCTGTACGTGGACGTGAAGGAATACACCGACCTGCCAGCCCTGCTGATCCAGCAGATCGAGCACTTCTTCGCGAACTACAAAGATCTCGAAAAAGGCAAATGGGTGAAAATCGAAGGCTGGGACGGCGCTGACGCTGCACGCGCCGCGATCACCAAGTCGGTTGCTGCCTACAAAGGCTAAGCCTCGCGACCTGCGACACGCTTGAAGAAAACCCCGGTTGATCCGGGGTTTTTTGTGCCTGCCTGATAAGTGCTTAAACGACTTGTTTATAGCGGCCTACAGAAAAGTTTTAGTGTGTGTAATTTCCCACAAGGGCGTCTTACATCCCGTCGCAAAATTTGCCCTGATTTTGAACGCAAGGTTTATTCAAACCGCTCTAGGCCGGCCGTAGACTCGTGTTTATGAGAAAGAACACTAGCGGTCCAAGATTCAAGGCACTCCTGGAAGCTGCGAACATCACCACCACGGGATTCGCAAAGTTCTGGGGCACGGAAGCCCAAAACGTTCATAACTGGTACACCCGGGGCGTACCCGCGTACCGCATGGAAGAAGTTGCGCGCCTGCTGTCCGTCAACAGCCAATGGCTGAAGACCGGCGAAGGCCCGAAAGACGCCCCGCACCTGCATACAGAGTCGGGCGACATCCTCGATGCCCATGCCATTCGCGGCGTCTACACGGTGCTCGAAACCAACGACATCGAACTGCCCCTCTACAAGGAAACCCCGACCGCCCCCGGCTCCGGCAAGACCCACGTCATCAAGGACCCGGAACAAACCATCCGCCTGCCCCGCAGCCACCTCGAAACACTGGAAATCCGCCACACTGACGCCATCTGCACGCACATGATCGGCAACAGCATGGCCGAGAAAATCGAAGACGGCTCCACCCTCGCCATCGACCGCGGCCTCACCCAGGTGGTGGACGGCGAAATCTACGCCATCGAACACGACGGCATGCTGCGCATCAAATACCTGCACCGCATGCCCGGCAATGCCCTGCGCCTGCGCAGCCACAACAGCGCGGAATACCCGGACGAGATCTTCCGCGCGGCGCAGATCGAGGAGCAGAGGATTCATGTATTGGGGTGGGTATTCTGGTGGTCGACGCTGGGCAAGCGCCGGCCGGTGGTGCCGTTTCTCTGAGCCTCCGTCACTTCCGGCCCCTGCGCAGAACTTGGTGAGAGTGGGCTTGGTCCGGGCGGCGATCCGACGAAGAGGCCCGGATACCTGGTACAAATCCCTGCTTTCTGCCGCAGAAATCGCTCTATTCCGCACTTGAGACTGGGAATCCCCAACAAAACTCAGTATCCTGCGCCCCACATTCGCGCATCGACCCGCCAAGCGGCCCAGATGACGCCTGACGCGGCAGACCACTGTCTGACCAAGTCCCACAGCCGGACGCAAGATCCGGGTGTACGTTTTGAAGGCTGGCGCGGTTTACCAAAAATAAACCAAGCCAGTCCCCGAGAAGCCGGCCACAAGCCGGCTTTTTAATGCCTGCTGAAAATACCTCTCAGCGATTGGCGAGGTAGATCAACATTCCTTGCTGATCCAACTCTTCAGTCGATGGCAAATCAGAAGGAAGCAGTTTGTTTTCATGCATGAAATCAAGCTGAAGCACATTCCCCTTCAAAACCTGATGTACCTGAGTTGCCTGATTAGCTAAGCCGATCAAACTGGCGCTGGCTTGTTGGTCGTAGTTACCGGGAACGAAACGTCGCAATGGGTCACTCAAAATCGCTGTAAGAGTCTTCCCAAACTCAGCGTGATCAGTGGTGAGTTTCTGAGCGACAGTGAGAGCAGCTTTTTGCTCACCCAGTTCAGACAACGCCTGAATTCGCCCCTGCCCTGAAGCCAACCATGAGCGATAGCTCATCGAAAGCTCAAAGGCACGTAGATACTCCTTGTTATCGGCTGCGAGCTTGCGGACCACACCATGAAAATAATTCTGGCCAACAGCGCATTGAGTTTCGGCTATGGATAACTTCTCATGAACAAGTTTGGGGGAAACGTAATGCTGAAGATCAGCCAGCGTACTCATCGCTGCACTCACAGGTGCAAAGTTGGCCATCCACTGCTTGTCGTCAAACCACTTTTGATTTGCCTTTACCTCATTTACAGCATCGCCAATAACTGAAAGCTGCCGCTCAATCCCCTGTAGCTTTCGATAAATCATGGCAAAGCCGACAGCACTCACAACCAGGTTGGCGACCTGAAGTCCCATCAACACCTGGCCTTGCATCATCAACTTCGACAACTGCCCATTAAGTACTTCTGATGGCGGCTCAGTGCTGACGGAATCACCCTCTCTCAACCAGGCAACGACCTTTTTCGTGACCTTATCCCGGATCACACCGCCGACACGCTCTAGCTCACCAGACTGAAGTCCAGCCGCGAGCCACTCGGGCACTTTAAATACAACGCTCAAATCAATCATCGAAAGCGCCCTCAAATGCCGAGCTCATCTGAGCACACATCATTTTCTGCCTGAGCATCGCGATATGCAGAACGCAGGGCACAGTCACTCGGAACGCTGGGCCTGCCAAATCAATCGCAGTCCAGATACCGGTGAGGATCCAGCCGATTGGCCCCATAAACACAGCTAAACCACGCCCGAGAGCAGCGCTAGCAGCACCACCGGCGACAAACGTGATGCCATAACCAAGAAGCTGTTTAGCCATGGCACTGGCAATGATTGCCGACAATTGGTAAGTGACTACGCCTGCTGCCCTGGCTCCCAATAGAGTCAGGAGAGACGCACCAGACAACAACGCACTCAGATCACTTTTACCAAGTCCTGCCTCTTTGAGAATAGCCTCCATGTCCGCACGCTCTTGCCCTTCAGCTTTTTTCAGCGCGTCACGCAAAATCTTCTGAATAAGTTCTTCTTCGAGCTGAACGAGGCCGAAAGAGTCGATTTCTTTAACGCCAAATTTGCTGGCTACATCCTTCACAACCTCATGATATTCCGGCCCTTCACTACGGAAGAGATTTACGAAACTATTACCTCCGAACAAACGGATTTCGTCGAGAATCAGACCGGGATAGCGTCGATGATTGGGGCTATGCGCTTTGTAGAGTTCTTTCCCAGACAAGCTTTCAGTAGTACTGGCTTTAAGAATGTATTCGACCAGAGGTTTCAGATCATCATTCGAAGCTTTTGCCATCACGTCTGTGGTTGAAATTGCAGTCATCGTGCAGCTCCTTTAAACCTTTTAATCCATTTCTATAAATTCAGTGATGAGCCTTAAGCTACGCGGGCTCCAGCCTCAATCTTTTGAAGCGCCGCAAACAACTCATCCACCTGCTTTGAGTCGAACAAGTCATC
This sequence comes from Pseudomonas sp. GM25, assembly GCF_000282255.1. Classification (NCBI taxonomy): domain Bacteria; kingdom Pseudomonadati; phylum Pseudomonadota; class Gammaproteobacteria; order Pseudomonadales; family Pseudomonadaceae; genus Pseudomonas; species Pseudomonas sp. GM25. Next base: position 17,083 of record NZ_AKJQ01000063.1, on the reverse strand, counting down.
TGGCCCTTTAGGGGTGATATCGGTGAACGGCGATTTATAGAGCAGATTCGCATCCATCGCCCCATGTTCCGTGAGGTGCTGTATCACCAAATTGCTGAACTCGATCTGGCTGGCATTCAATGCTCTTCCTGCCAAAAACCCCGACAGCGCATCAGTTGCCGCGTCGCGATCCAATCCAACCAAGGAGCGAATGAACAAACCCAAGCCTTTAGCTTGGTCACGCGCTCGACTGATCTCGCCTGCACCCGCCCCGCTTTCAACCAACATCTGTTCAAGTGCTTCAAGATCCAGCGCAGTTAGCGGCTGATTCCGTCGCAGCTTCTGCAAGGACAAATGATCCTGATGCGCCCTCAGAAACGCACGGGCCTTGTCACGAAAACGCTCGAAACTTGCCGGGTTCACCATCGAAGGCATGATCACTTCGTCGATTTGGCCCAGCTCATCTTCAAAATCGGTATAGACGCGAACGCCTCGTCCCTTTTCCAGCAATTTGATCAAGCTGCGTAGTTTGCGACGCGCCTGTTCCAGCATCGAAACCGTTACGTCTTCCCACCACTCCTGACTCGCCACGGCCTCGACCATCAGCAAATGCTCTGCAATCGCCGGGATGTTGCTTTGGCCCAACAGCGCCTCCGCCAGCTCCCGAACCTTTTCGCTCAAGTTGGCGAAGCCTGGCTCGGCGTTGAGAACACATAGCTGCAGTCTGAGCAGCAAAAGGTCGAAACGCTTGGCTTCCTCATCTTCTTCCGCCAACTGGGTCGGTAGCCCGGACAGATGTTCAGCAAGCTCCTGCAGTTGGGTGTCACTGAGATCTTTCCAGATACCGGCAGCGCAGAACCGCTCAACCCAGTAACGCTTTGGTCGAACCACAAAGTTATCCAGCGTCATGGCACTGACTCGTTCGTGTAACCCACGGGCAATGTCATCACGCAGTTCATCGTCGCTATAGATGATGGAGTAGGTGCCGCAAGACTCTCTGGCATCAACACTTTTTCGGCGTCGATCCAGCGCCGCCAACACCTGCAAACGCGCTTTGAACAAACGCTGCCCCAGTGGCTCGCTCAACGTGCCCTCAGTTGGCTCAGGGTTCTGGTTGAAATATTCCAGGTTCTGGCAGAAATCAAAGATGAAGAAGTCCTCTTTATCCTGGTCTGGCCCGAACAGGTCATCGCACAATCGCGTACCACGCCCGACCATTTGCCAGAACTTGGCTTTGGAGCGAACGATCTTGAAGAACACCAGATTGACCACTTCCGGCACATCAATACCGGTGTCGAGCATGTCCACGGAAATGGCAATGTGCGGCGCTTTGTCCTTGATCGAGAAATCATCAATCAGAGATTGTGCGTAATCGGTTTTGTAAGTCACCACCCGAGCGAAAGCACCCTTCTTGTCCGGATAGCTCGCGTCGAACCGCTCGGCGATGAACTCAGCATGTGCGTTGTTCTTGGCGAAAATAATGGTCTTGCCCAACCGATCGCCGCCCGCCACTTTGTGGCCGCGCTCCATCAGTGTCTGCAGCACCTTGTCGACCGTGTCGGTGTTGAACAACCAGCGGTTGACCGCATCAGCGCTGACCTCGTCCGGAACTTCTTGCTCTTCGCCCCATTCGAGCTCGTCCCACTGGTCTTTCTCTTCTTCAGACAGTTCGTCGTAGCTGATTCCTTCGCGCTGGAATTTCAGCGGCACCGAAACCCCACGCGGTTTGACCAGATAACCCTCGGCAATCGCATCATCCAAAGTGTAGGCATCGGTCGGGACGCCACTTTCAAGGTTGAACAGGCTGTATGTGTTCCGATCGATTTCGTCTTTAGGCGTCGCGGTCAGGCCAACCAGCAACGCATCGAAGTAGGAAAAGATCGCGCCGTACTTTTGATAAACCGAACGGTGCGCCTCATCGATGATGATCAGATCGAAATGACCGACACCGAAGCGCCGCTGCCCTTCCTGCTTTTCATCGATCAGGCCCATCATCGTTGGGTAGGTCGAGACGTAGACGCGGCCCTCGGTGTTCTTCTCGGTCACCAGATTGACCGGCGCCGCGTTGGGCAAAAACTTCTTGAAAGCATTCGCAGCCTGATTGACCAAGGCCACGCGATCGGCCAGAAACAGAATGCGTTTCGCCCAATTACAGCGCATCAGCAAATCGCTCAAAGCGATGACTGTCCGGGTCTTGCCGGCCCCAGTCGCCATAACCACCAACGCTTTGCGCTGGTGATCCTGCTCGAAGGTCTCACCGATACGGCGAATGGCCCGTTGCTGATAGTGCCGCTCGACAATAAGCGGATCAATCGTCGCCTCACCCAATTTCTTGCGGCTGCTACGACGCTGAATCAGCAGCGCCAATTCGGCCTTTTTGTGGAAGCCCTGAATGAGCCGCGGCGGGTAAAGCAAGTCATCCCACAGCCAGTGTTCGTAGCCATTGGTGAAATAGATCAGTGGGCGCTGGCCGAACATCGACTCCAGGCAATCGGCATACAACTTGGCCTGCTGCTGCCCCTTGCGGGCATCGTGCTGCGTGCGCTTGGCTTCGATCAACGCCAGCGGTTTGCCGTCGTCGCCCCACAGCACGTAATCGACAAAACCTTGTTCTTTACTGTTCGGCATGCCCGCGACTTCAAACTCACGATCACGGGCGGCATTCAGTGGCCAGCCTGCCTCGTGCAGCAACTGATCGATAAACAGGTCACGGGTTTGTGCTTCGTTGTAATCGTGGTTATCCGGCTGACTGGCATTGACGGCTTTGGCAGCGGCCACATCAGCACGTAGCTGGACCAGTTCTTGATCCAGCGCGGCGTTTTTCTTCTGTGCTTGCGCCAGCGCGGCGTCTCGTTGAGCGAGTTCGCGTTCAAGCTTTTGCAGTTGCGCCTGAGTTTGCGTCGCGGCGATTTGCGGCGGCTTGGGCAATAGCGCCGAGTCGAACTTTAATGCGCCATCGGGTTTGCCCGCCGCGCTGCGTGCGTAATGCCGCCCCAACCAATAAGCCACATGAAACAGTTCGCTCAGCACCGCTTTGGCGTCTTGCTCACGCACTTGCCGGGCGCTGTGCACGGCATCGTTACCGCGCTTGCGGATGACTTCCATTTTGGCGTGGAGCATCGGCCCGGTCAGGGTCTTGAACGTTGGCTCAAACAGGAACGCCGACAGGTCGCTTTTGTACGGCAGCTTCAGGCTGCGATCAGCCTTGAACAGCCACGCCACCAACAACTCCAGCGTACGCCGGGCATAGAAGCAGGACGTGCGCGGATCCGCCAACACATTGGCTTCAGCCTTCAGCGCCTCGGCATGCAGCCCGGGCCATTCAGCGCGCAAGAAGGCAAAGTTACTCATATCAACGTCCTTGAAATATGGCGGCAACGTCCAGCCGATCGGTCAGGTAGGGGGTGAATCCGGTGAGTAGGATACAAAGTGCCAGCATATCGCGCATCTCTATATTGCCTTCCACACTACCGGGCTTACCGCCGTGGCGGATGCCGGGATAGTCGCAGGTGAAACCATAGAGGCTTTTCAGTGCTTGGCGAACCTTGGCGTGAGGCCAATGCGGGAGTTGATCGCAGATGCTCGACAGTGCGTATTCATTGACCTGCGGATGATTGCGACCTAGGGCTTCCAGCAGATTGATCTGTTTCTGCAGGCAGGTTTTGATCCGCCCTTCTCCGCCTCTGTCGTGCAGATCACGGAAGGCTTCGTCGAAATCCCTTTGCAGGGTATGCAGGTGCGGATGCTCGGCGTTGCTGTTGCGCAGGCCTTGAACCAGATTGGCGAACAGGCCGGGGACTGTCGGATACAACCGACAGGGTCGCCGTAGTTCGTAATTGAGATTGTAGGTGTCGATGAAGTTGGCGAGGCGATTGAAATACGCATTGGCCAGTGCGTCGCCGGCCAGTTCGTCGAGTACTTCGTAGGCGGTCTGCAGGAAGCTCAGCAGGGATGATTCGTCGATCAGGTCATCGGCGCTGATCTGCCGGAAGGCTCGAACGCTCTGAGGCGGGTCGTCGATGATTTCGGCCAGAGCCGCCATGGTTGGGGGCGTTTTTAAGGCAGGCACCAACGCCCGGTACAACTCGCAGAACAGATCGGCAGGCGCCGATCCGTGCCGCGCCAAAGGGCTCCAGAGCTCGCGCCAGGTTCGAGACCAGACTGGGAGCAGGGAGCCGCGCATGGGTTAGAGTTCGCCTCGGAAGGCGCGGTGTTGGAGGGAGGCGAACAGAGCCTCGATACTTTCGAGCTGCGTACGATAGGAGGATATTAAACATCCAATCGCCTTCACCTTGAGAGCGAAGTCACGTTGCAAGTCTAAATTGGGAAGTATCACGGGAATATTTTTTACATCGGAGAGATTTATACCCCGAACCGCAACGCCCTTCACATGCCGAGTTAACCAACGCTGGACGCCCTCCGTGCGCAGGTACTCCAGCAAAAATACAGGCAATATTCTGGACTCATCTACCGCGATCCGAGCAGTATCCTGAGTGATATTTGCACCTTCAAGCTCGGAAGGAACGATAGCCAATCGACCAACATGACCGCGAATCGACATTATGAGATCGAATTGTTTAAGAAGTGAGCGCTTATAGGCAGCAGAAATCGTAACAGTGGTCATTCGAACAGAACCAACATCTATGCCTCCATCCTTCATATCTACAACCCTTACATACTTTACACCCTCCTCCTGCTCAGGCCCTGGCATAAGAATGCCATAACTTATGGGCCTAAGTGGATCTACTAAATCTCGCAATGGGACCGTTGGCAAACTACTTTCTTTTTCGGTCAAGTTTCCGAAGACTTTAACAAACACTGATTGAGGCAATACCTGAAGCATTTTTATGAGCAAATCAGAATTCTGCTTAACCGACTCAACTTTATCTAAAATCCCGGCAATGCGTCGCTGCTCAAATAAAGGAGGTAAGAGAACTTTCAGATCAGAAAAAAAATCTGCTGGTACTCGACGATGACCTGCGCTACCAATCATCCTATGCTCGCCGTCTAATCGAACATTAGACTGCCGTAAAAAATGTAAAAGATACCTTGCATCTAATAGACCAGGAATAGCCCGTACAACATGAAACTCTGTAGAGCCAAAACCATACTCATTTTTTATTTTTGCTTGTGCAATTTTTCCATTTTCAAAGCAAGGGGTTATTTTTGCAATCAAAACATCTCCATTTTTGAATGACGTGTACCCCTTATTTACATCAGAATAAAGCTTATCCTCCCCCTCAGACGTAACGCCCTCCACCGTCACAGCGGACATCGACAGAAATGATACAACTTCGTTACACTTCAGCTTATAAGCAGGCTTTGGATTAATCTCCGCAACCTGACTGAGACGAACACTCACATAATCACACTTCACTCTAGGAGCTCCCAAAGTTCCGCCACTCCACGACGAACATCCCGATCTAGATCATTGATCTTTTTTAATATTTCGACGGGACTTTCATAAATAACTTCCTCATGAAGAACTTCTTTGTAACGATTAATACTTAAATCGTACCCTTGCGAAGCTATCTCCTCTTTCGAGACGCAAAAGCTCTGTGCACTGCGCGGCCGCTCAGTTTCCGATTTCCGTCGTTGCTCCCACCGAGCAAGCACATCTGGCAGATTATTTTTTTCGTGTTCTTCCTGACTCAACAAAACGCCCGGCAACACTCCCAACTTATCCTCACTGAGCAGCAGATTACGTTTATCATCAAGGCTCATTCCATCAGCCTTTACATCGTAGAACCAAACCTTATCGGTGCCGCCAGAATTAGTTTTAGTGAACAACAAAATAGATGTAGCGACACCAGTGTAAGGTTTAAATACCCCACCAGGCAGCTTAACGACACCATCTAACTTTTGATCCTCAATAATCATCCGACGCAATTCCTTATGCGCCTTTCCAGACCCGAACATCACGCCATCAGGAACAATCACAGCCGCACGACCACCTGGTTTAAGCAACCGCAAAAACAACGCCAAAAACAACAACTCGGTCTTCTTAGTTTTGACGATCTTCTGCAGATCTTTCGCCGTACTTTCGTAATCCAGACTTCCAGCAAACGGCGGGTTAGCGAGAATCAAACTGTAGTGCTCAGCCTCACCTGCCGTACTTTCCGCCAGAGAATCACGATAGCGAATATCCGGGTTCTCCACCCCGTGCAACATCATGTTCATGCTGCCAATTCGCAACATGGTGTTGTCGAAGTCGAAGCCATGGAACATGCCATGGTGGAAATGCTCACGCTTTGCAGCATCCAGTAGCAAGCCTGGATTCTTCTCACGCAGATATTCACCCGCCGCAACCAAAAAGCCGCAAGTACCGCTGGCCGGATCGCAGATCACGTCGTTCGGCTGCGGCGCGGTGAGTTCAACCATCAACTGAATGATGTGTCGTGGCGTGCGGAACTGACCGTTCTGCCCGGCGCTGGCGATTTTGCCGAGCATGTATTCGTAGACGTCGCCCTTGGTGTCGCGATCATCCATCGGGATGTCGTCGAGCAAGTCCACCACTTTGGCCAGCAGCCCCGGCGTCGGAATGGTGAAGCGCGCATCGCGCATGTGATGACTGTAGGTGGAATCATCGCTGCCGATGGTTTTCAGGAACGGGAACACGTGATCGGCAATGACTTCAAACATGTCCGCCGGGGCCAGGTTCTTGAAGTGCGACCAGCGGTAATCGTTGTAATTGCAGCCCCGCGCGTCGAGGCCTTCCGGGAAGATGCGGCGCTCCATCGGCTGCTTCAGACGATTGGACTTGTTCTCTTCCAGGGTGTGCAACTCATCCAGACGACGCAGGAACAGCAAATAGGTCAGCTGTTCCATGACCTCCATCGGGTTGGAGATACCGCCCGACCAGAAGGCATTCCAGATAGCGTCGATTTTGCTTTTGAGTTCGCCGGTGATCACCGTGTGTTGCTCCATAGCTCACGCGCCCGATCAGCAGGCGCTAAAAAGTGGGGGATGATAGCGCCTGGGCAAAGCTTGCGTATGCCAGACGGCGGAATTTATTGCGAAGGTCTGTTCTGTAGGACAAAACGCTTTTTGATCAGCAATTCAATGTATGAGTGCGTTGGGACACAGCGGCTTACGCTTTCACCGCATCAGCGCTAACGCTAGAAGGCATCCTCAGCGAGCGTTAATTTATACTCGCCCGCCGGTCAGTAAAAAAACACCCACCAGCACAGGGATGCGCCCATGTCCGTTCCAACGTACGATCAGTTCATTGAGCCGATCCTGCGATTTCTCGCCACAAAACCCGAGGGTGCAATCGCTCGGGACGCCCATGAAGCAGCAGCAAAAATGCTGCAACTGACTGAAGCTCAGCGCGAAGAACTGATCGCCAGTGGTCAGGCTGCCTACAAGAACCGATCAGGCTGGGCGCACGACCGACTCAAGCGTGCCGGTCTTTCCAGCAGTGCCAAACGCGGTTATTGGAAGTTGACTGATGCGGGTGTGCAGTACGCCAAAGATCACGCATCACCACTGTCGGCCAAAGACGTGGAGCATTTAGCAATTGGCTACATGAACGTGAGGCTGAAAGTCGCACCAGACGCCGAGCCGCTGGATGACCAACCAAGTGCTGAACCCGATCTGACCTCCGCCACCGAAAGCCCCGACGACCGATTGGAGCGAGCGCTGAAGGAATTGCGCGATGCCACAGCGGCAGACCTTCTGGATAACTTGCTCCAGGTCAGCCCCAACCGCTTTGAGGTGATCGTGCTGGATGTACTTCATCGCTTGGGTTACGGCGCCAGTCGCAATGATCTGCAACGTGTCGGCGGTTCCGGTGATGCCGGCATCGACGGCATTATCTCGCTCGATAAATTGGGGCTGGAGAAGGTTTACGTACAGGCCAAGCGTTGGCAGAACACGGTTGGCCGACCTGAGTTACAGGCGTTCTATGGCGCGCTCGCCGGACAAAAAGCCAAACGTGGTGTGTTTATCACCACTTCTGGCTTTACGGCTAACGCTGTCGACTTCGCCAAATCGGTGGATGGAATTGTGTTGGTCGACGGTATGCGGCTGGTGCACCTGATGATGGATCATGAGGTAGGTGTGACATCTCGTTTGTTGCGATTGCCGACGCTGGATCGCGATTATTTTGATGAGGAGTGAGCGCAGGAGTTGTGCTGTTTAACGTTGACTAGCCAGTTTCCTTATGGGGCTTGTGGTTAAAAGTGATGGCACACTAGAATCACAGCAACTGTTCTACCAACCCCCACGGATCGAGGGTTACATCAGCACGGGGCGAGGCCGGGACTGAATCCAGTTTAGGTTGATGCGCAGGTCAAGGAGACCACAATGTCGGAAGTCAACATCAAGGATCAATTCTTCGTATACCACCTCACCTCCGTTGAAAACCTGAATGGGATTTTCAAGGACGGCCTAAAGCCCCGCGCAGACCTTGAAGGTTTTACCGACGTAGCGGACAGCGAAATTATCAAGAAGCGCAAAGCTTATAACCTTGATCGCTTCGTACCTTTTCATTGGTTTGCTGCGAACCCGTTTGATGGGCGAGTGCAGCTTGATCGGCCAAGAGATAAATTTGTCCTGATTTCGGTCTTTCGGACATTTGCCAAGCAGAATGGCTGGAAAGTCATCCCTCGGCACCCGCTCGCTGATGACGACATCCAGGTGCTGGAATACAACGAAGGTTTTGAAGCGATCAATTGGGAGTTGATGAACACCCGGGCCTACCAGAATTCCGAATGCAAAAACGTCTGCATGGCCGAATGCCTTTCTCCGAGAGTGGTAAATCCCAAAACCTTTTCGAGGATTTATGTTCCGAACGAGGAGGTCAAAACACTTTGTGAGGCTAAAATGCGCGTGGCCAAACTCGCGACCCCTATCAGCGTGAACCCCGGAATGTTCCTATAAATGAACTACACCAGCCTGAATCCAGAGAAAGCTCTGATTTGGCGTATCGTCCATCGCGATAACCTGCCCTGGATTCTGGACAACGGCCTGCATTGCGCAAACTCGGAAGTACAGGCACCTCAGTACGTGAATATCGGCAACGTCGACTTGATCGACAAGCGCCGTTCCCGTCAGGTGCCTATCGCACCCGAAGGCGTCCTGGCCGACTACGTGCCCTTCTATTTCACGCCCTTCTCGGTGATGATGCAGAACATCCACTCCGGGTGGAGCGTGCAGCAACGCAGCAATGACGAGATCGTCATTCTAGTTTCAAGCCTTTATCGCGTTGAAGAGCTCGGCCTACCGTTTGTCTTCACAAACGCACATGCCTATCCGAGTTGGACAGACTATTACAGCGATCTGGCGAATCTCGACCAGATCGATTGGACTATCCTTCAACGGCGCGACTTCAAGCGCGATCCTGATGACCCTCGTAAAATGGAGCGTTATCAAGCGGAAGCGCTGATCCACCATCACTTACCGATTACGGGACTACTGGGCATCATGTGCCACACCGATGCAATGAAAGAACGCATAGAACAAGACGTTGCCGCTCGAGGCCTGACGTTGTCTGTCCATGCGCGTCCCAAATGGTATTTCCAATGATCAGATTTACCCAAGGCAACCTGCTGGAAGCCAAGACCGAAGCCCTCGTCAACACGGTGAACACCGTGGGCGTGATGGGCAAAGGCATCGCGTTGATGTTCAAAGAACGCTTTGCACAGAACTATCGTCTGTACGCAGCGGCGTGCAAGTCCAAGGAAGTTGAAACCGGCAAGATGCACGTGACCGCCACCAACGAACTTGAGGGACCTCGTTGGATCGTCAATTTCCCGACCAAACGTCACTGGCGTTCACCTTCGCAAATGGCCTGGATAACAGAAGGTTTGCATGACCTGCGTCGCTTTCTGATCGAGAACGACGTGAAATCCGTCGCGGTCCCGCCACTAGGTGCTGGTAACGGTGGACTGAAGTGGCCTGAAGTCCGTGAACAGATCGTTGAAGTTTTGGGCGATCTCGATGTCGACGTACTGGTGTTCGAGCCTACCAATCAATATCTGAATGTCGCCAAGCGCAGCGGTGTAGAGAAACTCACGCCGGCTCGTGCCCTTATCGCCGAACTGGTTCGACGCTATTGGGTGTTGGGCATGGAATGCAGCCTGCTGGAAATCCAGAAACTAGCCTGGTTTCTTGAGCGCGCTATCGAGAAGCTGCCGGAAATTGAAAACCCGCTCAACCTCAAGTTCGTCGCACATAAATACGGCCCGTACGCTAACCGTCTGGAGCATCTGCTCGATAACCTTGATGGAAGCTATCTGCATTGTGACAAGCGAATCAGTGACGCTGGCATTAGCGATGTGATCTGGTTTGATCAAGAACGCAAAGCCTTTTTGCAGGCTTATCTCAAGACTGAGGCCAAGGAATACTCTCAAGCATTGGAACGCACGGCTCGGCTCATTGACGGTTTTGAATCGCCATTCGGCATGGAGTTGCTGGCGACAGTTGACTGGCTGTTGAGCCAGGAAGGAGTTTCGGCAACCGTTCCCGCAGTGCGCGAAGCATTGAAGCACTGGGACGGTGGCGCCGGTGCTGCGGCGCGCAAGAGCAAACTGTTCGATGATCAGTCTCTTGATATTGCGCTCAAGCGTCTGACCACCAGCAGCTTCCGACCTGAATTAGCGGCCTGAGTGATTGAATAGAATTGGGCAGCAACCTTCTGCCCAATTACCGTCAGGGATAACTAAACGACTTCACCAACGTCAACTCCCCCACCGCCCGCATCGGCACCACGAACGTCTCCATCTTCTCGCTAGGCGTCCCCTCTTCCGTAATCACCGTCACCTGCGCCGTGGTCAACGGCTGCACCGCCTCCTCCCCACCCTCATCATCCCCGCGATAGCCACCGCCAAAGTAGTTCACATAGACCAAATACTGCCCCTTGATCGGCGCCGGCATGGCGAAGATTTCCGGGCCGTAACCGGTGGTCACGTCGACATCCAGTGCCGCGCCGTTGGGCGCGACGCGGTCGCCGTACCAGATATGCGCGCCGTCGGGTGTGATCAGGTGCAGGTCGAGGTCGGTGCCATCGCTGTCCCACGCCAGCAACACCCGTAGTTTCGCCGGAGTAGCGCCGCCGCTGGTGTTGAGGAACTGCGTGCGGTGCCGTTGCTGGCCGTCCGGGCTGCGGACTTCGACGCTGTTGCTGCCGTTGGGAAACGAGAACGGGCGGTCGAAGCGGCCGCTGTCGTCGATTTTCAGCGGCATGCTGACGCCGTTGACGATCAGGCGGCCGGGCTCTTTGTTTTTCGGTGTGGCTTTGATTTCGCCGCTGATGCGGGCGGTGTTGGCCTGACCGAGCGGGGTGTTCACCGAGGAGGCCGGGTAGTTGACGGTCTGGCGGAAACTCTCGCCCTCACCTTCGGGGGCACCGCTGCGCCAGCCGCCGACCGGGGTGTCGAGTTTGACGCTGTCGGCGGCCATCGCCATTGGCAATGCATTAAGCGCGCAGAGCAACAGCAAGACCTGTGGATAACGGAGTGTCATGGTCTATTCCAGCAAAAGGTGACGGGCGAGCCCTTCGATATAGGTTTCATCCTGGCCGTTGGGGTGTGCTTCAAAGGCCAAGTGCAGGTATTCGTGGGTCAGGTCGAGGCGGTCCTGCAAGGACAGCACGCCGCGCACGTAGATGCGCTGGCGTTCGCGATCGACGAAGGGGCGGCCGAAGGCGAGTTTGCAGACGGCGAACGTGCTGACTTCGTTGTAGCCGGTTTCGCTTTCCAGCCTCGGACGCCAGACGCGTCTTTGTTTTTGCAGCCAGTCTTGGGCGGCGGGCAGCGCTTCGCAGGACGCCACCGGGTTGTCCCAACGGCTGAGGCTGGCGCGGGGATAGGCGTGCAGCAGGATCGCGTCGTAACGCTGGCCGGCATTGGCTTGCTCGACGGCTTGTTGCCAGGCCAGTTTGTCGGGGCCGGGTTGATCGGAGTGATAGGTGACGGTGCTGCCGGCCAACACCAGATCCGCCGTCCACGCCGCGATGTTGCGGGATTCGGCGGAGGCCGGACGCGGGGCGACGCGCTGGCGGGTGCTGCTGTCGTCGATGCTCAAACATTCGCCGTTACGCGTGGCGTTTTGCAGCAGATACGTGCGGATTGCCACGGCCAACGCTTTGGCGGCTTCGGCAGGTTCGGGTTTGGCTTCACGCTCCAGCACACGGGCGACGTACTCTTCGCGATCCAGCCGGGCGACCAGTTTGTCGTTGAGCAGAAACAGCTCGCCGTCGCTGTGGATATCCAGCGCATTGCCGTTGGCGAATTCGACACGGAAATCGCCCTGCAACGGGCCGGAGCCCGCAACGCGCTCACCCGACAGAACCTGCGAAACTGGATAACGCGTGAACAGCCCGACCTCAACGCAGCGCCCCGCTTCCGCCGGCCACGATGCGGGCAACACCGTCGCCAACGCCGAACCGTAATGCCGCAAAACCATCTGACTGGTGCCCCGGCCACCGGCCCAGATCGGCGAGCCGTCCGCGGTCCAGCCGGCGAATCCGCCCTGACGTGATTGCGGGTCCTGATCGCCGAGCCAGCTCCAGGTTTTCACCCGCAAGCGCCCGCCGAGCTCACCGACGACATTGCCGTCCGCCGCGTTCAGCACCACGTCGAGCAGCACACGGCGCATCTGATCCTGAGCCGGCAGCAAAGCCAAAACCCTCAGCAAGTCAGCCACGGGAACCCGAGTAGCCGGTTGCATCGATGGCAAATCCAGCAACCACGACGGCGCCTGTCGCGCCTGCCAATAGGTTCTCCAATCGCCAGCGGTTATGCCCAACCGCGCCGGCTCGAAATACAGCCCACAGGATTTCACCAGCGCCTGATCACGCTCAATCTTCCCGCCCGCAGTACAGCAATAAACCTCTTCCTTCGACTGCCCGCGACATTCATAAGCCGGTTCCCGCGCGCCGGTATCCACCAGCCACGCGTAAACGAACACCTTCCACAAACTGCCCAGCGGTGTATGCAGAGACGAAGGCAGCGGCTCGCGAGCGGTCAGTTGCGTGGTGTTCAGCGACAGCAACTCGCCTTTGTACGCCACGCGCAACGGTTCATCCTGCGCCGTCGCCAGCGCAGGAATCACACACATCAGCAGCCACACCAGCGGCCGGGTCATGTCAGTTGACCGTGACCTGACCAAGGGCCGGTTTCGCTTCGCGGGCCTGATGCTGCGGCGCATAGACCTGAGTGAAACGCACCGGCGGCAGGTTGAACTGGCCTTTCTGCGAGAAACGCACGAGATGGCGCAGACGTAATTCACCGCTCAGCGCATCCACCGGCACCGCGTAGGCCAGTTGACCCGGTTCGAACCGTGCTTTTTCCAGCGCGGTCGGCTCGGTGCCGTCCTTGCCCTGCAACTTGATGCCCCACGTGGTGCGCTCGACATCCGCGCCCGGCGGCAGCGGTACTTCGAGCATGCCGTAGCGCAGCGGTTTCGGTGCCTTGCTGGTGAGGATCACTTCGTCCAGATACAGGCTGTCGCTGGACAACGGCTTGGTGCCGACCTGCTCCAGTTTGAAGGTAAAGGCTTCGTCGCCCGGCACCAGACGCGACAGGCGACGAGTGATGGTCACCGCCATCGGATCGACCGCCGGTTGCTGGGTCTGGAAGCTCAGCGCGGCACGCAACGGACGCTCCTGAGTACCCGACACCGACAACACGCTCGGCACCGGTGTCGCACCCTGCCACGTCCAGTACATCTCACCGGTCGCGCCATAGTTTTTCTTCCAGCCTTCGCCCGGTGCCAGCGCGATGGTCGGCGACGCTTGGGCGATGCTGCGTTGCAGCCAGGTCAGCGCCAGCGCACGTTCAAGGGTCGATTGCTGTGGCAACAGGCGTTGCAACAACGCCGTCGCACGAACCTGATCGAACGGTTGCAGCGACAGGTTCAGCGCTTCGGCAAACGGCTGCGAGCTGACGGACAAGCGCTGTTGCGCAGCGCCGAGCTGACGATTGAACGCGTCTGGCAAAGCGACTTTCGACTGCGTGGCCAACGATGCGGTCAAGACCCGCGCCGCCGCCAGACCGAGCGCCGAATCCGGATCGCCCATCACCAGACTGTCTTCACCATCGTCCATCAGGGTTTCGGCATTGCCTTCCCCGGCCTTCGCCAGATCCTCCATCAAACCGCTGAGCAGCGTGTTGACCGGCAAATGCATCTGCTTGGCGAAGGACAGGATCAGCGCCCGTTGCAGCAACGGTGTGTTCGGCGCCTGCTTGGCGTAAACCTCCAGCACCCGCTGCCAGTGCTCCGGCGGGAGGGTCAGATCCAGCACCTGACTGGCGTTCCAGTCGGCGTAATAGGCGTAAGCGGTGAGGAACGCATCCGGCTCGCCATCGAAACCCCACCAGGTGAAGCTCGCCGACGGCCCGGCCATTTGCACCAGGCGCAGACGGCTGTTCTGCATGATCAGGCGCAAGCGATCGCGGATCTGTGGGCTCGACGCCAGCGACGGATAGGCGATGCTCAGCGGCAGCAAGCGGCTGGCGGTCTGTTCGACGCCGCCGTACGGATAACTGAGCAGATCGTCGAGGGCCGAACGGAACAGCGCTTGCGGGCTGTCATCCAGACGCAGGCGAATATCGGTGGCGTCCGCCGGCAGGCTCAATGGCGTGTCGCCGCTGGCTACGACGAGGCTCTGGGTCTGCGTTACTTGCCAGCCTTCGCCGGTCGCGGTCAGGCGCACAGCGAGGGCGTCGGCGGTCTTGCCATCCTGCACCAGTTCGGCGGTCCATTCGCCGGTGGCCAATGCGAAGGCCGGCAGCGGCAGGTAGTTGATGCCGTTGTTGAGCGTCACCGGCAGGCGCTGTTCGGCGCCGGCGTAGTGCGTCACCAGCTCAGCCTTGACCGGTTTCTCGGCCTGGCTGAACGCGAACACGCCGAGTTGCGGCTGATCGCCCTTGCGGAATTTGCTCGGCCCGCTCCACTTCAGGTACAGCGGTTTTTCCGAGCGAACGAACTGCTTCTTCTGCCCGACCTGACCGTCATCGGCAATCGCCCGCGCGGTGATGCGCCAGCGGGTCAGCGAGTCCGGCATCTTGAAGGTGAAGCGGGTCTTGCCGTCGGCATCGGTCAGCAATTCTGGCTGCCACGCGGCGGTGTCGACGTCTTCGCGACGCGGCCGCTCGAGCACTTTCACCCCGCGTTCGCTGCGGTTGGCCTTGCCCGGCGCGCCCGGGCTGCCCGGCAGCGCCACGTCGTAGCTGATGAACGACAAACTGGCGCTGGTGCGCACGTTGTTGCGGCGCGGGTGATAGAAGAACTGGTCGATGGTCGGCGCAACTTCCGGTTGCAGCGCGTAGACCATTTCGTCGACCACGCTGACCGTCAGGTGAGCCGGCACCGCTTTACCGGCGAACTGCGTGGTTAGGTCGACCGTCACCGTATCGCCCGGCTGATAGGTGTCTTTGTCGGTCTTGATCGCCACGTCGATCTGCGGCGCGACGACCTTGATCCCGGCATTCTGGAAGCTGTACTGACCGCCCTTGGTGTACAGCACAGAGAACGTCAGGTTCGGCGCGAAGTTGTCCTTCACCGGGATACGAGCGCGGTATTGGGTGTCGCTGAGTTTTTCCAGTTTCAGCCAGTCGCCGCCCTTGGCCAGCAGCGCGGTGGCTTCGACCTTGTCGCGCTCCAGCGACAGCAGTGCATCGCTCACGGGCTCGGGGAACGTGATCAGTGCCAGCGCTTCATCGCCGGCCTTGTACTCGGGTTTGTCGAGGACGATTTCCACGGTGCCCGGCACGGCCTTGACGCCATCGCCGGTGACCGAATGACCGGTCGCGCCAAGCACTCGACCGTGCTGATCTTTCAGCGACAGGTTGTAGGTGCCCGGGCGATCGAAAGCCACACTGAAGCCTTTGTCTTTCGCCGCCAGTTTGCCTTCGCCGGTGGTCTGGTCTTCGAGACGCACCCAGCTGTAGCTACTCGGCACAATGGCCTTTGCCTGTTCGCTGCCGCCCTCATTGGCGTAGCTGAACGCGATCTTGTCACCGACCGCGCTGAAACGCTGCGGCGCGGTCAGGCGGAAGCTGGCGGCGCCCCGGTCGATGAGGATTTCCTTGGTGGTCTTGACCCGATAAGCCGCGCCATCGCTGGCAAACACGGTGAGCATGTAGCGGCTCGGTTTGTCGGCGGCCGGCAAGTCGAGGGTCGCGTTGCCCTTGCTGTCGGTGGTCAGTTCGGTGCTGGTCAGTTCCACCGGGAATTGCCCGAGGTATTGCAGCTCGTTGTCGACCATCGACAGTTGCTGGGCGCGCAGGCTCAGGGTCAGTTTGGCGTTGGCCACCGGTTTGCCATCCGGGTACAGCAGCACCAGGCTGCCCTTCACCGGCTCGCCCGTGCGGTAATCCTGCTTGGCCAGGTTCAGCGAAATTTCGAAGTGCGGCTTGATGTACTCCGCCACACGGAAGGCGCTGCTGTAGGCCTGATCCTTGTAGTTGAAACGCAGCTCATAACCACCGGCCACCGCGTTGTCCGGCAACTGGAAACGGCCTTGGGTGCCGGCCTTGGAGTCGAGCTTCAGATCCAGTCGCTGCAACTCGGTACCGGTCGCATCGAGCACGCTGACATTGACGTCCGCCGCCCCCGGCAATACCGAATCCCGCGCATTCTTGAATTCGCGGCCAACGATTTTCAGCGATACCCAATCACCCGGGCGATACAGCGGCCGGTCGGTGAAGGCATAGAGTTTGGTGTCGTAGATTTCGCTGTCGTAATAGAAGTTTTCCGAGACGAATACGCCGCCCTCGTCGTCCTCGCCGATCACGAACGAACGCTCCGGGCTGACGTGTTTGAGGCGCAGCAAACCATCGGTATCAGTGGCGCCGCTGCTCATCACGCCGAGGCCGTCGGTCCACAGCACGTTGACCTTCGGCACCGAGCTGCCTTCGTGTTTGCGCGCAGCCCATACCAGCAGTTCATCACCGGCAATCTTGCTTACCGCAACGGTGTTGGAAACGAACACCATGGTGGTCGCGCGGTACTTGCCGATCAGCGCTTCGACCAAATACAGGCCCGGTTTCAGATTGCCCAGCGGGATGTAGACGTTACCCGGTGCGACGCTGACGAACTCGCTGGAAGACCCGGCCAGATTGACGCCGGTCGGCGGCTGGATCGGCTTGGCCTGCCA
>NZ_AKJQ01000062.1:0-62535 GCF_000282255.1 Pseudomonas sp. GM25 | reverse complement strand
CTGATCGAACGCCGTGTTGCCGAGGGCGGATCCGATCGCCTGATCGAACGCCGTGTTGCCGAGGGCGGATCCGATCGCCTGATCGAACGCCGTGTTGCCAGCAATCAGTACGATGCCGCGATGAACATGCGAATGCATTTTTCGATGGACTGACGTGATTTCACCGAAATCGATCCGCAGGATCAGGCAAGTAATCGGTAGAAATGCACTACAGGCTGTGCGAGCAATCCGGGAAGAATGGTGCTTCGACACATTCATCAAGGACTACACCCATGCTCGTACATGCCTATGGTGCCCACGCCGGCGACCAACCCCTTGAGCCGATGCAGATCAATCGCCGAGCCCCGGCGGCCCACGATGTGCAGATCGACATCGCCTTCTGCGGCATCTGCCACTCCGACCTGCACCAGGTGCGCGCCGAATGGGCCGGGACGCAATTCCCGTGCGTACCCGGGCACGAGATTGTCGGCCGCGTGTCGGCGGTCGGCGCCCATGTGTCCGACTACAAGGTCGGTGATCTGGTGGGTGTCGGCTGCATTGTCGACAGCTGCAAACACTGCGACGACTGCGAAATCGGTCTGGAAAACTACTGTGACGGCATGATCGGCACCTACAACTTCCCGACCCCGGACGCACCGGGCTGGACCCTTGGCGGTTATTCTCAAAACATCGTGGTGCATGAGCGTTACGTGCTGCGCATCCGCCATCCTGAAGCTCAACTGGCCGCCGTCGCGCCGCTGCTGTGTGCAGGCATCACCACGTACTCGCCGTTGCGTCAGTGGAACACCGGGCCGGGCAAAAAGGTCGGTGTGGTCGGTATCGGTGGCCTGGGCCACATGGGCATCAAACTGGCCCATGCGATGGGCGCGCATGTCGTGGCGTTCACCACCTCCGAGTCCAAGCGCGAAGCCGCCAAGGCACTGGGCGCCGATGAGGTCGTGGTGTCGCGCAACGCCGAGGAAATGGCCGCGCACACCAAGAGCTTCGACTTGATCCTCAACACCGTCGCCGCACCTCACGATCTCGACGCGTTTCTGGTGCTGCTCAAGCGCGACGGCGCCCTGACGCTGGTCGGAGCCCCCGCCTCGCCGCATCCGTCACCGAACGTGTTCAACCTGATCATGAAGCGCCGGACCATCGCCGGTTCGATGATCGGCGGTATTCCGGAAACTCAGGAGATGCTGGATTTCTGTGCCGAGCACGGCATCGTTTCCGACATCGAGCTGATTCGCGCGGACCAGATCAACGCGTCCTACGAGCGGATGCTGCAGGGCGATGTGAAATATCGTTTTGTGATCGATAACGCGACGCTGGCTGGCTGAACCGTTACTCCGGCAACCCCGCCAACCGCAAACCTTCGGCAAACCGGGCAACATCTTCAGGCCGTTGAATGGGCAGCCACGCGCTCAGGCTGGACACCCGCAAGGTCGGGTCCAGCTGACGCACCCGTTCCATGGCCTGCCCGGCTTTGTCGGTTCGCCCACTCAGCGCATTGCTTGCGGCGATCAAGGCCGGCGCTGCCAATAGACTGGGCAGGTTTCCCTGCGCTTTCTCGGCCCAGGAAGCCGAGAGTTCAAAACGACCAGCGAAGAAGTGCGCCAGCGCCATCCCGACCTGCATGCGGAACATTTCCGGATCCAGCGGGCTCAGACGCACGGCATGTTCGAGGTTGGCGATGGCGGCGTCGGTTTCGCCACGCAAGGCACGCAGGATACCGCCGAGAAACCACGCCGGGGCCAGGTTGGGATTGAGCAGTCGAGCCCGATCGAGCAAGGCGATGCCACAGTCGACATCCCCGGTCAGATGGGCCAGGGCATGACCGCTGCGGGTCAGCGCCACGGCGTCGTCGCGCCCCAGTTCCACACCCATTCGTGCCAGCCGCGCACCTTCGGCGATTTCCCGAGGCCGGTCGGTCATCCAGCCGTTGAGCTTGCGCCAGAAGTGGCACCACGCGGCCATGCCATACGCCGAGGCAAATTCCGGATCCAGTTCAAGCGCCCGGTAGAACAGCGCCAATGACTGCTCGATCGCCTCACGGGTGCCGATATGCAGCTTGGCCGTACCACGCAGGTAATAATCGTAGGCATCGAGGCTGTCAGTGGGCTTGCGTTTGGCCCGCTCGATTTCCGCGCGCTCCAACTGCGGCGCGATGGCGCCCACGACGCTTTCGGCCACTTGATCCTGGAGTTCGAAAATATCGTCGAGCAGGCCTTCGAAGCGCTCGGCCCACAGGTGCGTTCCGCTGCAGGTATCAATCAACTGGCCGGTGATGCGGATCTTGTTGCCGCACTTGCGCACGCTGCCTTCCAGCACATAACGCACACCCAGTTCCTGACCGACACCTCGCGCATCCACCGCCCTGCCCTTGTAGGTGAAGCTGGAGTTGCGAGCGATGACGAACAGCCAGCGCAGGCGCGACAACGCGGTGATGATGTCTTCGACGATGCCGTCGGCGAAGTAGTCCTGTTCGGGGTCGCCGCTGAGGTTCTGGAATGGCAGGACGGTGATCGAAGGCTTTTCCGGCAGGACAAGTGTCGCGGCCACCTCGGGTTTCGCAGGCGCTTCAGGCGTATTGACAGGGCTATCGCACGGGATGATTTCACCGACAAAGCGATAGCCCTTGCGCGGCACCGTGCGCACCAGACGTTGTTGCTCACCGGTGTCGCCGATGGCCTTGCGAACGGCGTTGATGTGGCTGGTGATGGTCGACTCGGAAACGATCCGGCCACTCCACACGGCGCTCAACAGTTCGTCCTTGCTCACTACCCGCTCGCGGTTGCTGACCAGTAACAGCAACAAATCGAAGACCTGCGGCCCGACAGTCACAACCTCCCCGCGCCAGGTCAGTTCCCGGCGCTGCTGGTCGAGCACGTAGTCTTCAAACACGAATGGCACGGTGGCTGTTCTCTGGTCTGGCGCCCCCGACTCCGTGTCCGAGCGGGCGATTGTCGTGCGCTCAATGATACGGCAGACCCTGGGCCACCGCACCGGTCTGCACGCTGGTCTACGCGTCTGCCGACGGATTGGCTTGTCTGGACAGAAAACCAAGGCAAATCCAAGGTCACCACAAGGATTTGCTGAAGCGCCAACGGCATGCTCAACCCACATCGACAGCAATGGTTGCAGTCGGCAAGTCGGAGAGATGCCATGAAGATCGTCGTTATCGGAGGCACCGGCCTCATCGGATCGAAACTTGTGAACAATCTGCGCGAACGCGGCCACGATGCCCGCGCCGCCTCCCCTAACACCGGCGTCAACAGCATCACTCGCGAAGGCCTGGCCGAAGCGATGGACGGCGCCCAGGTGGTGGTCGATGTGTCTAACGCGCCTTCGTGGGAAGACCAGGCCGTGCTCGATTTCTTCGAGACCTCCACCCGCAACCTGCTCGCCGCCGAAGCCGCCGCCGGGGTTCGCCATCACGTGGCGCTGTCGATCGTCGCCAGTGAGCGCTCGCCTGCCAACGGCTACTTCCGCGCCAAGGTCGCGCAAGAGAACCTGATCAAGGCGTCGAGCATCCCTTACACCCTGCTGCGGGCCACGCAGTTCTTCGAATTTGTCGGCGGCATTGCCCAGTCCGCGACCGTTGGCGACGAAGTGCGCCTGTCACCGGCGCTGATCCAGCCCATGGCCTCCGACGACGTCGCCACTGCGCTGACGGATGTGGCACTGGCAGCGCCGATCAACGGCACGCAGGAAATTGCCGGCCCCGAAGCCATGCCGCTCGACGAACTGGTCCGGCGTTTTTTCCGCGCCACCCACGACACCCGCAAAGTGATCCCGGACGTCCACGCCCGCTACTTCGGCGATGTGCTCGACGACCAGTCGCTCACCCCCGGCAGCAGCAATCCACGCCTGGGCCCAACCCGCTTTGAAGACTGGCTGGCGAAATCGACCCAGCGCTGAAACACCCCACCTGATTTGAAGGAGTATCGCCATGTTCAGCCGAATCCTGCTGGCCGCCACGTTTGCGGCCCTTTCAATCTCATCCGTCTCGGCCGCCGAGCCGCAGGGGGGCAAGGTCACCGTAGTTTTCGACCGCGCCCTGCCCAACGTCCCCGGTAAATCCATGAGGGGCGTGCTGGTGGAATACGCGCCTGGTGGATCGTCGCCGGCGCACTTTCATCCGAAGTCCGCGTTCATCTACGCCACGGTGCTAGAGGGCGCCGTGCGCAGCAAGGTCGGCGACGCGCCGGAGAAAGTCTACAAGGCCGGGGAAAACTTCGTCGAACAACCGGGTGATTTCCACGCGGTGAGCGCCAATGCCAGCACCACCGAACCGTCCCGTCTGCTGGCGGTGTTCGTGCTCGACAGCAGCGAGACCGACTTGGTCAAACCCGTCAAGCCGTAACCGATCCATTCGCCAATCCACCTTCGGCGGCCCGTCTGCCGGAGGTGTCGGCTTTGAGCAGGACCCCGATCATGAACGCGCCCCAGCCCACCACCGCCAGCACGACGCAGTCCGAAACGACGCCCGCGACACCGCGCCAAGGCAAGCGCAAGGCGGCAGGACTGCTGTTGTGCGCCGCCGCTCTGGCGATTGTGGCGGGCGGTTATGCCGTGCTGTACGGCGGCAAAAGTATCTCGACCGACAACGCCTATGTGCGTGGCGATGTCACGTCCCTGGCGGCCAAGGTTGCCGGTTACGTCACCCGCGTCGAGGTGCGCGACAACCAGTCGGTGCAGAGCGGCGACATGCTGTTTCGCATCGACGATCAAGACTATCGCGCCCGCCTCGCCCAGGCCGAAGCCAACTTCAAATCGGCACAGGCGCGCCTCAGCGATGTCGATGCCCAGACGCAACTGCAATATGCGCAGATTCGCCAGGCCGAGGCCGAGCGCCGCTCCGCCGCCGCGCAGATGAACCTCGCCGGCAAAACCCACGACCGCAACCGCAAACTGATCGCCAGCAATGCCGTGAGCATGGCGCTGGTCGATGAGACGGCGGCGGCCCAGACGCGCGCCTCTGCGGCGGTGGACGCTGCTTCGGCGTCGGTCGAGGCTCAGCGCCAACGCCTCGCCGTGCTGCTGGCCCAGCGCGGCGCGGCCCTCGCGGCCATGGCGCAGGCCGAGGCGGCGCAGGATCTGGCCCGGATCGACCTCGACAGCACCGTGGTGCGCGCGCCCGTGACCGGGGTGGTCGGCAACCGTCAGGTGCGGGTCGGCCGTTACGTCACGCCGGGCGTGGCCTTGCTCGACATCGTTCCGGTGCAGGATGTGTGGGTCGTGGCTAATTTCAAAGAGACTCAGCTAGAGCATATCCAGCTAGGTCAGCCGGTACGCATCACCGTCGACGGCTATCCCGACGATGCGCTGCAGGGCGTGGTCGACAGCTTTGCCCCCGGGAGCGGCTCGGCCTTCAGCCTGTTGCCGACCGACAACGCAACGGGCAATTTCGTCCGGGTGGTGCAGCGGGTGCCGGTGAAAATCCGCCTCGCCAACAACCCTTTGCCGGGGCGCATCGTGCCGGGGCTGTCGGCGCGGGTCGATGTGGAGCGTGGAGACGGCTCATGAACCGGTCTGCCGCAGCCCGGCCCGGCGTGCTGCTGATGATCGGCATTCTGCTCGCCAGCCTCACCGAAGCGATTGCGGGCACCGCGCTGGTGCTGGGCCGCAACGACATCATCGGTGACACCGCTGCCACACCTGACGAATTTGCCTGGCTGGACATCGGATACACCGGGTTCAAGTTGATCGGTTTCCTTACGGCGTCGTGGCTGCTGGCGCGCTTCGCCCCGCGCAACGTCATCGTCGCTGCGACCCTGGCCATGGGGCTGGCCTGCGCCATCGCTGCCGGCAGCACGTGGCTCGACCTGCTGATAGCGCTGCGCATCCTTCAGGGTTTTGCCGGCGGCACGCTGCTGGTGGCCGGCCAGATGCTGATCTTTCGCAGCTACCGGCGCCACCTGCAACCCGCGCTGCAAGCGCTGTTCGCCATCGGCGCAGTGGTCGCTTCCGCCACGTTGACGCCCGCCCTGCAAGGCTGGCTGGTCGACAGTCAATCCTGGACGTGGATTTTCCTCAGCGTCGTGCCGCTGGCATTGGTGGCCAGCGGACTTTTACTCGTCACCGTCACCCCGACACCCGCCCGAGCCAGCCTGCGTCCATTCGACGGTCTGGGCGTGCTGCTGAGCGCCACCGCCCTGCTCTGCTTCACCTACGTGCTCAGCCAGGGCGAACGCTGGGACTGGTTCGAGGCGCCACGCATCGTCTGGCTGACGCTGGTCGGCAGCGCAGCCCTGCTGGGGTTTCTGGGCCAGCAACTGTTAAGCAACGGCAAAGGCGTGCTCGACTTCAGTCTGTTCAGGTCGAGCGATTTCTCGTTCGCCTTTATCGTCAGCTTCGTCGCGGGGGCAGCGCTGTTCGGCAGCGCCTACCTGATTCCGGCATTCGCCGTGTCCGTTCTCGGATTCACCCTGACCGAGGCCGGCCTGCTGCTGTTGCCCAGCGGCGCACTGTTTGTCGGCGCGCTGCTGATCGCGGCCTGGCTGATGCAGAAGCGCGGCGTGGCGCCGTTTGCCACGGTGCCGTTTGGCATCCTGATGATCATGATTGCCATGTGGCTGTTGTCCGGTTCGACCCGCGAAAGCGGCAGCGCAGACATGATGGGCGCCATCCTCCTGCGCGGGCTCGGGCTGGGCTTTCTGTTTCTGTCGATCACCCTGATCGCGTTCACTCACCTCAACAGCCGCAATCTGGCGGCCGGCATCGGTCTGTTCAATACCGGCCGCCAGTTGGGCGGGCTGATCGGCGTGGCCGGGCTGCAAACGCTGATCGAGCACGGCCACGCCGCCAACGCCGTGATCCTGGGCAGCAGCGTCACGCCGGGCAGCCCGGCACTCATCGAACGGCTGACAACCACGGGCGCCTGGCTGACGGGCAAAGGTATGGAGCCTGCGGCGGTGGCCCGTGCCGCGACCAGTCTGCTGGGGCGGACGGTGTCGGAGCAGTCGCTGGTGATCGCCTTCGACAGTGCGTTCATGGCAGTGACGTTGCTGTTTGCGGTGGCGGCGCCGCTGCTGGTGGCGATCAAGATCGGCTTTGCGAAACACGCCGGATCAAACCATTGATCTTTCGCCCCACACCCAGTAAAAAACCGTCTTCCCTTTCCGCCCTTGCAAGGAGCAGCGGATGCTCGAGCTCACCACGCAACGCCTGGACCTGCGCACGATGGTCGAATCCGACTGGCCGCTGTTCCTCAGGCTGCATTCCGAGCCGCAAACCATGCAATACGTGTTCGGTGAGATTGCCGAGGACCAGGTGCGCAAAGGCTTCGAGCATCGGCTTCCGGCCTGGGGGCCGCAGTCGGATCACTGGTTGTGTCTGGTGGTGACCGACAGGGCCAGCGGGCAGGAACTGGGCGTGACCGGATTTCGTATCCTGTCGCCGGGGCATGCCGAGGTGGGTTGCCTGCTGCTGCCGGAACATCAGGGCAAAGGCTTTGGCACCGAGTCGCGGCAGGCGATCATCGACTATGCCGCCGCCATCGGCCTGGACTCGTTGGAGTCGACCGTGACCGACGGTAATATCGCGTCCTGCAAGGTGTTGGAGAAATGCGGCTTTGTATTCGAGCGCCGCGTGCCGCAGGCCTATCAGATTGGAGATCGGTGGTTTGACGACCTGATCTACCGCTATCAAATCAGCTGACCCCGTTTTATCAGCGACCGCCAAGGAGGCCCTCGTCGTGAATCCTTATCAATGCCTGCCACCCCGCGCTTTCTGGCGCACCGCCGTGGCTGACAAGCCCGCGCTGAACATCGATCAACTGTGGACGCCACACTTCGAGATCGGCAACAAGGACGCCATCGTCACTGCCGGCTCGTGTTTCGCCCAGCACATCGGCCGGGCGCTGGTGGAACGCGGCATGAACTGGCTGGACGCGGAACCGGCCCCTGCCGAATTGCCCGCAGCCGACTGGAAAACCCACAACTACGGGGTGTTCTCGTTTCGCACCGGCAACCTGTACACCCCGGCGATGCTGTGCCAATGGCTCGAATGGGCCTTGGGCGTGAGCCTGCCCCCCGACGAAACCTGGGCCCATGACGGGCGTTTCTTCGACCCGTTCCGCCCCGCCGTGGAGCCCGACGGCTTTGCCAGCGAGGACGCGCTGTTCGCATCGCGCGAAGCCACCCTCGACGCCATCCGCACCGCCCTGCGCCGGGCCAACGTGTTCGTGTTTACCCTCGGGCTGACCGAAGCCTGGCAGAACCGCCAGACCGGTCTGGTGTACCCCGTGTGCCCCGGCACCGTGCGCGGCACTTTCGATCCGCAGCTGCACCGCTTCTGCAATTTCGGTTTCATGGACACTTATGGCGACATGGTCAGGGCGCTGGAGCTGATGCGTTCGATCAACCCGCAACTGCGCCTGCTGCTCACCGTGTCACCGGTGCCCCTGACGGCGACGGCCACGGGCGAGCATGTGCTGAGCGCCACCACCTATTCCAAATCGGTCCTGCGCGCCGTCGCCGGGCAGCTGTGCGAAGACCTGCACGACGTCGACTATTTTCCCTCCTACGAAATCATCACCGGTACACCGTTCAAGGGTGCGTTCTACCAACCCAACCAGCGGGAAGTCACACTCGAAGGCGTGGCGTTCGTCATGCAGCAGTTTTTCGCCGGGCTCGATGCGGTTCAACCGGTGCAGACGCTGGCCAGCGTTCCCTCCACCTGCGTGTCCAGCGAGGAGCTTGTCTGTGAAGACGCCGTGCTCGATTACTACGCCTAGGTTTCTGCTGCTGGGCGACTCCCATGCCGGCGTCATCGGCAAGGCGGCGCAGGCCCGCGAGCTGCCGTTCAGTGGCGGCCCGCTGGGCACCGGCCGGGATTTTGCGGTGGATTTTTTCAGCCTGACCCGCCATGACGTGGTGTTTCGGGAGGCCGAGATGGAGCGCCTGTATCGCCAGGCCCTTGAGCCGTTCGAAGTGCCACAACTGGCGAAGGTCGGGGTGCCGCTGGTGAGTACCATTGGCCTGAGCCTGCACTACCTCGCCACCGCGCCGAACTGGACGTGTTACCAGACACCGGACGGCGAATTCGACGAAGGTTTTTTCGCCGGACCGCTGTTCGAATCCATTGTCGATACCCTGTCCCGACCTGCGCTGGCGTTCTATGAACAGGCCAGGGCGATGAACCTTAAAGTGTTCGCGGTGCTGCCGCCGCAGCGGGTGCCGGAGTTGTCCGATTCGCGAGTGTTCATGGCGGCGCAGGCGCTGCTGATCGAGCGCCTGCAAGGACTCGGCATCGAGCTGATCGACGTGCGCGCAGCGGCGAACGATGAGCAGGGTTTTCAGCGTTCGGCGTATTGCGAAGTGGATGACCCGCTGCACGGGAATCTGGCGTTCGGCGAGCTGATCGTCGAGCAACTGCTCAATCGAGGAATTTAGACCCGAACCTGTGGGAGCGAGCTTGCTCGCGAATGCGTCGTGTCAGACAGTATCAATGTCGACTGACACACCACTTTCGCGAGCAAGCTCGCTCCCACAGGGGGATTTTCAGGTTCATCAAGCCTTCGGCTGCGTCCCCAGAATCGTCACCCGCTCGCCATACCGCGAATGCGGGAAATAATCCCAGACCGCATGGTGCTGGGTGCAACGGTTGTCCCAGAACACCAAGGTATTCGGCGACCAGCGCACGCGACAGCTGAGGACCGGCTCCCGCGCCACAAGATCGAACAGCATGTTCAACAGCACCTGGCTTTCGCCGCCGGACAACTGGACGATGTGCGACGTAAACCCGGAATTGACGAACAGCGTTTGGCGCCCGGTGTCCGGGTGGCGAACCACCACCGGATGTTCGGTTTTCGGCAGGTTGGCCGGCGCCTCATAACCCTTCCATGGGATCGCGCCGTCGTGGATCGCCGTCAGTTCGCCAAGAAACTGCTGCATCGTCGGCGACAGCATTTCCAGCGCCAGGTGCATGTTGGCGAACAGCGTATCGCCGCCCGTGCCGATGGCCGGGGTTTCCTTGACGTACAGCATCGAGCCCATGGACGGCGCCAGGTCGGCGGTGCCGTCGGTGTGCCAGGTTTCGCCGGCCACGTAGCGTGATTGCGCATTGGCGCGGATCACCACCAGCTCCGGGTCATCGCCGTCGATGTCCTCCACCGGCAGCGCCCGCAGCTCACCGAACAGCCGGCCAAACGCCTTGTGCTCGTCCACCGTCAGGTGTTGATCGCGGAACACCACCACGTGGTTCTCCAGAAAGGCCCGGCGGATTTCCGTGAACTGCTCGTCGCTCAGTGGTTGCGACAGATCGACGCCGCCGATCTCGGCGCCGATGATCGGCGTGATCCGCTCGACCGTGATGTGCTGATACGGCGCGCGCCGTTCTGCGGCGATGCGCTCGATTGCCTTGAGTGCCAACTGATCCATGTTCCCTCACCTTTTTATTGGAACGACGCAGAGGACTGCTCGCGTAGCGAACGCGGGCGCATGTCGATCCAGTGTTCGTTGATGTAATCCAGACAGATTTGGCGCTCGCCGCGCATCCCCGCCTCGCTCCAGCCGCTGGCCATCGGCTTGCCCGCCGGCCACAGGGAATACTGGCCCTGGGCGTTGATCACCACATCGAATTGCAGTTGTGCGTCATTCATGTCGTTCTCCTGTTGAACGGGATTGCAGCGTGGCCAGGCTTCGCTCGAGCCCGGCGGCGAGATGGTTGAGTGCGGCATGCCTCTGTTCGTCGCTCGAAGCGCAGGCCCCGACGTAAACCCGCACGGATGCCCCGCAAATCTGCGCGCAGGTGTCTGCGTCGTCCTTCGCGAAGGCCCGGGCCGACACTTCGGCGTTGGCGCTGGCATGAACCTGGGCAAACGCGGTGGCAGCGGCCTCGGTATTCAGTTGCGCGTAGTACTCGGCGAACGCCTCGGCATCACCGAAGTGCTCGGCAATCATGGCGGTGTTGGCCGGTGCGAGGCCGTAGGTCAGCGCACTGGCGTGGGCCTGGGCGTACGCCGCGTCATAGGCATAGGCCTTGCGATACAGCGTCAGCAACACCGGTTTGAGCGCGGCCCGCCATTCGCCCTGACGCCCGATCACACCGAGCGCCGCTCGCTGATGCAGGCTTTGCAACGAGAACAACGCTTGCTGATGCTCCGGCAAGGCTTCGCAGAGCATTGGCATGACCACGTCGGCCTGCCAGAGATGAAACAGCTGAAACGGCACCTGTCCGTGGAGTCGGCTCAAGCGCAGACGCAAGGCCTCCTCCGGTTCGGCTTCGCACAACACCTTGGTCAGGGCCAGCCACCATCGCGGCATCAAGATCGGTTCATTCATGGCGAAAGCTCATCCGTACCGATGACTTCGGCCAGCAACCGCGCCCAGCGGCACGCCACGATGCCGTAGTGATCGGTATCCAGGGTTTGCCAGCTGCGCAACTGCGGCAGCAAGGCCTGCCAGTTGCGTTGCAGGTCGTCCGGGTTCCAGTCGTTGCCCAGCCCGTAAGGATTGGCGTGCCCGGCGATAAACAGCCGTACCGCGGTGGTGGCCAGCGCCGGCGGCTGGAAGTCGAGCATGCTGGTCATGTTGTTGCGGCAGCACACAGTCAACCGTTGCAGATAGGTCTGACGTTCCTCAGCCATGCCCTGCCCTTCGACCGCTGGCCAGCGCTGGGCAAATTCGCGCTGGAACACCTGCTCGATGGTCTGCTCGTCGATGCCGGCCAGTTCCGCACCGGCATCCGGCGCGGGCGGGTCGATCAGGTACAACAACGGTTGTCTGAATCCGTCAGCCTGGGCCTGATGACACAGCGCCTGCGCCACCCATGCGCCGAAGGACCAGCCTGCCAGCCGCCAGGCGCAGCCGTGCGGAAGGTGGGTCTTGATTGCCTCCAGATACCAGCGTGCACGCTCCTCCACGCTGATGTTCGGCAACTGCGGCAGACGCAACGCAGGATCCGCGATCACGCACACGCCCAGTTCCGCCGGCAGCGCCGACACCAGTTCCCGATAGGCCTGAACATCGCCACCCACCGGGTGGATCAGGTACAGCCAGTCGCGGCCGGCACCGGCATGCCATTGATCGATCCGCACTGCGTCGCGCCAGCCGTGGGGCACTTCTTCAACCGTAGCGGTCGAGACCAGTCCCAGCACCTCGCTCAGGCTGACCTTGTGGCTGAATTGCGACAGCTGGAAAACCTCGCCTGTCGCTGCTTGCAGTTCGTCGATCAGGTCGAGCAGCGTCAGCGAATCCGCGCCCAGGTCGTACAGCGAATCGTCGTCCTCCAGCTCGGCCACACCGAGCCATTTGCACAGGCAATCACGCAAGCGCACCGACAGATCCACGCCCTTCGGCGCCTCGACCGGGGTAGCCACAGCACCGTGACGAACCGGATAAAACCGCCGTGCCGTGTCGATGCCGGTGGTGGAAATCAGCAGCTGCGGCAACTGCGTCGCCATCGCCAGATCGAACACCCGACAGCCCTCTTCGGCCGACAACCCCACCGTCAGATGCTCCAGATGCGCGGCGTCCCCGCCATTGCTGGTGGTGGCCATGCCGATGTCGCGCCAGATGTCCCAGTTGATTCCGAGGCGCAGGCAAGTGTCAGCCGGGTTCGGGCGATAGTGGGTGAAGCCGTCGAGCACCCCGCTGGCCGCCGCGTAATCCACATGCCCCGCGCCGCCGAACAGTGCCGACATCGACGAGCAGTACAGGACAAAACCCGGCGTCAGGTGCTCGATCAAGGCTTCGACCGCCAGCATGCCGCGAGTCTTGGCGGCCATCGCCTCGGCCATTTTCCGAGGATCACGGTGGCGAATCAGACTGCCCGCACCGACGCCCGCCGCGTGAATCACCCCGCTCAGGCGACCGTAACGAACGGCCAGTTGATCGAGGATCTGCGGCCAGCGTGGCAGGTCGGCAATGTCTGCTTTGATGCAGTCGATACGCGACGCGTAGGCCGCCAGTGACTCAGGTAATTGCCCTTGGCGCGAGATCAGCACCACACGGCGCGCGGGTGCCTGTAGAAGGTGTTCGCACAAGGTCCGGCCGATGCCGCCGCTGCCGCCCAGTACCAGAAACGTGCCGTCTTCCGGCAGAAGCCCTGATGTGGTTGTTGGGCCGGTCAATGGCTGAGGCATCAAGCGTGGCTGCCAGAGGTAACCGTCGCGCATCGCCATTCGCCGAGGCAATGAAACCGGATCGCCAAGCAGCGCTGCCAACTCGCAGGCCTGCGCTTCGAGGCGCGACGACGGCAAATCCAGCCAGTGGCAACGCACCGGGTATTCCTGCGGCACCACTTCGGTGATGCCGGCCAGCGCTGCCAGCTCGGGACGCTGAACCGCGCCGTCCACCGGGCACGCCTGCCATGACATCAACCACAGTCGCAGGCGTGTCGTGCGCGCGGTCTGCCCCCAGGCCTGCATCAATGCGCTGACCGTGTCCAGACAGGCCCACTGCGCCAGATCCAGACTTTGCTCGCTGACCGCGCCCGACACCGCCAGCGGCAAGGCATGCAGCCAGTCGAGTTCGCCGAGTTCAGGTTCTGCAACCTCGGCGAGCAACCGGTTCAGGGCTTCGGTGTCCAGCGGATCAAGCTCGAAACGGTCCGGGCTCAAGCGTTTGAAGCCGTTGCCGGCACGTACCTGAATAACTCGTCGATAGACAATGTTCAGGCTCGCGAGCAATGTCGATTCGGGCGCGTCATGGCTGCAGAGGATCAGCACTTCACGGGCTCCAGCCGTGGCGTTCCCACTCAAGCGCCGAGTGCGCACCCACTGACGTTGGTGGAACCAGTCCGCCAGCGGTTGTCGCTCAAGGGCTGGCGCATCAGATTGGGCAGCTACAGGCGTCTGGAAACGATACGGCTGAAGATCGAACGACGACGGCGGCAAATCCCAGGGCGGCGGTGCCGAGCGCTGCGGCCACTGGATATTCGCGCCTTCATACCAGGCGTCCAGCAGTTCCTGCGGCGATTGATCACGGGCGATCACCTGCGCGCTTGAGACCGTGACTTCCTTGATCGCTGTCGGCTGCGATGGAATGTCGTCACCCGACCGGCAGACCATCGCGAAGCGCCAGCGCAGTTGCCTGCGACCTGACTGCAAGTGCCGCAGCAACGCGGTGTGCTGCTCAGGATTGGTTTGCAGATATTCGCGAATCGCCGCGATGTCGCGCAGCAACTCCGCGCGGCTGTGGGCCGAGATCATCAGCAGCGGCAACGTTTCCTCGATACTTTCCTGCGCCATGGGCGCAGCGCCGACGATGACATGCGCATTGGTCCCTCCAATCCCGAAACTGCTGACTCCGGCCAGTCGCCGCCGCCCTTCCGGCCATGGCCGGGACGTGGTCGGCACATAGAACGGCGAATGCTCCAGATCGATCTGCGGGTTGATCCGGCCAAATCCGAGGTTCGGCGGCAGCACGCCATGGAACACCGCAAGACTGGCACGAATCAGTCCGACCACCCCCGCCGCCGCGCCCAGATGACCGATCTGGCTTTTCACTGAAGCCAGCGCGCAATGGCCGGCCGGTGCGTCACCGAAAGCCTTGGTCAACGCCGCGACCTCGATCGGATCGCCCAACAAAGTTCCGGTACCGTGGGCCTCGATGTAGCCGATGTCGGCACCGGTCAACCCGGCGCGGCTCAAGGCATCGCGGATGACCGCGCTCTGCCCGGCCACCGACGGTGCGGTGTAACTCATCTTGGCCCGACCATCGTTGTTCAACGCCGAGCCTTCGAGCAACGCATAGATCCGGTCACCATCGGCCCGCGCCTTGGCCAGCGGTTTGAGCACCACCACGCCGTAACCACTGGCGCCAAGGGTGCCGCTGGCATCATCGCTGAACGGACGGCACAGACCGTCGGCGGAGAAGATGTGCTGCGAGCGATGCCGGTAACCCTCGGTCAAGGTCGGGTCGATCAGCACCCCGGCCGCGAGCATCACGTCACTGTCGCCCTGACGCAGCATCGAACTGGCCAGGTGCACGGCGATCAGCGAACTGCCGCAAGCAGCCTGCACGCTGAGGGCCGGGCCGTTGAGGTCCAGGTGATACGCGGCTTTGGTCGCCAGAAAATCCTTGTCGTGGTGCAGCGCCAGCTGGAAGCCGTCCGGCAGATCGCCTTCGGCAGTTTCGCGCAGCATCTGCTGGAAGTAGGTGGTTTCGCCGCAACTGGCGATCAGGCCGATGCGCGGGCCGTCCGCCGACGGGACGATGGCCGCGTGTTGCAGGGCCTGCACGCACGCCATCAACAAATGCCGCTGTTGCGGGTCCATCAGCCGCGCTTCCTGGCGGCTGATGCCGAAGTACTCGGGATCGAAGTCGAGCATGCCCGCCAGTTGACTGCGGGCACCGACCAGGCCTTCTTCGGCGGCAAAGTGCTCGATGCCGAGCTCGTTGCCTTGCACCATCGCCCAGAACTCGGACAGGTTCTGCGCCCCGGCCACATTGACCGACATGCCGATGATCGCCATCGGCTGATGACCCGCATCGGTCTGCCGTACACGCTCCGCCGCTGCCACCGGTGCAGTCGACAGATGCGCCGCCAGACGCCGCACCGTGACGTGTTCGAACAGATCGGCCATCGTCACCTTGTGCGGCAGCTCTTCGGCGTAACGGCCATGCAAACGCATCAGGCCGAGGCTGGTGGCGCCGGCCTCGAAGAAGGTCTGCTCCGGCTCGATGTCACGGCCGATCACGGCCTGGAACAACTCGCTCAGTTGCCGCTCCAGTGCGGTCAATTGAACAACCGGTTGTGGCGTGTTGCGCCGCTCCAACGCCTCGCCCAGATTAGGCAAGGCCTTGCGGTCGATCTTGCCACTGGGAGTGCGTGGCCAGCGGTCGACCCGTCGGTATTCATCAATCCGCACATGGGCAGGCAGCCGCCGCGCGACCTGACGATCCAGCGCTTGCGACGTTGCAGGTTGGCCATCGAGTTGCAGCCAGGCGATCAGCCGTGGCGGATCGGCCTGAACCGCGACCACCGCGTTGACCACTTCCGGCACCTGCATCAGCGCTGCCTCGATCTGCCCCAGTTCCAGACGATGGCCGCTGAGTTTGATCTGCTGATCGTCACGTCCGAGGTAATGCAGGCAGCCTTGGGCATCGGCCCACGCCAGATCGCCGGTGCGGTAGTACAAACAGCCGTCTGCCAGCTCGACAAACCGCGCGGCGTTCAGTGCAGGGTCTGCCAGATAACAACGGGCAACCATCGGCCCGGCCACCAGCAGATAGCCGCGACTGCCGATCGGCACTGGGCAGTCGTGCTCATCGACCAGCAGCAACCACGCATTGCCGACGGCATGACCGATCGGCGCGCGCAACGGCCAGTCCCGCGCCACGGGCGGCAGGCGCAAGGCGCTGACCACGTGGGTTTCAGTCGGGCCATAGTGGTTGAACAGCGAGGCCTGCGGCATGCCGCCGAACCAGTTGCGCAGCGCCTCCGTGCAAAGCAGCTGCTCGCCGGCCGTGATCACCTCACGCAACGCCGACGGGTAAATACCCCGAGTCACGGCTGTTTGCGCCAGATGCTGCAAGGCCACGTATGGCAGGAACAGGCGCTCGATCCGCGCTTCGACCATGTAATCCAGCAACGCCTCGGCATCCTGACGCCAGCGCGGCGTGATCAGGTGATAACAACCACCGCCGCACAGGGTGCTGAAAATCTCCTGAAACGACACATCGAACGACAGCATCGAGAACTGCAGCGTTACCGCTTTCGCCGGCAACTGCCCTTCGGTGCGCTGCCATTGCAGCAGGTTGCACAGGGTGCGCTCGGACACTTGCACACCTTTGGGCGTGCCGGTGGATCCGGAGGTGAACAGCGTGTACAGCGGCCGTTCACCGGCGTGGCGTGGGCGTTCGAACGAGCCGGCATCGGCGTGCAGATCGACTCGATGCGTGGTGAATCGTCCGGCGTTCAGGTCATCCAGCGCGGCCGCCGTCGTGTCGCTGAACAGCACGCAATGCGGTTGCGCCTGCTCCAGCACCTGACGCTGGATCGCCACCGGATAAGCGGGATCCAGCGGCACAGCGGTCAGGTTGAGTTTGGCCAGCGCCAGCAAGGCGACGATGTGTTCCACCGAGGCGTCGAGGAACAGCACGACATGCAGCGGTGCGTTCCCGGCTGGCACCGGATGACGCTCGATCAGGGTGGCCGCCAGAGTATTGGCCAGCGCATTTAGTTCGTTGTAGGTGAGGCGGTGCTGTCCTTGAACCAGCGCAACTGCCTCAGGCGTGCAATGCACTTGGTGTTCGAATCCGTCCGCCATTGTGTTGAACGGCAGCGCAATCTGCGGACCTTCGCTGGCCGGTGGCAGGCTGCGTCGATACGGACCGAGCAAATCATCGAGCCTGGCCGTCGGGCTTTCCAGCAACAGGTCCAGGCCTCGGCGGAACAGCGCGTTCACCGCCCGCATCTGTTCGGCATCGAAGTAGCTGCACTGATATTCCCACCAGCATTCCAGTTGCGAACCGCTGCCCACCATCAACAACGTCAGCGGGCACTTGGCGTGCAACTGCTCGTTGAATTCCAGCGTGGCGCGCAGGTTCGAGTCGGCCAATGCGGCGTAATCGGTGTTTTCCAGCACAAACATGAAATCGAACAGCAACGGGCTCGACGACAGCCGCAGGTCTTCCACCAGATCCGCCAGCGCCACGTCCTGCAACGCCAGCACTTCGCGCACGGTGGCGGTCTGCTTGCGCAACTGCTCGCCCAGCGTGGATGCGTTTTCAACGGCAGTGGGGATTAGCACGGTGTTGGCAAACATGCCGACGGTGTCTTCGAACTCCGCCAGCGGCCGGTTGGACACCGGGCTGGCGATCCGTGGCTGCTCGCAGCCGGTCAGGGCGTACAGGCTCCAGGCGAAGACACTGAACAGCACTTCGAAACGGGTCAGTCGTTGTTGGGTGCAAAAGCGTTCAAGGGCAGCGCTGCGCAGGGTGCCCAAGGGTTCACGGTGCAACCGGGCGTCCGGGCTGATTTCGCGCATTGGTATCAATGCAGGCGATGGCTCTTCATGACGGCGATGCAACTCGGCCAGGGCACGGCGCTGGTCGCGATAATGAGGATCGACGCTCCACTGACGCTGCCACTGGCCAAACTCCAGCGTCGTCAATCGGGCGGACGGTTGCGGGCTGTCGTGGCCTTGCAGGACATCGGTGTAAAGCTGCGCCAGGTCGTCGAACAGCAGGTTCACCGACCAGCCATCGACGATGATGTGATGCAGATTCAGCAACAGCCGGCAGCTGCCATCGGCTAACGGCAGCAGCCAGGCTTGAAACAGATTCGGGGTGGTCAGGTCGAACGACGCGGCGAACACCAGCTCGGCGAAGGCCTGCCAGTTGGTCTCGGTGAAATGCCCGACCGCGAAGGTGCGACAGGTCGAACCCTGCTCGGCGATTACCTGATCCAGTCCATCGGCACCCGCCACGAATGCCGTGCGCAAACCCGCATGACGCTGCACCAGACGCCCCAAAGCCTCGGCCAGTGCCGCAACTTCGACACCTGCCGCCAGATGCAGAATAAGCGGCACGCTGTAGGCAGTCGAAGTCGGCGAACGTTGTTGCAACAGCCACAGGCGGCGCTGTTCGGCGGTGGCCGGCAGGCGTTTGGCGCTGCTGATCCGAGGCGCAGGCGGGTAGATCGAATCGCAGTTCGTTTCACCGGTCAGTTGTTCGGCTAGTGACGAGAACGGCTCGTTGAGCACCCTGTCGAGCGCGATCTCGCGCTGCCAACGGACACGAATTGCCGAACGCAGGCGCATGGCCTTGAGCGAATCGCCGCCGCTGCCCAGCCAGTCGTCGTGCGGACTCAGGGCCGGTTGGCCGAGCAGCGAGCGGGCCTGACTCAACAACCAGTCCAGCGCCGGTGAAACGCTTTCGGCATCCGTAGCCGCCCGGACTGGATGCCACGGACTCAACCCTTTGGCCAGCAACCCGTCACGATCGACCTTGCCATTGGCCGTCAACGGCAGGCGCTCCAGCAGGAATAACTGATGCGGCCGCATATACGGCGCCAGTTGTGCCCGCAGATGGGTTTCGAAGGCGTGATAGTCCAGATCCCCGCGCGGCACGATGAACGCCAGCAACTGATGATCTTCAGCCGCCTGCCGCCGAGTGCAGACATACACCTGCGCCACACCCGGATACTCCAGCAGCCGTTGCTCCACCTCCCCCGGTTCGATCCGGAAGCCGCGAATCTTCACCTGCCGGTCGACCCGCCCCAGGTACTCGATCAAGCCTTCGGCATTGCGCCGCACCAGATCACCGGTGCGGTAATGCACCCGCGCACCACCGTCGAGGTCAGGCAAACGAACGAACTGGCGCGCAGTTTCTTCGGGCCGGTTGCGATAGCCACGGGCGACACCGCTGCCACTCAAATACAGCTCGCCCACCTCGCCCGCCGGCACCGGCCGTTGCTGCTCATCCAGCACCTGCACACCGGTATCCGGCAGCGGTCGGCCAATGGGCGCCAAGTCACCAGCAAAGTCGCGGGTGATCGGCCAGCACAAGGCAAACGTGGTGCATTCGGTGGGGCCGTAGACGTTGAAAATCCGGCAGCGGCTCTCAGGATTGGCCCGATACCATCCGCGCACGGCGGCAGCGCTGATCTGCTCACCGCCGATCAGCACCTGCCGCACGCTGGAAAAACACGACGGCCACTCGGCAATCAAGGTGTTGAACAGCGACACCGTCATGAACAGATTGTCGACCTGAGTCCGCTCCAGCACTTCGGCCAGACGTCGCGCGTCCAGCACGTCCTCGTCGGCGATCATCACGCAGCAACCGCCATTGAGCAGCGGCGCCCACAGTTCAAAACTGCACGCGTCGAATGCCGGGTTGGACAGGCAGGCGAAGCGGTCCGTCGGGCGAATCTCGATATAACCGTCGCTGTGCGCCAGCCGCAGCAAGCCGCGCTCGCCGACCTCGACCGCTTTTGGCGTGCCGGTGGTGCCCGAGGTGTAGAACAGGAACATCACCTCGGCGAAGTCTTCGGCCAGCGTTTGCGGCGGAGCGTCCGGCTGATCGAGCAAGGCCTCGACGCCGGTTTGCCACAAAGAAGGCGACCACAGCGGTTCTTCATCCAGGGTAATCAGGCCGACACACGCCGCATCCGCCTGCATCAACTCCCGACGCCTGCGCGGGCTTGCTCGATCCAGCGGGACCACCACCGCGCCGACTTTCAGCGCCCCAAGAATCGCCGCCAACCATTGCCAGCAACGCGGCATGCACAATGCCAGCGACTGACCGGGTTCGACACCGCGCGCCAGCAACCCACGGGCGATGCGTTCGCTGCCGCTGGCCAGTTCGGCGTAAGTCAGCGTAACCGACTGATCAATCACCGCCGGGGCTTGCGGATTACGCCGTACTTGCTCGGCAAAACGCGCAAGCAACGGCATGTCTTTGGACGCACTCATCATTTCGCCTCCTGCGCGTCGAAGCGTTGCAGCTCCTGACGGATGATTTGCGAGACCCGATGGATTTCCGCGCTTTCGAGCATGTCCCAGTGCCCGCCGCTGACCAGTTTCGCCAGATATCCGCTGCCGGCGCGGCGACGCCAGAAGCCGCGCAGCTCATGCAATTGATGGCGACTGAAATCTTCTCGCGCCTGGATCAGCACCACGCGACCGGCGCGCGGCGCGCATTCATAGGCGGCCATGGCCAGGCGGTTGTGGTTGTAGATG
The DNA here is from genome assembly GCF_000282255.1 of Pseudomonas sp. GM25. Lineage (NCBI taxonomy): Bacteria > Pseudomonadati > Pseudomonadota > Gammaproteobacteria > Pseudomonadales > Pseudomonadaceae > Pseudomonas > Pseudomonas sp. GM25. The sequence goes on along the minus strand of NZ_AKJQ01000062.1, from coordinate 41,918 downwards.
TTGAAGTAGCGTTCGACCTGGGCGTCTTCGATGCCGGGGTACATGCCGTTGAAACGCACCAGTTTGTCGCGGAACTCGGCCATGTCCACGGTGCCGATCTGCTCGCGGAAACCCGGGGCGTCGCTGCCTTGGGTGTCGAGCAGCACCACCGTCACCTGACGATGCCCCGCCGCTGTCAACCGTCGCGCCATTTCATAGGCCACCAGACCACCGAACGACAGCCCGGTGAGGATCAGCGGTTGCTGTGTCAGCGGTTCGATCTGGCGCAAGTAGGCCTCGGCCATCGCTTCGACTGTCGGCTCGGTGCTCTCGCCCGGATTCAGCCCCGGCGATTGCACGCCATAAACGCCGGTTTCATCCGGCAGCACTTTGGCCAGCGACAGGTAACAGAACGCCGTGCCGCCCGCCGGGTGAATGCACACCACGTTGTGCTGGCCGCTGCCACGACGGAATTCGATCAGGTTGCTCTGGGCCAGCGCCGGATTGGCCCCGACCCGCAGCCAGCCGCCCAGCGCCTCGATCGTCGGGTAGCTGAGCACCACGCGCACCGGCACTTCGACGGCGAACTGCTGGCTGATCTCATGGGCCATCTTGATCGCGGCAATGGAGGTGCCGCCGACATTGAAGAAGTTGTCGCGAATGCCGATCTGCGGCGCCAGCAACAGGCTTTTCCAGATCTGGTACAGCGCCAGTTCGATGTGGTCGCGCGGGCTGCTCAGGTTGACCTGACGGTTGACCATTTCTTCGTCTGCCAATGCCGTCAGCGCAGTGCGATCAACCTTGCCATTGGCAGTCAGCGGCAAGGCGTCGAGCCACAGATAGCTGCCGGGGATCACCGCTCTGGGCAACGTCGTGGCCAGATGGGCGTGCACCGCTGCTTCGTCCACGGGGTCGGCCACCACACAGCAGGCCACCAGCCGCTGGTCCTGCGCTGCTTCGCCGACCATCAGCACCACGGCGCTGCGGATGCCGGAAAACGCTTCGAGCCGGGCTTCGATCTCGCCCAGCTCCAGGCGCACGCCGCGTAACTTGACCTGAAAGTCGTTGCGCCCCAGAAACTCCAGCTGACCGTCCGGCCGATAACGCGCCAGATCACCGCTGCGGTAAAGTCGATCCCCCGCGACAAAGGGATTGTCGATAAAACGCTCGGCACTCAGCTGCGCCAGCCCCAGATAACCCCGGGCCACACCCACACCGCCAATGTGCAGATGCCCGGTCACGCCAACTGGCACCGGTTCATCGCGGTCATCGAGCACGTAAAAACGGTTGTTGGAAATCGGCCGGCCAATCGGCAATTGCCGGGCCGGCACCTCGGCGCCGGGCTCCAGGGTCCAGATGCTGTTGATCACCGTGGTTTCGGTCGGGCCGTAGACGTTGTGCAGCCGCGCATGGGGCAGACGTTCCTGAAAACGCCGCGCCAGCGCTGACGGCAGTTCACCGCCGCCGCTGAACACATCGGTCAGCGACCCACACTGGCTGACCTCGTCGACCTCCAGAAACAGCTGCAACATCGCCGGCACGAACACCAGCGCCGTGACCTGCTGCTCGCGCACCTCGCGGGCCAGATACGCCGGTTCGTAATGCCCGCCGGGCCGTGCGATCACCAGCCTTCCGCCGGTTGCCAGCGGCCAGAAGGTCTCCCACGCCGACGCATCGAAACCGAACGGGATCTTGTGCAGCATCGCTCCCGCTTCGCCGCAGACCTGCAAACACCACAGCAGCAGGTTGCTCAAGCCACGGTGAGCGACCATTGCGCCCTTGGGCAACCCGGTGGTGCCCGAGGTGTAGATCACGTAGGCGAGATGGTCAGGGGTAACGCCGACATTGCGTGGATCGAGATTGTCGGCAGGCAACGACGCCCAGCTCGCAGCGTCCTTTTCGAGGTCGAGGATTGGCGCTTCCCAGTTCGGGCCTTGCACGGCCTGACGCAAGATTCCGTGCGCCGAACCGAGGGTCAGCAGCACCGCCGGCGTGCTGTCGCCGAGCATATGGCTCAGGCGTCCCAGCGGATAATCCGGATCCAGCGGCACGTAGGCGCCACCGGCCTTGAGCACTGCCAGCAGCGCCACCGGCAATTCCAGCGAACGCTCGATGCACACCGCCACGCGCACGTCCGGGCCGACGCCCAAGGTGCGCAAATACCGCGCCAGTCGGTTGGCCCGGGCATTGAGTTCGGCGTAGCTCAGGGATTCACCCTCGAATACCACCGCGCAGGCCTGAGGGTTGCTCGCGGCCTGCGCTTCGACCAGTTGATGCACGCAGGGCGCCGTTTGCGTCAGTGGCGCGGCGCGGTTGAAGTCGACCAGCACCTGCTGACGCTCAGCCTCGTTCATCAACGGCAAGGCATTGATCGGTTGTTTGGCGTCGGCGGCGATCTGCTCAAGCAAGTAACGGTAGTGCCCGCTCAAGCGTTCGATAGTTGCGATGTCGTAGAGGTCGGTGTTGTATTCCACCAGCAAGTCCAGCCGCCCTGCCCGTTCGACCCATTCGAATGCCAGATCGAACTTGGCCGTGGCACTGCTGGTGCCGTACGGTGCCAGTTCCAGACCGGGCATCTGCACCGCGTTGCCCGGTGTGTTCTGCAACACCAGCATCACCTGGAACAACGGCGAATGGCCGGGATCGCGCTGCGGGTTGACGGCCTCCACCACGCGGTCGAACGGCACGTCCTGGTGGGCGTGGACGTCGAGCATCTGGCCACGCACTTCACGCAGCAGTTCGGCGAACGTTTGCTGCGGATTCAGGCGCTGACGCAGCACCAGCGTGTTGACGAAATGGCCGATCAGCGGCTCGACTTCCGGACGATTGCGGTTGGCGAACGGTGTGCCGATGCACAGATCCTGCTGACCGCTGTGGCGCCACAGCAAGACCGCCAAAGCGCCCAACAGCACGTTGAACAGCGTGCCCTGAGTTAGCCGGCCCAGCGCCGTGAGTTCGCGCAAGGTGCCGCCATCGACGGAGGTACTGAACGTGGCGCCGACATAACGCTGCACCAACGGGCGCGGCCGGTCGGTGGGCAAGGTCGACAGCAGCGGCGCGTCGTCCAGGGTGCGACGCCAGTAATCGAGCTGAGCCTCCAGCGCCGCACCGCCGATGCGCTGTTGCTGCCAGCAGGCGTAGTCGGCGTATTGCACCGGCATCGGCGCAAGCGTCGGGATTCCGCCACGCAGATAATCGCCGTACAGCGTGGCGACTTCATGCAGGATCACGCCCATCGACCAGCCGTCGGCGATGATGTGGTGCACGCTGTACAGCCAAAGATGTTCTTCGTCAGCCACGCGCAATAACGACGCCCGCAGCAATGGGCCGGTGGCCAGATCGAACGGCGCCCGGGCGTCCTGCTCGACGGCGAATCGCACTTGCTGCTCGCGCTCGTCGGCAGACAACTGGCACAAATCCGTCACCGACAACGACAGCGGCATCGACGGGTGCACCACCTGACGCGGTTCGCCGTCCACGCTGCAAAACGTCGTGCGCAGGACTTCGTGGCGGGCCACCAGTTGGTTCAGCGCCCGTTCCAGTTGCGCTACGTCCAGCCGGCCCTTGAGCGTCACCGCCGTGGGCACGTTGTAGAACGGGTTGCCGGGTTCCAGTTGATCGAGAAACCACAGTTGCCGTTGCGAGAACGACAGCGGCCAGGACGCGTGCTCGCCGGATCGGCGGGGAATCGCCGCGTCATCGTGCCCGCCAAGCAAGGCAATCAGTTCCTGTTTGTGAGTCTTGAGCGCCTGGGTCAGTTCTTCGGTGAGAAACCCGCGCGGCGCCTTGCAGCGCAGCCTGTCACCGTCCACCTCGAGCACCACGCCATGGCGAGCGAACAACGCCAGCAATTGATCGGCATTCATACTTCGAACTCCTCCATGTCTTCGTCGTCCAGGCTTGCGGTCACAGGCTCGATGGCAAACGCCTCGACCGGCGCGCGGTGCTGCTCATCGGCCGTGCGCAGCCCGCCGATCATCGAGTAGATCAACTCATGGCTTGGCCCCAGATCGAACAGCGTCGTCAGTTGTTGTTCCTCGACCGAGCCGATGCCGCACAGGCCCAGACCGTGCTCGACGGCAGTCATGCTCAGCAACTGGGCCATCGCGCCGCTTTCGATGTGGCAGAAATCACGGCTGCGCTCGCCATACAGCGGGCGGATCGCGGCCATGTCGGCGATGAAGAACAGCGAGAACGCGGCGTTCTCGTACACCGGACGATTGACGAAGTAGTCGTAGGTGTCCGGGTCGAGCAATCCGCTCTGGAGCGCCAGCAAACGATGCTGGCGGGGATCGTAGTAATACGCGCCACCGGGCACGCCGAGCACGCGATCCGCTTTGACGTAGAGGTACGCCTGAATCGGGTACAGCCCGCCCGCCGACGGGAACTGGTATTTCACTTCGCCGTCGAGTTGCCCTTGGGCCAGCGCTGCCAGTACATGGGCGAAGGCCTGGGTGGCGATCGGTTGCAGATCGTATTGACGCACCGAGCGGTAATCGCGCAAACGCCGGGCGAAGGCCGGGTCTTGCGGCAGATCCAGTGCCACTGCTGGCAAGGCTTGAGCGAAGTCGCGGCGCCCACGCTGTTCGGCTTTGAACTGCGCTCGCTGCTGCGGATCTTCGAGGATGTCCTGCGCGGGCTCCGGGGCCTGCTGAACATTGCCGAGCAGATCCTGCCGCGCCCGGCTCTGGCGGTACATGCCAAGCAGATGCAGCAGCGTCGGCTGAGCCAGCAGTTGCGCCACGTGAGGACGGAACTGCAAGGCGCCGGACAAGGCGTTGCTGATCCGCACGATATCGATCGAGGTCGCGCCGAGGTTCAGCAGGTTGGCGTTGGCGGCGATGGACTCGCGCTTGAGCACGTCTTGCACGATTTCGACCAGTCGCTGTTCCTGAGGGCCGTCGACTTCCAGTGCCGGACCTTGTTCCTCGATTTGCTCCGGTTCCGGCAGGCGTTTCTTGTCGACCTTGCCGTTGGACGACAACGGCCACGCTTCAACGAAGGTGAACGAGGCCGGAATCATGTAGGCCGGCAGTTTGTCGCTCAGGTAGGCGCTGAAATCGCTGGCCTGCAACGCCGGATCGGCCTTGAGCACGTAGCCCGCCAGACGCTTCTCGCCCAGCGTGCTGCCAAGAATCCGCACCACCGCGCTCTGCACACCGGGATGGCGATTGAGCGCGGCTTCGATTTCGCCCAGCTCGATGCGATAACCCTGGACCTTGACCTGATTATCTTCACGGCCGAGGAATTCGATGTTGCCGTCCGGCAGCAAACGCCCCAGGTCGCCGGTGCGATACAGCCGTTCGCCGGTCAGTGGATGATCGAAGAAGCTGCCTGCGCTGAGTTTTTCATCGCGCCAGTAACCCTTGGCCAGACCGATGCCGCCGATGTACAGCTGCCCCGCGACCCAGGTCGGGCGCACTTGCAGCGCTTCATCCAGCACGTAGAAGCGCTGATGATCGAGGGCCTTGCCGTAGGGAATGCTGCGCCAGGCCGGGTCGACGTGCTTCACCGGATAATAGATCGACCAGATCGACGCCTCGGTGGCGCCGCCCAGGCTGATCAGCTGCAGCTTCGGCTGCAAAGCCCAGGCCCGCTCGGGCAACGTCAGGGGAATCCAGTCGCCGGACAGCATCGCCACCCGCAGGCTGGCAGGCAACGCGCCGCCCTCGCCCTCCACGTACTCGACCAGCATGCCGAGCAGCGCCGGCACCGAGTTCCACAGGCTGACGTGATGACGTTCGATCAACGCCGCCCAGTGCGCCGGATCAAGTGACAGTTGCGGTTCGAGGATGACCACCGCAGCACCCACGGCGAGGGTGCCGAAGAAGTCATAGACCGACAGGTCGAAGCTCAGCGACGAGATCGCCAATACGCGGTCGCTCGGGCCGACGGCAAAGCGCCGGTTGATGTCGAGCAAGGTGTTGACCGCACCGCGATGGTCGATCACCACGCCTTTGGGCTGCCCGGTGGAACCGGAGGTGTAGATCACGTAGGCGAGGTCGCTTTCGTTTAGCTGCACGGGTTGGAGTGGCAAGAGATCGTTTGAGACTTCATCGGTCACGGCAATGGCCGTTACCTGCGCCGGCCATTCGATCTTGTCGAGCAGCGCCGGTTGGGTCAGCGCCAGACTCGCCTCGGCCCGCTCCAGAATATGCCGCAATCGCTCCGCTGGCTGGGTCGGTTCGATCGGCAGGTAAGCGCCGCCGGCATACAGAATCGCCAGGGTCGCGACCACTTGCTCCCAACCGCGCTCCATGACCACCGCAACCAACCGGTTCGGCAGCACACCCTGCGTTTGCAATCGGGCGCCGAGTTGTCGGGCTTCATTGCGCAACTGGGCGTACGTCAGCTGTCGCGCGCCGATTACCGCCAGTGCATCCGGTGTGGCGAGGGCCTGACGTTCGAACAGTTCGTGCATCAACGGCAGCGTTTGTTGAATGTCGACCGGTGCCGGCAACCGTGCCTGCGGCAGCAACTGCGGCGTGTTCGCTGTCCATGCTTGCGGCTCGCACAGACTGTCGAGCAGCGTGTTATAGGCGACGAACATCTGCTCGATCATGCCTTGCGGGAACAGCTCGTCGATGCTGTCCCAGTTGAACAACAGGCGCCCTTCCAGCTCCAGCAACGTGTGGTCGAGCCACACCTGCGGGGTCTGGGTGATGCTGTGCATGTGTATGGCATTCAACGCGTCGGCCAGATTGAATTCGGCCAGCTCCGGCGCTGCTTCCGACAGCGTGCTGTTGAACACGATCGGCATCGCCGTCTGTTGCACACCCCGGGCCTGGGACAATTCGCGCAGCACCCGCACGCCGCTGACCACCGAATGGTCGATGTCGCGCCACAGTTGCGCCTGCACCGCGCGGGCCCTGTCGGTAAAGGTTTGTGTTCCGTCGATGCCGACTTCCAGCAGCACCAGCGAAGTGAAATCACCGATGATTTCGTCGACATCGGTGTGCAGCGGCATACGGTTGAACAGCGGCAGGCTCAGGGTGAAACGCGGCGTGCGGCTCCACAGCGCCAGCACTTCGCTGAAGGCCGTCAGGAGCATCACCGACGGCGTCACCGCAAACTGTTTGGCGACGGATTTGAGCTGCGTCCACTGCGCGGCCGACATGTCGCGGTCGCGGCGGGTGAAGTGCGGGTTGGCGATGCTTTCGGGTTGGCGCACCAGCGGCAGGTCCGGTGCCGGGGCCAGAGTGGTCACCCGTTCGCGCCAGTAGCTCAACGCCTGTTCGTAGCGGCGGCCGCTTCGCAGTTGCTGTTCGGCCAGCACGTAGTCGCGGAAAGTCAGGCCCGGTTCCGCCAGGTCCAGCGTCGGATCAACGTAGAAGGCCATGAGTTCGCGGGCGAGAATCTGCGTGCTCGCAGCGTCGACGATCAGCGCGTCGAGGCTGATGTGCAAATGGGTGATGCCGTCATCGAGCAGCGACAGGCTGAACTCGAACAGCGGCCAGCGACTGGCGTCCAGCACCTGATGGGACTGGCGTTCGCGGGTTGCTTCAAGGGTGCGTTGCGCCACTTCAGCGGGTAAACCGCGCAGGTCGCTGCGGGGCATGCGATAGGTCGGCACCTGCGCCAGCACTTGTTGCGTGCCGTCGCTGAGGAACACCACGCGCAGCATGTCGTGGCGCAGGATCATGCGATTCAGCGCCAGCTCGAAACGTTCGGCGTCGAATTCGGGAATACGCAGTTCTTCGTAACCGTGGGCACTGACGCCACCGAGGCTGACCGTGGCTTCGCGACCAAACCAGTAGGCCTGCTGGATATCGGTCAGGGGGAATGGCTGATGCCGATTGCCGCGATCCGGCTCGATCTGGATGAACGCCGGTTCAGCGCTCTGCTCTTCACGCGAAACCTGCGCCGCCAGATCCAGCAACGCCGGTGTCTGGAACAGGCTGCTCAGGGACAATTGCGCGCCCATCCGCTGGTTGATCGCGTAGATCATCCGCGTCGCCAGCAGCGAGTGGCCGCCGAGGTCGAAGAAGTTGTCGTGGATGCCGACCCGCTCGCACTTGAGCACTTCGGCCCAGATCTCGGCCATTTGCCGTTCAATGTCGTTGCGCGGCGCCTCGTAAGTCGCCCCGGCGCTGCGTTCCGGCGCCGGCAGCGCTTGTCGGTCGAGCTTGCCGTTGCGGGTCAGCGGCAATTGCGAGAGCCGCACCCAGGCACTCGGGATCATGTGCTCGGGCAACTGGCGTTGCAATTCGGCTCGCAGGAATTCACTGGTCGCAGTGCCGACCACGTAAGCCACAAGACGTTTGTCGCCAGCCACGTCCTCACGCAGCAACACGGCGGCTTCCTGCACACCTGGTTGTTGATGCAACAAGCTATCGATCTCGCCGAGTTCGATACGAAAGCCGCGCAGTTTCACCTGTTGGTCGATGCGTCCCAGGTATTGCACGTTGCCGTCGGACTGGAATTTCGCGAGGTCGCCGCTGCGGTACATCCGCGCGCCCGGTTCGGCACTGAACGGGTCCGGCAGGAAGCGTTCGGCGGTCAGGTCCGGGCGGTTCAGATAGCCACGAGCCAGGCAGGCGCCGGCGATGTACAACTCGCCCGCCACGCCGACCGGGACCGGATTCAGATGCTCGTCCAGCACGTACAGCCGCGCATTGGCGATGGGACGACCGATGGGCGGCGCGTCCGGCCAAAATTCGGCCTCGTTGCAGTCAAGGCTGAACTGGCTGACCACATGGGTTTCGGTCGGCCCGTATTGATTGTGCAGTTGCCCGCCACCGAGCCCACGGACGAAACCGCGCAGCTCGTCATTGATTTGCAGGGCTTCACCGGCGGTGATGATCTCGCAGCCGCCGGCCGGCATCGGTGCCTCGGCCTCGGTCAGACCGGCGAGTTGCTGCAACACGGCAAATGGCAGGAACGCCCGCTGCACGCCTTCGGCCACCAGGGTCGGGCGCAGCGCGGCGAGGTCCTTGCGGCTGTCTTCAGTCATCAGCAACAGGCTGCCGCCCTGGCACAGCGTGCTGCAGATTTCCTGGAACGAGACGTCGAAATTCAGCGAGGCGAATTGCAGCACGTGTTGCGGTGCAGTCGCTTGATCGAGCTGCCAGGCAATCAGGTTGTCCAGCGCACAACGGCTGTGAGCGACGCCTTTCGGGCGGCCGGTGGAGCCGGAGGTGTAGAGCACGTAGCCGAGGTTTTCCGGGCTCACCGCGACGTGCGGATCATCCGTCGGGTGTTGCGCCCATTGCGCTGCGTCGGTGTCCAGGCAGCAGATTTTCGCCTCGTTGGCCGGCAACCCGGCCATCAGGCTCGATTGCGTCAGCAGCAAGGTTGGCGCGGCATCACTGAACATGAACGCCAAACGCTCACTCGGATAAGCCGGGTCGAACGGCACGTACGCCGCGCCTGCCTTGAGAATCGCCAGCAGACCGATGACCATTTGCGGCGAGCGTTCCAGGCACAGGCCGACGCGATGCTCGGGGCCGACGCCTTGCTCAATCAGGTAATGCGCGAGGCGGTTGGCGGCGCGATTCAGGTCGCCGTAACTCAGTTGCTCACGGTCGGCGAGCAGCGCCACGGCGTCGGGCGTTTGCCGGGCGTGGGCTTCGAAGCGCGCCACGCAACCGGGCAACGACACGGTATCCCGCGCGGTGCGGTTCCAGTCATGAACGATCTGCTGATGTTGTTCGGCGCTCAGCAGCTTGATCCTCGCCAGCGACTGCTCGCTGCCCTCGACCATCTGCATCAGCACCCGACGCAGGTACTCGCCGAACTGCTCGACAGTGCTGCGCTCGAACAGGCCCGAGGCGTATTCCAGACCACCGACGATCTGCCCGTCGCGCTCATGGAGCGCCAGTTGCAGATCGAACTTGGCCACGTGATGACTGCTCTCGACCGGCGTGACTTCAAGCCCGGTCAGCAGCAGATCGGAATCCTGATCCTGCTCCCAGGCAAACAGCACCTGGAACAGCGGACTGTGGGCCAGACTGCGCGGTGGATTGAGCAATTCCACCACTTGCTCGAAGGGCAAGTCCTGATGTTCCTGAGCGTCCAGCGCCACTCGCCGCGCCTGTTGCAGCCATTGCGCCACCGACGGCGTACCCGACTGAGTCATGCGCAGCGCGAGGGTGTTGACGAAGAAACCGATCAGCCCTTCCAGTTCCTGTTGCGGGCGGTTGGCCGATGGCACGCCGATCACCACATCGCTCTGCCCCGACAGGCGCGACAGCAGCAGCGAAAAACCGGCCAGCAAATTCATGAACAGCGTGGTGCCTTGCTGCATGCCCAAGGCTTTCAGGCGTGCGGTCAGGGTGGCGTCAAAGACCAGCGGGACGAAGCCGCCGAGATAATCCTGCACGGGCGGACGCTTGTGATCCGTCGGCAACTCCAGCAGCACCGGCGCGCCGGTGAGGGTTTCACGCCAGTAACGGCTCTGCTGCTCCAGCACGTCGCCGGACAGCCATTGCTTTTGCCACACGGCGTAATCCACGTACTGCACCGGCAAGGGCGGCAGCGGATCGTCGCGATCCAGCAACGCCGCTGCGTACAGCTGGCCCAGTTCGCGGGTGAGCACGCCCATCGACCAGCCATCGGAGATGATGTGGTGCTGGGTCAGCAGCAACACATGGTCATCCGCCGCCAGCCGCAGCAGACTAACCCGCATCAGCGGGCCCCGGCTCAGGTCGAACGGCTTGGCGCCCTCCTCGTCGATCAAGCGGGTCAGGCCTTCTTGCGCATCGTGCCCTTGAATGTCAGTCACCGTCAGCCGGACGCTGTGCGCCGGCGGCGAAACCAATTGACGCCCTTCCCCTTCAACGGCGATGAACGTGGTACGCAGCGCAGCATGGCGCGCTACCAGTTGATTGAAGCTGCGTTCGAGTGCCGGCACGTCCAGCAAACCGCGCAAACGCAGGTTCAGCGGCATGTGATACGCCGCGTTGCCACCCTCCATCTGTGCCAGAAACCACAGGCGCTGCTGAGCAGACGACAACGTTTGCGCGCCCGCGCGTTCAAGGGCCGTGATGGCCGGACGAGCCTCAGCCTGACTGGCTTGCAGCCGTTCGGCGAACTCCGCCAGAACCGGTGCGGCAAACAGCGTCGAAGGCGCGACTTCCAGCCCCAGCGTGTGGCGAACCTGCGCCAGCACGCGCATCACCAGCAGCGAGTGACCGCCGAGGGCGAAGAACTGATCCTGACGCCCGACCCGCTCGATGCCGAGCACGTCGGCCCAGATCGCGGCGATTGCGGTTTCCAGCGAGCCTTGGGGTGCCTGGTATTCCTGCTGATCGAATGCCTCGACATCCGGTGCCGGCAAACCGGGACGGTCGACTTTGCCGTTGGCGGTCAGCGGCAACGCGTCGAGCCGCACGAAGGCGGTCGGCACCATGAAGTCCGGCAGGCTGACTTGCAGCTGCTCACGCAGGGAACGCGGGCTCAAAGTCGTGTCCGGTTTTTCGCAGTAGTAGGCAACCAGACGCGGTTCACCGGGACTGTCCTGGCGCAGCAACACCACGCTTTCCCTAATACCCGGGATGTCCGCCAGCCGGGTTTCGATTTCCCCCAGTTCCAGACGCAGGCCGCGCAACTTGGCCTGGGAATCGTTGCGGCCGAGGAATTCCAGTTGGCCGTCGACCCGGTAACGTGCCATATCCCCGGTGCGGTAAAGGCGCTCGCCTGCCACGAACGGGCTGTCGAGGAAACGCTCGGCGGTCAGTTGCGGAAGGTTCAGATAACCGCGCGCCACGCCGACGCCGCCGATGTACAACTCGCCCGCAACACCCTCGGCAACCGATTTGCCGTCAGCATTGAGCAGGTAAATCCGGGTATGGGGCAGTGCCCGGCCGATGGGCAGCACCGCGTCGATCTGGCTGTTTTCGGTGAACTCGAAACAGGTGCTGTCGATGCTCGCTTCGGTCACGCCATAGGCCTGGACGATCTGCACGCGATCACCGCAGAGCCTGCGCAATTGCCGCGCGCTGTGGGCGGTCCAGATGTCGGAGCCGCAGACCACGGTGCGCAGGAACGACAGGTCGTGGCCGGTCTCTTCGACCCACGCCAGCAGCGGATTGAGCAGCGCCGGCACGAAGTCGGCAAAACCAATCTGCGCGTCACGCATCAGGCGATACAGAGCCGGCGGGTCCATCAGGGTGTCTCGTGGACACAGCACCAGCGTGCCGCCAAAACCCAATGCACGAATCAGGTCGGCGCTGAACACGTCGAAGGAAAAACCAGCCATCTGCAGGTGGTTGATCGGCTCGCCCAGAGCATAGAGCTGCGCCCAGTCGGCGCTCACGGCGACCAGTCCGCGATGCTCGACCATCACGCCTTTCGGGGTGCCGGTGGAGCCGGAGGTGTAGATCACGTAAGCCAGGTGCCGGGGTGTCAGGACGATTGAGTGAGAATCGAGGTTGTCTGCCGAGCGCGAAGCCCAATCACTGTCGTCGGCCAGATCCATTATCGCGGGTGCAGTCGCCAACTGTTCGAGCGCCGCCCGCAAAACATCGCGCGCCTGGCCGTGAGTCAGCACCACCGGCGGTGCGCTGTCGGCCAGCATGTGCGCCAGCCGCGCCTGCGGATACGCCGGGTCCAGCGGTACATAGGCGCCACCGGCCTTGAGCACCGCGAGTACGCCGACCAACATCTCCAGCGAACGCTCCAGACACAGCCCGACTCGCACGTCCGGCCCGACCCCGAGCTTGCGCAGGTGATGGGCCAGCCGGTTGGCGCGGGTGTTCAGTTCACGGTAACTGAGCGTCTCCTGCTGCCAACGCGCGGCGATGGCCTCGGGGTTGCGCAGCACCTGCGCTTCAAACAGACCGTGCACGCACAGGTCCGCATCGAACGGTTTCAAGGAGCAAACGTCGGGCTGCGCGGGATTCGTCCCACGCAAGGAAGTGTTGTCGAGCATCGGAGGCTACCGTCCATGACTACATTATTTTTGTGATCAGGCAGGGACAGCACGTGCCCTGCCAGTCAGGCCCCGGCATCAGGTGCCGGTACGGTCATTCGAATTCAGGAGGATGGCGCGGCGCGCGCGTGCAGACTCGCGTTGAACGAGGGCACACGCAGAAATCCGGGGGGAGACAGGCTGGAGAAGAACACCGCCGCGCGGTCGGCGCAGGCAGCGGGAAAGTGGGCTGAATCACTGGCGACATCCGTCGCACCGTTCATTGCATCGTCGATTGCAAACCGCGTGACCAATTGAAACCTCGACTTCCATTTGAGGGTCAACGACGAGGAACAACCTGCGCGGGGATGACAGCGCCAGGGTGGTCCCGATCGGCTGCGACTGCCGGGTCTGTAGACGCACGGCAATCTTCTGGCGCCGGGTTTGTGACCCGAAGCGCCGGCGGATAATAACCACGTTTTTTGCTGGTGAGGCAAACGAAATGTAGGAATTCGGTGAAATAAATATCAGCTGTTTCCTACGTCATTGTGACGGTGGCAAAGAGACAGGGATGTCAAAAATGCTCGTACACCGCCCCGCCATTTCTTCCAGACAAAGGGCATGAAAAACCCGCGCAGGGCCTTGATCGGCCAGCGGAAAAATCATCCTTTCAAGCGCTGCAACAGACGAACGCTAACAAGCGCTAACAACGCATAACTGGCAGTCATTCAGCGCTGAAGGCAGGCTTGAATCTCACCGCTGAACGCCAGGCCACCTGCGAACCTTTTCGCTCGCCTCGCTCAGTCGAACGATGGTTTTGCGAGGGATTCGACCATGGCTGAAGGTTATCGCGACAATTGCCTGTGCGAGGCCGACCGGCTCGGCAACGACGAACTGTATGCCTTGGTCGCGGGCGCCGTCAGGCATGGCCGGGGTGAGGCGCAACAGCTGTTCGCGACGGTGACGCCGTTGCTCATCGCCTTTTACGAAGGTCAGGTGCAGGCCGGGCGGATCCGTCGTGAAGACACCGGCGGCCTCGTTCAGCAAGCCTTCAGGGCGCTCTATCAGGAACAGGCCGCCCATGACCCGAGCTTTCCGTTTCGCGCCTGGCTGATCGAGATCGCCCGCACGATCCTGCTCGACAACCTGGGCCATCGCGGCACTGACGCCGTGGCCACGGCCGACGCGCTGGCGGGTGCGTCTGCACGTGAATGTCATGAACCCACACGGGCAACATGAACCGCCCTTTTCGCTGTGAAATGCTCTTCAGGGAATGCCCATGATCGATATCGAAAAAATCCTCTACTCCGCGCATACCTGCACCACGGGAGGCCGCGAGGGCACAGGACGCAGTCACGATGGCCGACTGGATCTCAAGCTTTCTCCACCCGGCGCGCCCGGCACCGGAACCAACCCCGAGCAATTGTTCGCCGTGTGCTGGTCGGCCTGCTTCCTCGGCTCGCTGCGCCATGCCTGCAACGCGCGCAAGATCGGTTTTCCGACAACGGCCGGGGTCGATGCTCAAATCGACCTGGTCCACGGGGAACAAGGTTTTTTCCTGCAGGCTCAACTCGCTGTGTCACTGCCGGAGATCGATCCCGAAGTGGCGCAACAACTGATCGACGCAGCGCACCAGAACTGCCCCTACTCCAAGGCCACGCGCAACAACATCAAGGTCAGCATCACCCTCGCCTGATCCGTCTTTTGCCGACACCAAAACGCAATCCATTCCAACCACACCTTGGTGCTATCCGGCGACACCATGGTGCAATAGATCGCGCCCGGGGCTTTTGATGTGATGACGGGAAACCGACAAAAGCCAGGAGTTGCGCATGAACAAGCTGACGACTGCTGCGGGCGCGCCCGTGGTTGATAACAACAACGTACAGACGGCCGGCCCGAGAGGCCCGATGCTGTTGCAGGACGTCTGGTTGCTGGAAAAACTGGCGCACTTCGATCGGGAAGTCATCCCCGAGCGGCGCATGCACGCCAAGGGTTCGGGCGCGTTCGGCACCTTCACGGTCACCCACGACATCACCCGTTTCACCAAGGCCAGACTGTTTTCCAGCGTGGGCAAGACCACCGATGTGTTCGTCCGGTTTTCGACCGTGGCCGGCGAGCGTGGCGCGGCGGACGCCGAGCGTGACATCCGCGGGTTCGCCATCAAGTTCTATACCGAGCAAGGCAACTGGGATCTGGTGGGCAACAACACGCCGGTGTTCTTTCTGCGCGATCCGTTGAAATTCCCCGACCTCAACCATGCGGTCAAACGCGACCCGCGTACCAATATGCGCAGCGCCCGCAACAACTGGGATTTCTGGACCTTGCTGCCGGAGGCGCTGCACCAGGTCACGATTGTCATGAGTGATCGCGGACTGCCGCGCACCTACCGCCACATGCACGGTTTCGGCAGCCACACCTTCAGTTTCATCAGCCCGGCGAACGATCGATTCTGGGTGAAATTCACCTGGAAGACCCAACAAGGCATCGAGAACCTCACCGACCAACAAGCCGCGACCCTGATCGGCGATGACCGCGAAAGTGCCCAGCGCGACCTGTACAGCGCCATCGAGGAAGGCCACTTCCCGCAATGGAAGCTCTACGTGCAAGTGATGCCGGAACTGGACGCCGAGACCTACCCGATCAACCCGTTCGACCTGACCAAGGTCTGGCCTCACGCGGATTACCCGCTGATCGAAGTCGGCGTGCTGGAGCTCAACCGCAACCCCGACAACTACTTCGCCGACGTCGAGCAGGCGGCCTTCAACCCGGCCAACGTGGTGCCCGGCATCAGCTTCTCACCAGACAAAATGCTCCAGGCGCGCCTGTTCTCCTATGGCGATGCCCAGCGCTATCGCGTCGGCGTCAATCATCATCAGATCCCGGTGAACGCCCCGCGCTGCCCGGTCAACAGCTATCACCGGGACGGCCAGATGCGCACCAATGCGAACGCGGGCAGCACAATCGGCTACGAGCCCAACAGCTATGGCGAGTGGGCCGAGCAACCGGATTTCAGCGAACCGCCGCTGGCCCTCAAAGGCAGCGCCGGGCACTGGAATCACCGCGAGGACGACGACTACTTCTCGCAACCGGGTGCGCTGTTCCGGGCCATGTCCCCCGCCCAGCAACAGGTTTTGTTCGAGAACACCGCGCGCTCGATCCATGGCGCCAGTGCACAGACCCGACAACGCCACATAGATAACTGCACCCGCGCCGATCCGGCTTACGGTGCAGGCGTTGCGCAGGCTATCGAAGCGCTGGGCTGATCCGCAATGGCGTAAGCAAGGCAAGCAGGACAAGCAGGATTGATCCTGTTTGCCCTGCTGCCGTTGTCAGTCCTCTACGATGCTTTTCGCTTCTAGAAACGCTTCCAGTCCTGATATCCCGAATTCCCTGCCGATCCCCGACTGCTTGACCCCGCCAAACGGCGCGAGCAACTCCGGTGCGATCCGGTTGATCAACACCGAACCGGCCTCCAGCCGCGCAGCGATGCGTCGGCCACGTTCGACCTCGCGGGTGAACACATACGCCTGCAAACCGTAGACGCTGGCATTGGCCAGGCGGATGGCGTCTTCCTCATCGTCATAGGCGATGATCGACAGTACCGGGCCGAAAATCTCTTCCCGGGCGATGTCCATGTCGTTGCTGACATCGGCAAACACCGTGGGCTTCACGAAATAACCTTTGCTCAGCCCTTCAGGCCGACCTTCCCCGCCGACGATCAATCGCGCGCCCTGCTCCAGCCCGCGCCGGATAAAGCCCTGCACGCGATCAAACTGCGCCTGGTTGACCAACGGGCCGATGGCGGTAGCCGGGTCCCGGGGATCGCCGACCACTGTCGCGTCGACCAGGGTTTTCACCCGTTCGATCACCTGCGGCAAGAACGTGCGCGGTACCAACAGCCGCGTGCCGGCGACGCAGGCCTGCCCGTTGTTCATGAAGGCGGCATTCAGGGCCATGGGGATGGCCGCTTCGAGATCCGCGTCGTCAAGCACGATGGACGCCGACTTGCCGGTGAGCGACAGGCTCACCCGTTTTATGGTCTCGATGCCGGCGCGGGCGATGAGTTTTCCTGTGGCGGTGGAGCCGGTGAACGAAACTTTCGCGACGTGCGGGCTGGTGCTGATCTCGTCGCCCACATCGGTCCCACGGCCCAGAACAATATTGATCACCCCGTTGGGCAGTTCCGCACGGTGCAAGGCGAGCGCGAGCACCTGAGTCTGCAACGGGCTGAGTTCGCTCGGTTTGATGACCGAGGCGCATCCGCCGGCAATCGCCGCCGCCAGTTTGCTGCATACCGTACCGGCGGTGCTGTTCCAGGGGGCGAACAACGCCGACACCCCGACCGGTTCCATCACGACTCTTGCACGCCCCACAGGCCGGACCAGTTCGTAGTTCTCCAGCACCTGCGCCGCATTGGCAAAGGATTGCGAAGCGTACTGGCTGACCCATTGCGCACGAGCCAACGGTGCGCCGTACTCCTCGATGGCGGTGTCGCGTATGTCTTCGGTGCTTTCCAGCACCGCCGCCTGAAGGCGCCTGAGCATGTCGATGCGCTCGGCTTTCGAGGTGCGGCCCATCGTGGCTTGCGCACGCTGTGCGGCAGCGATGGCTTGCCTGGCATCGTCGCGATTGGCCAGGGTGACCGTACCGATGACGGACTCCGTCGCCGGGTTGATGCATTCGATCGTTTCGCTGCCCTGAACGGGCACGAACGCGCCATCGATGTAGCTGTGACGGATAGTCCACATGGCGATATTCCCAAGGTATTGAAACAGCAACGCCCGGAAAATCCGGGCGTTGATCAGGGCGACGGTTCAGTCGGGTAGTGATTCGCGGCTGAAGGCTTGCACCTCCTGCACCAGACCGCGAGCGGCCATTTCCACCAGTTGCCGACCCTTTTCCGGCGAAGCCTGCGCCGGGTCCGAGCCCATGCGGCCGTCCGGGTGACGGGCGCGGAAATCCGCCGCTTCACGGATCGGCCCCCAATTGGCGACCTGCGGCGAGTAGTCGGCCGACTTGATGGAATCGGGATACGCCCATTGGGTCACGGCGATTTCCGAAGGAGTCGCATGAATGCCGTGACCGGTCGGGAACTGATCACGGGCCAGCTCATTCACTCCTTCCAGATCCCACCAGTTGCACAGCTTCAGGGCGAACCCGGCCTTGCGTCGGGCGAAACTCGCTTCGGCGTACAGCTCCGAAAACGCGGCTTCGATTGACGCGATGTTGCCGCCGTGGCCATTGAGGAAAAAGATCTTTTCAAAGCCGTGGGCGGCCAGCGAACGGGCCCAGTCGGCGATGGCGGCGATGAAGGTCGAAGGCCTGAGCGAGATGGTGCCGGGGAACCCGAGGTGATGCTGCGCCATGCCGATGTTGAAGGTCGGGGCAATCAGGATGTCGGCGCTTTTCTGCGCTTCATGGGCGATGATTTCCGGGCACATCCAGTCGGTGCCCAGCAGGCCGGTCGGCCCGTGCTGTTCGTTGGAGCCGATCGGGATGACGATGGTGCGGCTGCGTTCGAGGAATTGCGCTATTTCGGACCAGGTCGATAGGTATAAAAGCATCAGGATTCTCACTCTTCGAAGGTTCCTCGCGGAACGAGGCTGGGTGTTCAATGCACCTGCAACAGCAGCGTCATTGATACCACCCGCCTCCCTTCGACGACAGAATACGAAGGTATCGGAATCGCCAAAACGCCCTAATCGCGGACGAGAAATTCACGGGGCGATTCGCCCATCACCCGCCTGAACATCGCACTGAAGGCACTCTGGCTGGCGTAGCCCAGATCCCGGGCAATCACCCCGACGGACTGTCCCTTGTCGAGCCGGTCGATGGCGGTCGCCAGCCGCACCTGCTGCAGCCAGTGGCGGAAATTCAGACCGGTTTCATTGACGAACAGGCGAATCAGCGTGCGCGAACTGGCGCCGACCCGGTCTGCCCAATAGCCGATCGAGTGGTCTTGTCCGGGGTCCTGCAGAATCGCCTCGCACACCGTGACCAGTCGCCGGTCGATCGGCCACGGCACTTCGATCGGCAACGTCCGGGCTCCCTGCAATTCACTGAGTATCAACGCCACGATGTGTGCGTTACGGCCTTCCTGTGGGTATTCGATCGGCTGCTCGGCCAGGGCCAGAATCAACTCGCGCAGCAGTCCAGGGATCTCCAGCACTTTGCAATGATGGCCCAGCCCTGCGCAGACCTGCGGCTCGATGTAGATCGAGCGCATCTTGACCGCGCTCAGCATCAACTGGTCGTGGATCATCCCGGGCGGAATCCACAGCGCCCGCTTCGGCGGCAGGATCCACAACCCGCGCTCGGTGGCCACCCGCATCACGCCGTTCGAGGCATACAGCAATTGCCCGTGCCGATGCACGTGTGGCTCGTTGTATTCGCCGGTGGACTGATCGCGCACCAGCACGGTCATTACGCGCGGCACGTCCTGATAGTCGGGATAACGTTCGCTGCGCAGCGGGGACTCACGCTGGGCGATGACCTTGCGCACCTCTCGTTTCATCGGCTGGACTCTCCTGAAACAGACCTTGATCGTGTTAAAGCGGCGATTGTCACTTTGGCGACAAATCCTGGCATTTGCCATGGCCAGCCCATTGTTAGCCTTGCGCTCATTGTTCATCAATGAGGCCTTCCCCATGGCAATCACCCGCAATCTCTCCGGCCACCAGCAGAGCGTCACGGCGGTGATCGGCCTGCTGATCCTGTCCATCGCCCTGCGTCCGCCGATCATTTCGGTGGGGCCGATTCTGTTGCTGATCCAGCAGCACTTCCAGTTGAGCTACACCCAGGCCGCGCTGCTGACTTCAATTCCCGACATCTGCATGGGCGTGTTCGCGCTGGTGGTTCCGAGCCTGGCCCGACGCTACGGGATCGATCGCAGTGTGGTGGTCGCACTGACGTTGTTGGGCGCCTCGACCTTGCTGCGGGCAATCTCGCCGAATGCATTTTTCCTGCTCGGCAGTACGTTCTTCGCCAGCATCGGCATTGCGGTTGCCGGCGCGATGACCGGCGCGTGGATCAAGACCCACTTTGCGCAACGCCCGGCACTGTTCATGGGCATCTACGCCGGTGGCCTGAGTCTGGGAGCGACTCTCGCGGCGGTGCTCAGCGCGCCGATTGCCGAGCTGGCGCAGGACTGGCGGGTCAGCGCCGGGTTCTGGAGCGTGCTGTGCCTCACCGCCATCGCCAGTTGGGTATGGATGGCGCGGCGTTTTACGACCCCGGTGCCAGCGGTGAAATCGCCGTCGAACCAGAGCAAACGCCTGCCCTGGGGCAATCCGCAGGCGTGGCTGATCGCGTTGAATTTCGGTGCCGGTCAATTCGTGGTCTACGCCCTCTTCGCCTGGATGGCGCCAGCGTCGGTGGAAGCGGCTACATCGAGTGTTTCCCCGGGCGTCCTGCTGGGCATTTTTACGGCGGTGTTCGCCGTGGCCAGCGTGGGTGCGGGGCTGATTCCGGGCAAGGCCCACGACCGGCGCGGTTTGCTCGGGCTGTCGGCGTTGCTGGCCCTGCTCGGGGTGGGCGGCATGGCGTTCCTGCCAGCGTACTGGCCGATGCTCTACGTGGTGCTCGCGGCCATCGGCCTGGGCATGGGTTTCACCGTGGCCATGACCTTGCCGCTGGATCACGCCAGCACCAGCGAACAGGCCGGATTGTGGACGGTGTTCATGTTGTTCATCGGTTACCTGATCGCCGCGCTCGGGCCGCTGCTGTTCGGTGCCCTGCGCGAATACGCCGGACACTATGGCCCGGCGTACACCTTGCTGTTCGCGGTACTGCTGTTGATGCTCGGCATCACCCCCCTGCTCAGACTGGCACCGGCAACATCGCCGCAGGTGTCCGTTGCCTGAGCCGGGGGTGACCGACCTGCGACGCGCCTCGGCACGTCGCAGGCTTTCAGTTGGCCGCAGCGGCCTTTTCAATCAGCCGCGCCACCGGTGCCGGGTTCGACACCATCACCACGTGAGAGCCGCCCTTGACCACTTCAACCGCCTTGGCATCTGCACGCTTGGCCATGAACGCCATCGCCTGAGGCGGGATGTTCTTGTCCTTGTCGCCGTAGATGTACCACGACGGAATGTGCTTCCAGGCCGGCGTGCCGGACTGCTCGTTCAGCGCCGCTTCGGTGACCGGGCGCTGGGTCGCGGCCATCAGGGCCGCTTGTGCAGCGGGGACGTCAGCGGCGAACTGGTCGTGGAACTTGCTCTGCTGGATATACAAGTCCTTGCCGCCATCGGCCAGCGCAACGGGTGGCGCCAGCGTTGGCCCGAGGGTGCTGCCGGGAAACTTGCCGGCCAGCCCGGCGACGGTTTCACCGGCTTCGGGGGCAAAGGCGCTGACATACACCAGCGCTTTGACATTGGCATGATCGTTTGCCGCATCACTGATGACGTTGCCGCCATAGGAGTGACCGACCAGCACCACCGGCGACTGGATGCTGCTCAGCAACGCCGATACCGCCGCGCCATCGCTTTTGACGCCGCGCAACGGGTTGGCGGCGGCGATCACCGTGTAGCCATCCTTCTCGAGAATCTTCGCCACGCCGTTCCAGCTCGATGCGTCGGCAAACGCGCCGTGCACCAGCACGACCGTGGGTTTGGCGGTTTGGGCGAAGGCATTGGCACCCAGGCACAGGCCAACGGCAATGCTCAGTGCAGTCAGTGTTTTTTTCATTTGGATGTTCCTCGTATGACGGATTCAGGGGGCGTATCGGGTGAAGACAAAATCGTGGTTCTGCACCCGCGCCTGATGGCAGGCAAAGCAGGTCTGGTGCTGGGCTTCATCGGCGGGTTTGCCGTTGATGAACCGGCCGAATCCCCAGCCACCGGTCGAAGCGTATTTGCGCGAGTCCTTGACCATCACCTGAACGGTGGTGGCCGCCCCCGGAATCGAGGCCGGCTCGAACTCCGGCGACTGCACGTGCTTCCACGCCAGCTTCACCAGCACCGTTCCGTCGGGAAACGGCAGCGTCTTGCTCTGGTAAGCCTTGATCGCCCGGTCATTGCCCAGCACCGCACGCAGTTCATCCAGCGGCGCGGCTTCCTGGGCCGGGGCAATCAGCGCCCACTGGCGATAGTTTTTCGGCAGTTTCACGCCGTAGATCGGCGAGGCATCGCCGTCATCGGCCTCGCCCAACGCGACACCGGTGGCCGCCAGTGCCGCGAGCGCAATGGCCGCCGGCAACACGGCCCAATGGTTGAGTTTCATCGTCGGATCCCCTCAGGCCAGCAGTCAGAGATGATCGGCATCGATCACCGCCTGAGCGAACGCCTGTGGCGCTTCCTGCGGCAGGTTGTGGCCGATGCCGCCGCTGATCAGCCGATACTCGTATTTGCCGGTGAAGCGTTTGGCGTAGGCCTCGGCCGGTGGGTGCGGCGCACCGTTGGCGTCGCCTTCGAGGGTGATGGTCGGCACGCCGATGGAGGGGAATGCCGCCAGTTTTTTCTCCAGCGGATCGTATTGCGCTTCCCCTTTGATCAGGCCCAGGCGCCAGCGGTAGTTGAAGATCGACACGGCGACGTGATCCGGATTCTGCAACGCGGCGGCGCTGCGGTCGTAGGTCGCGTCGTCGAAGCTCCACTTCGGCGAGGCCAGTTGCCAGATCAGTTTGGCGAAGTCATGGGTGTTCTTTTCGTAACCCAGACGGCCGCGCTCGGTCGCGAAGTAGAACTGATACCACCACTGCAACTCTGCAGCCGGCGGCAGCGGCGTCTTGCCGGCGTCCTGGCTGCCGATCAGGTAACCGCTCACCGCCACCAGTGCCTTCACCCGCTCGGGCCAGAGCGCCGCGACGATGTCGGCGGTGCGCGCGCCCCAGTCGTAGCCGCCAAGTACGGCCTGCTTGATCTTCAGGGCGTCCATGAAGTCGATCAGATCTTTCGCCAGCGCCGCCGGCTGTCCGTTGCGCACGGTTTTGGCAGACAGGAAACGCGTGTCGCCATAGCCGCGCGCGTAAGGAATCAGCACCCGATAGCCCTTCTGCGCCAGAGCTGGCGCCACGTCGGTGTAGCTGTGAATGTCGTAGGGCCAGCCGTGCAGCAGGATGACCACCGGACCGTCGGCGGGCCCGACTTCGGCGTAGGACACGTCCAGCAATCCGGCCTTGACGTGTTTCAGCGCGCCGAACGAAACATTGGTGCCGGCGGTAATGGCGTCGATCTTGCCGGCGGGCACTTCGGCTGCGTTTGCGTATGCCGAGGTAATGCCCAGCGCAAGCGCCAGCATCGAAACGGCGAGCACGCGCCGGGATTGAGTTACAGCGTTAGAGTCAGTCATGCCGAGTCTCCCTCGTGAACCGCCGGGCGGTGGTTCCGGGCTTGGGGTTGAAGTGCTTGCGGATTGAAGGACTAGCGCACTGCCTGAGCAGCGGTTTTCTGCGCATCAGCACGCAGTGGCCGGAAGGCTTCGCGCAGTTCTTCGCTGAACAGTTGCGGTTGCTCCCATGCTGCGAAGTGACCGCCCTTGCTGACTTCGCTGAAGTAGGCCAGCGATGGGTAGGCGCGTTGCGACCAGACTTTCGGCGCGCGGTAGATTTCGTGGGGGAACACGGTGATCGCCACCGGGACTTTGATGTCGGCAGTCTTCTGCGCGGCGGCGCTGAAGTTATTGTTGTTGTTCTCCCAGTAGAAACGGGAGGACGACGCCCCGCTGTCGGTCAGCCAGTACAGGCTGATGTCGTCGAGCATTTCATCACGGCTCAGGACTTTCTCGGGCTGACCATCGCTGTCGGTCCATGCGGCGAATTTTTCGTACATCCACGCTGCCGTGCCGGCAGGCGAATCGGCCAGCAGATAACCGATGGTCTGCGGCCGGGTCACCATCATCGCGCCGTAGGCGGCGTTGCGACCGAAGAACTGGCTGAGCGAGTTGAAGGCCGTCACTTCCGGCGCGGTCAGCGCGGCCGGGGCCGGGTCGCCGCTGTTGATCGGTTTGACCAGTTCCGGTGGCACGGTGGCCGGCATGTTCAGGTGGATGCCCAGCAAACCGGGCGGCGCCAGACGACCCAGTGCATCGGAAATCACCGAACCATGATCGCCACCCTGGGACACGTAATGGCTGTAACCCAGACGTTTCATCAGCACATCCCAGGCCTTCGCCACCCGGTCAGGGCCCCAGCCGAGTTCGGTCGGTTTGCCGGAAAATCCATGGCCGGGAATCGACGGGATCACCACATCGAACGAGTCCTCGACCTTGCCGCCATACGCCACGGGATCGGTCAACGGGCCGATGGTCTTTAGGAATTCGAACTGCGAACCCGGCCAGCCGTGGGTGAGGATCAGCGGCATCGCATTGGGATTGCGCGAGCGCACATGGATGAACTGGATGTCGACGCCGTCGATGGTGGTCACAAACTCGGGCAAGGCGTTGAGCTTCGCTTCGGCCTTGCGCCAGTCATAGCCACTGCCCCAGTACTTGACCAGTGCTTCGACCTGCGCCAGTTGCACACCCTGGGACACGTCGCTGACCGTTTCCTTGTCCGGCCAGCGAGTGTCGGCGATGCGTTTGCGCAGATCGCTCAGTTTCGCTTCGTCCACATGGATGGTGTACGGGCGAATGGCTTGCGACGGATCGGCTGCCGGGGTCGCGGCCCAGACGCCGCTGCTGCCCGCGAGTACGGCAAGGCCGAGCACACCGCCCCTGATGGATGACGCCAGGCAATGGCGCCAGGTAAGACCGGACGAAAGCGCAACCATGATGGATCTCCTTGTAGTCATTATTCGAAAGGCATCGCCAATCGGATCAGACCACTGGACTGGCACCGGGGCGATTACACGATGGTGTCGGTCGATACCTTGGTATGACGCGCTGCCTGGCGCGCAAAATCGCGCTCGAATTCAGCAGCGGTTAACGGGCAGAATGCGGCGGGGAAACGGCCCATTTGAATGACAAAACGGAAC
Source organism: Pseudomonas sp. GM25 (assembly GCF_000282255.1). NCBI lineage: Bacteria > Pseudomonadati > Pseudomonadota > Gammaproteobacteria > Pseudomonadales > Pseudomonadaceae > Pseudomonas > Pseudomonas sp. GM25. Next base: position 17,177 of record NZ_AKJQ01000062.1, on the reverse strand, counting down.
AAGGATTGCGGATGCGTGGGGAAACAGCGCTCGAACGCCTGAGCGGCACGCCATCAACCACTTCGCAGTGGTGGGTGATCGGGCTGTGCATGCTGTTCAACGTGATCGACGGGCTGGACGTGATGGCCATGGCCTTCACCGCCAGCCGGGTTGCGGCGGAGTGGGCGTTGAACGGCGCGCAACTGGGCCTGTTGTTGAGCGCAAGCCTGGTCGGGATGGCGCTCGGTTCGCTGCTCGCCGCGCCCAGGGCCGACCGCTTCGGGCGCAGGCCGTTACTGCTCGCCGGCCTGCTGCTCAGTGGCCTGGGTATGTTGCTGTCGTTCTGGAGTCCGGATCATCACGTGCTGATGTTCCTGCGTCTGCTGACCGGCATCGGCACCGGGGCGGTGCTGGTGGGGGCGAACGTGCTGACGTTCGAACACGCCAGTCCGCAGCGGCGCAATCTGGCGATCGCCCTGCAATCCCTCGCCTTTGCCATGGGCGCCAGTCTGGGCGGAGTGCTGGCACATTTGCTCAATGACTTCGCGGGCTGGCGGTTTGTCTTTCTGGGTGGTGGTTGCATCACGCTGACGGCCGCGCTGGCCGGCGTCTTCTGGCTGCGAGAGTCGCCGTCATTCCTGGCACTCAAGCACCGCGCGCCTGTCGCTCCTGCGTCGCCTGACAACGCCAGCCGACCGTTTGCGCCCGGTCAGCGGCAACAGACCACATCACTGGCGCTGGCACTCTTTCTGCTGATGTTCTGCTTTTACTTCGTGATGAGCTGGACCCCGACTCTGCTGGTCCACAACGGTTTTACCGATCGGCAAGGCGCCCAAGTCGGAATGTTATTGGCGTTTGGCGGCATGCTCGGCGCCCTGCTGCTGGGACTGGCGGCCAATCGTTTCGGCTGCCGCCGATTGTTGTCGGGTTTTCTACTGCTCAACGCAGCACTGCTGCCGCTGATGGTGCCGTCCTCGCACGTGCCCGGTCTGGCGGCACTCGTGGCCGTCACCCTTGGCCTGATGCTCAATGGTGCGGTCGCCGCCCTGTATGTTCTGGCCCCGCAAGCATTCTGCACATCGGTCCGTACGACCGGCGTCGGCGTGGTGCTGGCGATGGGACGTCTGGGAGCGATCATTTCGCCGGTGGTCGCCGGTTTGCTGCTGGATGCCCGATGGACCGCACAAGAGCTGTTCACTTTCTTCGCCAGTAGTCAGCTCTTGGCGGCCCTGCTGATCTGGCGTGGCACTAGGGAACAATGATCAGCTTGCCCGTCGTGCTGCGCGACTCGATATCGCGATGGGCCTGTTGCGCGTCTTCCAGTGAATAACGCTGGCCGATAAAGCTTTTCAGTTTGCCGGTGCTGACCCACGCGAACAGTTGCCGGGACTTTTCCAGCAGCACCTCGCGGTTGCGCACGTAGTGCATGACCGAGGGATACGTCAGCTTGATGCTGCGCGGCACGCTGAAGATATCGATCGGCGGGATCGGGTTCATGAACGGCCCGTACAAGGCCAGGGTGCCGAAATAATCCAGCAGCTCCAGCGAGTCGGCGAAGCCTTCCGCGCCCGTGCCGTCGTACACCGCATTCACCCGCTGCCCGTCGGTCAGGCGCATGACCTGTCCGGCAATGTTGTGCGCCCGCCCGATCACCACATAGTCAGCCCCGGCCGCGAGCACCGCCTCCACCTTGTCGGCGTGAGACACCCGGCCAATGACCCTGCCGCCCCGCAGTTTGATCAACTGGGTCAGCATCAGCCCCACGCCACCCGCCGCCGCGTGCACAAATGCCACGTCACCCGGCTGGATCGCATGCACCTTGTCCACCAGATTGCTGGCAGTCAGGCCTTGCATCATCAGGCTGGCGGCGGTGGCGAAGTCGATCTCATCGGGCAACGGCACCAACTGGCTGACCGGGGCGATCACCTGTTCGGCGTAGCTGCCCGGCACGTAATGCCAGGCCACGCGGTCGCCGACTCCGAACTCCGTCACCTGCGGACCGGTGGCGAGGACGATGCCGGCGCCTTCCGCACCCGGCGTCAGAGGCAACGCCCAGGCGCCGCCGAGCCCGCGCCGGACACCGGTGTCCATGAAATTGATGCCCGCCGCCATGACCTTGACCAAGACCTGTCCGGGCCCCGTTTCTGCCAGCTGAATGTCTTGCACCGTCAAGACTTCAGGCCCGCCAAAGGCCTGGATGACCACTGCTTTCATAATGTTCTGCCCTGTCATCGGGACGACCAGTCCTGCTGCCTTTCGGGTGGCAGGAGCGCGGACGTCACGTTGCTTTCATTCAACATCGAAGGACGTTGAAACCAGGGCCAAGAGTGAGCGGGTGGTGTATCCGCGCCGTTTCGCGAACAGGCTCATTTGCATGCTTGTATGGCTTGAGGGCCCGTAGATACAGTGGCTTACAAAAGCGCCACTGTGATGCCCGTCGCAGTGTGCGGTGGCGGTCGATATTCGCTACGGGCGACACCAAAGTATGATGGGCGAGTGCCAGCAGAAGGCGCATCTTTGTTCAACGGTGACTGCACACAATGAGAATCGGTATGACGAACGAGCAGGAGCGCGTCATCGAGGACGGTCCAGACCGCGCCAGTGACGCAATCATGCCCATGCCCGGGGTCGAAGCCATCATCGACAGCATCCCGGCCATGGTCGCCTTCATGACGCCTTCCGGTGAGCTGGAACAGGTCAACCGGCCCATCCTGGATTACATCGGCGCCCCGCTCCACGAGCTGAAAAACTGGCAGGCCAGCGAGACCGTGCACCCGGACGACCTGCCCTCGGTCATCGCCGCGTGGATGCATTCAGTCGACACCGGCACGCCCTATGAAGTCGAACATCGCATCCGACGCGCCGACGGTGTCTATCGCTGGTTCCATGTGCGCGGCCTGCCGATCAGAGACAGCGAAGGCACCATCACACGCTGGTGCGTTTTGCAGGTCGATATCGATGAGCGCCGGCGGGACAAGGCCTTGATCGCCAGTGCCCTCGCCGAAGTCAGCGCTTCGGAAGAACGTCTGCGCGGGATCATCGATGCCGTTCCCGGTTTTGTCTGGAGTGCTTCGCCGGAAGGCAGCGTCGGCTTCGTCAATCGACGCTGGTGCGACTACACCGGCATGTCCCTCGAACAGGCCTGCGGCCATGGCTGGACGGCGTCCATCCACCCGGACGACGCACCGGGCCTGGCAGTCTATTGGCAAGGGATTCTGCAATCGGGCAACGCGGGTGAGTACGAGGCCCGGCTGAAACGCTTCGACGGCATTTACCGCTGGTTTCTGATCCGCGCCGTGCCCCAGCGCGATGACACCGGGCTGCTCGTGCGCTGGTACGGCGAGAACACCGACATCGAAGACCGCAAGCGGGCGGAGGTCCTCTTGAGCAAGGCGCGCTCGGAACTGACGCACCTAGCCAGAGTCGCCAGCCTCGGCGCGGTCACGGCGTCGATCGCCCACGAGGTCAATCAACCGCTGGCCGGCATCATCACCAACGCCAGCACCTGCCTGCGCATGCTTGGTGCGGATCCGCCGAATGTCGACGGCGCCAGGGAAACCGCGCGCCGCACCATTCGCGACGGTAACCGCGCGGCCGACGTCATCAACCGATTGCGAGCGTTGTTCTCGAAAAAAAGCATCACCATTGAAGACGTCAATCTGAATGACGCGGCACGGGAAGTCATCGCCATGCTGCTGGGCGAGCTGCAACGCAACGGCGTGGTGCTGCATCCGCAATTTGCCGAAGCGCTGCCGCTGGTCAGGGGTGACCGGGTCCAGCTTCAGCAGGTGATCCTCAACCTGATCATGAATGCCGCCGAGGCCATGAGTGCGATCCACGGTCGGCCCCGGCAATTGATCGTCAGCACCGGCCTTGGGGCGGGCGAGAGCGTTTACCTGGCGGTGAAGGACAGCGGCAACGGCGTCGATCCGCAGGACATCGAGCGCATTTTCAATGCGTTCTACACCACCAAAAGCTCGGGCATGGGCGTCGGTCTGTCCATCAGTCGCTCGATCATCGAGCGCCACGACGGCAAACTCTGGGCCACCGCCAACGACGGCCCGGGTACGACGTTTACCTTTGCTATCCCGAATTCGACGGACTTGCCGCAAACCGATAACCGCGACCTCGCCGATCGCACCGTGGAGGATGATTGATGGGTACGCATTTGCTCGTATCGGTGGTCGATGACGACGAATCGGTTCGTGAATCACTGCCTGACCTGATCAAGGAATTCGGCTTTGCCGTCCAGGCATTCGCCTCGGCGCAGGCGTTTCTGGCATCGCCCTATCTGGATCTGACCCATTGCCTGATTCTCGACGTGGCCATGCCGGGGATGTCGGGCCCGGAACTGCAACGGGAGCTGCTGCGCCGTGACTATCGCATTCCGGTGATTTTCATCACCGCGCACGGCGACGCCAGCGAACAGGCGAAGCTGCTGAACAGTGGCGCCGTGGAGTGCCTGTTCAAACCGTTCAGCGAAGCCCAATTGCTCAAGGCCCTGAGCGCCGCCCTGCCCCTCGACTGAGCGTGAAGCCGACCAGAACAAGGAATCGACATGTTGAACGCGAACAACGCAATCGCCCCTTCCCGTGGAGCATTACCGATGAGTGATGTCACGCCCGTCGTATTCGTTGTCGATGACGACATTTCCGTGCGCGAGTCGCTGGAGCTGATGATCCGCTTCGCCGGATGGCAGCCACGGCTGTTCGAGTCCGCGCAGGATTTTCTCGACGCGCCCCGGGCGCTGGTGCCCAGTTGTCTGGTGCTGGACATCAACCTGCCCGACCTGAGCGGCCTCGATCTGCAGACCGCCCTTGCCGATGAACGCCACAACATGCCGATCATTTTCATCACCGGCTACGGCGATATTCCGCGCACGGTACGGGCCTTGAAGGCCGGCGCGGTGGAGTTTCTGACCAAACCGTTCAACGACGAAGTGATCCTCACAGCGATGGCCGATGCGCTGCAAAGCAGTCGCATGGCGCTGGAGGGAGAAAAGAACCTGCGCTCACTGCTCGAGGCGTACAAGACCCTGACGCCGCGCGAGCAGGAGATCATGGCTTCGGTGGTCAGCGGGCGGCTGAACAAACTGATTGCCGCTGACCTCAACATCAGCGAAATCACCGTCAAGGCCCATCGCGGCAAGGTGATGCGCAAGATGAAGGCCCGTTCGCTGGCGGACCTGGTGAAAATGGCCGCCCTGATTACGCCGGCGTGACCGGCAGGCTCTGCCAGAAACTTTCCAGCCGACGCAGATCAAGGCTGTCGAAGCCTTCCGAAGCCCGCTCGCGGCAAGCACCGAGCAACGTCCGGGCCTGATCCGGTTGACCCTGTTCAAGCCAGAACCGGGCCAGATCCATCGATGACCGCAACTCCCACGCCCGGGCGCCCTGCTCTCGGCTCAGCGCAATGGAATCCTCAAGAACCGCCAGCATGGCCTGAACATCATCGGCCTGGATGACCTTGAGAATACCGGCCTTGATTCGCAGCAACTCTGGCAGTGCAAAGGCATCACCGCTTCGCCGGCAGTGATCGATGGTGCCGTCGACCAGGGTCAGTGCCTTGGGGTGTTGGCCCACCAGCATCAGGCCTTCGGCCAGTGCGATTTCGAATGAGGTCGTGAGCAGTTCGTAACGCATGCCCCGCAACCGCGCCAGACTTTCTTCCAGCATGGCGACTGCTTCCCCCGGCTCTTCGGCGCGGATGGCGATCGCCGCGCGCAACCCGTGGCAGGCGGCAATGTAGGGGCCGAGAGCGTTGGTTTCGGCGATGGCGCTGAACCGCTCGAGGCTCGCGGTGGCCTTCGCCAGATCACCGGTCCAGATATAGATGCACAAGATCCAGACCATGGCGATGCAGTAGGTGACCGGATGCTGCAGCGCCGAGGCTTCGGCCTCTATCTGCTCGGCCCAACGCCGCGCCTGATCGGGATAGCCCTGCAGCCAGAGTGAACGCGCCAGCGCCAGCCCCGTGCGATTGCGGTGATCGAAGCCGTAGTAAATCGTGTTGCTGGGATGGGACGGCAAGCTGTTGCGCAGCGAGCTTTCCAGTTCCTGGCGGGCCAGACGCTGATTGCCGAGCAGATGATGGGAGATGCCGGTCAGCGATGAAGCAATCGCGATGGCGGCGGGCTCGTTGAGGATGTTGCCGACCACCGCTGCCTGCTCTGCCCAGGCCAGCGACGAAGGGAAATCACCGATGCGCTCGTAGAAGATCTGCAAGCGGCCCAGCAGTCGCAATTGTGAGCCGTAGTCGTTCAGCGCGACGGCAATATCCTGCGCCCGAAGCAAGGCTTTTTCGGCGGCTTCACTGTTGCCTCGGGTGAACATCAGCACCAGACCGAGCGCGGCTTGCAGTTCCATTTCGGTGGGCGTGCCGTAGTACCCCAGCTCCAGCAGTTCCACCGCCCGGGAACACCAGGTGCGGCACTCGACCAGCAATGAAAAATGCAGGAACAACGGCGCACTCGCGGCCGCCAGCGGCAACGCCAGCCCCGGATCACCCTGGGGGCCGAAGCTCCATTCCAGCGCACCACGAACGTTGCCCAACTGGCTGGCCAGACGCGCCGAATGACGGAAAATTTCTTCGGGCGAAGTCCCCAGATGCCCGAGCAGGTCCATGTAAAACGCCGCGTGCCGGAACGCCAGCGCATTGACTTCGGTCTCGCCTCGCGCCGTCAATTTCTCCCGGGCGTAGGCGCGCGTCATCTCCAGCAAGCGATACGAATCCGTCGAGTCGCTGTGATCGACCGTGACCAGTCCCTTGCACACCAGATCATCGAGGATCGCGGCCGCCGTGGCGCTTTCGTGTTGCGATTCGGCAACCACCTGAGCGGCAGCTTCCTGGGAGAACGGCCCGATGAACACCGAAAACCGCTCCAGCGCCAGACGCTCTTGCGGCGACAGCAGGCCATAACTCCAGTCGAGCATGGCGCGCAGTGTCTGATGGCGCGGCACGGCAGTTCTGAGCCCCGACCAGCCCAGCGAAAAACGCTCGCCGAGCAGCGCGTGGGTGGCCTTCAATCCGTGGCTGGCGACCCGCATCGCCGCCAGTTCGATCGGCAGCGCCATGCCCTCCAGCCGCTGGCAAATGTCCGCAATCATTTGCCCTCCGTCCGCTTCCAGCAGCAACGCAGCATTGCTCGAAGACGCACGTTCGACAAACAGCTTGATGGCCGGGAATGCCAGCAGTTCCTCAACGGAAAGGTGTTGCGGCTCACGGGGAAATTCCAGCGGATTGAGCCAGTGCACGTATTCGCCACGTACCCGCAGCGGTTCGCGACTGGTGGCCAGAACACCAACATCCGGCGCGGTATCGCTGATCTGTTCCAGAAGGGTCGATACCGCGTCGATCAGGTGTTCGCAGTTGTCGATCACCAGCATCAACCGCTGTTCACGCAAATGCGCGAGCAGGACAAACATCGGGTCTTCCGCCTGCACCGGGATGTCCAGTGATCGGGCCAGTGCCGACGGCACCAGCGCGCAGTCTTCCACTTGCGCCAGATCGACGAAGCTGACGCGCTCATAGCCCTGGGCGGCGATGCGGTGCGCCACCTCGATGGCCAGGCTGGTCTTGCCGACGCCGCCGGGGCCGACGATGGTGAACAACCTCGGTTGCTGCATGTGGTCAATGACCAGTTGCAGATCGGTTTCGCGGCCGATCAGTCTGGCCCGGGGCGGCAGACTGCACACGCCCTCGATGGCTCGGGTCACGATGGGCGCCGGTTGAACAGCGGTCTGTTTTCTTTCCAGCGGCGCAACAAAGGCATAACCCACGCCCACCTGGGTCGCGATGTAACGCGCCTGCTCCTCACCATCGCCGAGAATCCGCCGCAGCCCAGTCATATGAAAGCGCAGGCTGCCTTCGGCCACCACGCTGTCGGGCCACACCTTGTCGATCAGGTCGTACTTGGACAGCACCCGTCCCGGTTGCTCAAGCAAGGCGATCAACAGGTCCAGCGCCCGCCCGCCGATCTCGACCGCCACCCCGTTGCGGGTCAGCAGCCGTTTGCCTGGAACGACGCAGAAAGGACCGAAAATGAATTGGGTCGTGAGGGATTCGTGCAATGCGTCCGGAAAAGACTCCACGAGGATCGATCTCTCTAAAAAACGTAGGGGGCGGCACCGGTTACAGACAGCCGGCGCAGGCCCTTTGCATCATAGAAGTTTTGCACCGCCGTTCAAGCACGGGACCGGCAGAGTGAGAACCTCACCCCTTTATTTCACCCTTGCGAATGGCAATCTTGATGGCCTGGGCGGTGGTTGCCACGCCCAGATGCCGACGGGCCGAACGCAGGTGATTTTCCACCGTGCGCCCGGACAGACCGAGGGTGGCAGCGATGTCGGCCTGCCGGCGACCGGCAGCGACCCACGCCAGCACTTCGCGCTCGCGGGTCGAGAGTTTTCCGGCCGTCTCGTCCCGCGGCGCTTCGAGCAAGCGCCGTGCAGAGTAAAACGCCACGCTAGCGAGCATGCCCAGCGCCAGACGAACCCGCGCCGACGCATCGATCTGCTCGCCACCCAGGCTCATGGCGCCTTCAAGCCCCTGCGGGCCGAAGACTGGAATCTGCAAGCCATGCACGCCCGGGCCGCTTGGCAAGCGAACCACCCGATACAGTTCGCCGCTCTCCTCCTGCACCTTGCTCCAGAAAAACGATTCGCGGGTGTCCAGCAGGTGGCGAGTCACGGGGCAGCGCTGAACGTAGGTCTGGGCGTCGACAGCGATGCCGTCGCCAAACCAGTCGCCTTCCACCCAGTAAATGCGCTCGACCACGTCCTCCGACGCCGAGGTGGCGGAGAACAGAACGAATCGATCGTAACCATAGGCCCCGGCGAAACTGCGGACGGCCTTCTGGATCGCCACCAGCGTGGGCGCCGCCTCGATGTCGAGGGCGGCGCGCAAGAGTGCATCGGCAGGTGCGGGGCTCACCCCGACGTGACCTCTTTCAGGAGCGCGGCCGCCGCCAGTTTGCCCAGCGCATTGCCCGCCAGCGGACTGTCACCGGTCAACAGTTTGCGATCCTGAAGCGTCGCCCCGGAAATACCCTGGTTGGTGATTTCCACTCCGAGCGCCTGCAACTGCTCGCCGAACTTCCAGGTCAGGTGGCCGGGCATGTAACCGATGTCAGGGGTTGTAGCGTCCAGCGCATCGGGAAACGCGCAGATCCGGTAGCCGTTGAAGATGCACGACTCCTTTGTTTCACCGAGGCCAGCCGCCAGCAGCGCCGCCGGGCCGTGGCACAGGGTAATGACGAATTTGTCCTTGGCGACGGCCCATTGCAGGACCTTCTTCACGTCCTCGCTTTCCGGCAGGCCGATCAACGCACCGTGCCCGCCGGGAATGAACACACCGATGTAATCCGAGTCCTCGCCCAGCGCTTCTTCGATCACCTGCGACAACTTGAGTGGGCGCTTGAACTGATCGCGGTATTGCTCGTAGAAGCCTTTCACTTCGGCGTCTTCCGAGGGCATGGCCCAGAATTCGAACTTGACCGGATTGCCCGACAGCGTCGCGACGTCGAAGCCAAAACCGGCCTTGTCGAGGTGATACATCGGCAGCAGCGTTTCAACCGGGTGATTGCCCGTGGAGAACATCGTGCCGTTGTCGGTCAACAGATAGCGCTCGTCCGCGCCGATCATCAGGACCTTCCAGCGTCCGCCCTTGTAGCGGTTGGGGTACTCGGCATCACTGAGATCGGATTTGGGCGAAGTGAACTGGCTGAGGGAATACGGCGAGGGGAAAAACGCGTTGTCCTCGGCCGGATCGGGGGTCGGGCGCTTGTCGTCAGTCTGCGTGGTAGCCATGGTGCTCTCCATCGAATGGGTCGATTGCCGAGACCCATGCTAGTAACGCGACGGTGTTCCGGCAATGAGGGTTTTCCCTCAACGAGGACATCCCCGGGAACCTGCAAACCCTCAAGAGCGTCGTTAAATGGCAGAATCCCCGCAATTGATCATTTCGGAGACCCACAATGCTTCGCCTGTTTGAACAACGGCTCGACCCCTTCCCGCCCGACGAAGCGCCGCCACCGCCGGTCGGTCTGGCGCGATTCCTGTGGGCCTGCACCCGCGGCGCTCGCGGTTATATCCTCGCGCTCGCGCTGCTCAGTGCCGGTGTGTCGATCTACGAAGCCTGGTTGTTTTCCTTTCTGGGTCAGGTCGTGGACCTGCTCTCGGCCTGGCAGGCCGGCGGCGATGTGAACGGCCAGGAGAGCCGCGTGCTGTGGGGCATCGGCATCGTGTTGCTGACCAGCGTCGGGCTGGTAGCGCTGCGCACCATGGTTCAGCACCAGGTGTTGGCGATCAATCTGCCGCTGCGCCTGCGCTGGGACTTCCATCGACTGATGCTGCGGCAGAGCCTTTCGTTCTTCTCCGACGAGTTCTCCGGCCGGGTCACGACCAAAGTGATGCAGACAGCGCTGGCCGTGCGCGAGGTGCTGTTCACCGTTATCGAAATCGCACCGGGCATCGGCGTCTACTTCATTGCGATCATCGCCCTGGCCGGCGGTTTCGCCCTGAAACTCATGCTGCCGTTCATTGCCTGGGTCGCGCTGTTCGGGCTGGCGATGCTGTACTTCGTGCCACGCCTGGGCCAGGTCGGGCAGGAACAGGCACATGCGCGGTCATCGATGACGGGGCGGGTCTCGGATGCCTACACCAACATCACCACGGTGAAACTGTTCTCCCACTCCAAACGTGAAGCGCACTTTGCGCGGGCGGCGATGGAGGACTTCAAACAGACCGGCTTCCGTCAGATGCGTCTGGTCAGTCAGTTCGAGATCGTCAATCAGGCGCTGGTGGTCGGGCTGATCATGGGCGCCGGCGGCTACGCCTTGTGGCTGTGGCATCAGGGCGAAGTCGGCACCGGCGCCGTGGCGGCGATCACGGCGATGGCGTTGCGCATCAATGGCATGTCGCACTGGATCATGTGGCAGATGACGTCGCTGTTCGAGAACATCGGCACCGTGCAGGACGGCATGGACACCCTGACCCGTGGCCCCAAGGTGCAGGACGCGCCGGACGCCGGCGTGCTGGTACCTTCCGGCGGCGCCGTGGAATTCGACAACGTGAGCTTCAATTACAACGGCGAACGCCAAGTGCTCGACGGCTTGAGCCTGAGCATCCAGCCGGGGGAAAAAATCGGTCTGGTGGGCCGCTCCGGTGCCGGTAAGTCCACGCTGATCAACCTGCTGCTGCGCTTCTACGACGTCGATCGCGGCGAGATTCGCATCGACGGGCAAAACATCGCGCAGGTGACACAGGACAGTCTGCGCAGCGCGATCGGCATGGTCACTCAGGACACGTCCCTGCTGCACCGGTCGATTCGCGACAACATCGCCTACGGTCGACCGGACGCGACTGACGCACAAATCCAGCGCGCTGCCGCCAACGCCCAGGCCGACGGTTTCATCAACCAGCTCAGCGACCGCCAGGGCCACACCGGCTACGACACGCTGGTGGGCGAACGCGGCATCAAGCTTTCCGGTGGCCAGCGCCAACGCATCGCCATCGCCCGGGTGATGCTCAAGAACGCTCCGATCCTTCTACTGGACGAAGCGACCAGCGCGCTGGATTCCGAAGTCGAAGTCGCCATTCAGGAAAGCCTCGATGAAATGATGCAGGGCAAGACCGTGATCGCCATCGCCCATCGACTGTCGACGATTGCGGCGATGGATCGACTGATCGTCATGGATGAGGGACGGATCATCGAGCAAGGCACCCACACCGAACTGCTGGCGAAAAACGGCACCTATGCGCGGCTGTGGCAGCATCAGAGTGGCGGGTTTCTGGGTGAGGATCAGGGCGTGGCCGAGGCGATGGATCAGGCGTGAGTCCTTTGATCAGCCCCGCGATAACAACCGCGGGGCTGATCGCCGCTGAGAGGATTAGGCAAGGGTCGAAGACAAACCGGCATAGGTGAACGATTTCTCGCTGGCTACCATGACGGCACACCTGATTTGCGGAGTACGTCATGCACCACACCAAAACCCTCTTCATTACCGGCGTCAGCAGCGGCTTCGGCCACGCACTGGCCAAGGAAGCGCTGGCTGCCGGTCACCGCGTCATCGGCACCGTGCGCAGCGAAGCCGACCTGCAAGCCTTTCAGGCGCTGTCCATCGACAATGCGTACGGCGTGCTGCTGGATGTCACGGATTTCGACCGGATCGAGAGCGTCGTGGCAACCGTCGAAGCGACCCACGGCCCGGTCGATGTGCTGATCAACAACGCCGGCTACGGGCACGAAGGCATTTTCGAAGAATCGCCGCTGGAGGACATGCGCCGCCAGTTCGACGTGAATGTGTTCGGTGCGGTCGCCGTGACCAAGGCGTTTGTGCCGTTCTTTCGTCAGCGGCGGGCGGGTCATATTCTCAATATCACGTCGATGGGCGGCACGATCACGATGCCGGGTATCGCGTACTACTGCGGCAGCAAGTTTGCGCTCGAAGGCATCTCCGATACCCTGAGCAAGGAACTGGCGCCGTTCAATATCTTCGTGACCGCCGTCGCACCGGGTTCATTTCGGACCGACTGGGCCGGTCGCTCGATGCAGCGCACTCCCCGCAGCATCGCCGACTATGACGCCAGCTTCGATCCGGTGCGCAAGGCCCGCGAAGACAAGAGCGGCAAGCAGCTCGGCGATCCGCGCAAAGCGGCGCAGGCGATGTTGCAGATCATCGCCTGCCCTGCTCCGCCAGCGCATCTGTTGCTGGGCAGCGATGCATTGAGCCTGGTGCGCGACAAGCTGAAACGTGCCGCCAGCGAGATCGACCAATGGGAAGCGCTGACCCGCTCCACCGACCATTGAACGGCCCACAGAGAGAACGCAATGAAACAGGCCGACCCGAGCACTTCGCGCATGGTGCAGCTCATGGAAACCCTGGCACCGGTCGAGGGCTACAACCTCAGCGCGCTGGAGGGCGTGCGCTTCCTGCGCTCGAACCGGCCACTGACCCGCACGCCGGTGCTGTACGACCCCGGCATCGTGATTCTCTGTCAGGGCCGGAAGCGCGGGTATCTGGGCGATGACGTCTACGTCTATGACGCCCAGCATTACCTGGTGGTGTCGGTTCCGATCCCCTTCACCATGGAGACCGATGCCTCTGAAGACGAGCCGATGCTCGCGATCTATATGCAACTTGATTTCCAGGTGGCCAGCGAGTTGATGCAGCAGGTGGATGAAGTTCACGGCCCGAGTGATGCGCCTCCCAAGGGCATGTTCGCCTCGCCGATGGACGACCGCCTGCGCTCATCGACGCTACGTTTTCTCGAAGCCATGAGCAATGCGGGCGAAGCGCAGATATTGGGGCCGTCGCTGTTGCGGGAAATCTATTACCGCATCCTGACCGGCGAACAAGGCGGCTCGATGCGCGCCGCACTCAATCGACAGGGACACTTCGGCAAGGTGACGCGGGCGATCCGCAAGATCCACAGCAGCTATCAGGAACGCCTGGACGTCGAGCAACTGGCCCGCGAAGCGAGCATGAGCGTGCCCAGTTTCCACCTGCACTTTCGCAGCGTGACGGACGCCTCACCCATGCAATACCTGAAGTCGACACGCCTGCATCAGGCGCGACTGTTGATGTTGCGCCACGCCATGACCGCGTCAGCGGCGGCGTTCAGTGTCGGCTATGAAAGCGCTTCGCAGTTCAGTCGTGAGTTCAAACGTTTCTTCGGCAGGACACCGCAGGCGGAGATCGAGTGGATGAAGGCAACGTATGCGTTGCCTGCGCCGACCTCGCCTTCGGTTTATGTTTCGTCGCATTGACGCGAATCGACTAAACCGGCTCGGCCACCGCGATCTGGTTGCGCCCCAGGGCCTTGGCTCGATACAAGGCCTTGTCGGCATTGTTCATCAGGCTGTGCAGGTCCGAGTCTTCGTTCTGCATCGAAGCGACGCCCAGGCTGGCGGTGATGCGATGAACCGGGCCCGTCATGCTTCTGGGCATGGTCACGATCAGGTTTTCCAGCAGCTCCACCGCCACCTCGATCGAGGTGTCCGGAAGCAGGATCGCGAACTCTTCGCCACCCAACCGGCCATGCACATCAGTGTCCCGAAAGTACGTACAGATGATGCTACCCATCTGCTGCAGAACACGATCCCCGACCTGGTGGCCGTAGGTGTCATTGATGTGTTTGAAATGATCCATGTCCAGCATCACGGCACACAGGTTCGACTGGCGCCGTCGGCATTCATCGAACAGTTGCTGCGCCCGCTCGAAAAATGCCCGCCGGTTGTTCAAGCCGGTCAGCTCGTCGGTCCGCGCGGCAAGCCTTGAGATATTGTGTGCCCGCTCCATTTCCCGGGTCAGGCGAAAGGCGGCCTCCAGCGCTTCGGACATTTTGCGTGTAGCACGGGCGACGAAAGAGGCGAAGACCAGGACGGCCAACGCCATGCCCACTTGAAGCGTGGACGGCTGAAACAGCAGCCAGAACGTACACGGCAGCAACACCAGCGCCATGGAGACCAGCGTCATGTACCGATAGGCCGAATAACAGGACACCGCGCTGACCGACATCCCGACCGTGAAGAGCATGACCAATGCCTGCGCCAACAGGTCGTCGGCCGGCATGATGATCAACGCGCCCGCGCCCCAGATCCCGGCAGACAACACCAGGGTTGCCCAGTATTTGCGCTCCCAGCGCTTGGGTGTCCGCTCGCTCTCATCGCTGCGAAACCAGGCGACAAACATCGAGACGCGCAACAACGTAGACGCCGTCAGCAGGCCGAGCCACCAGAAAATACAGGCTTGCTCAAAACGGTCCCAACACAGCCCGCAGAGCATGAGCGCGGCCAGGTAGCTGCCGATAACGGCTGAAACGGATTGGCGAAACAACTGATACAATCGATCAGTGTTGACTTGCTCGTCGATCGAAGCGCCCTGCTCATGCCGAAGATCTGATAATTCCATTCGATCCATCCAAGCCTGACTGCCACACAAACCCGACAAAAGCCCATATCGGCACCGCCCATGGCAACGCCGTCATTAGCAAGAGGCGACAGGATCCCGTCCTGTCGCCTGTCTTGCTTCAAATCTCGTGCCTAAACGATTTTCAGCGCCTTGAGAATGATCAGCGTGCTCTCGGCAAACGCTTGAGCCTGCCAGGTCAGTTCGGCAAGGTTTTCTTCCGCGGTGGTCAGGGCCCTGCCGTCCTTGAGGAGACCTTCGCCCTGGCCGCCGATGATGCTCCATGCCAGCTGCGCCCATTCAGCCGGGTGTTTTTTGCCTTGCTTGATCGATATCAGGAACAACTGCTGGAAGCGACTGACCGTCACGCCACCACCGGTCACCGGACTCGCCAGGGTCTGAATCTTGTTGCCATACAACGAACGCTTGCACAGCTGCAGGTTGAGGGTATTGCAGCGGGCCTGCACCAGTTTTTCATTCGCTTCGCTCTGACAGGGCGCTACGGCCCCCATGCCGATCAACACATTGAGGGCCTGCTCCACGTCGCCGTACGTCAACGAGGGCACGAGATCCAGCAAGTGCCGCAAGGTCTTCGGCACATAGGCGTCATCCGCCAGGGCTGCGAGTACCGGGCCATAGATCTCTGCCTGCAACGTGGCTGCGCCTGCCGGGCCGGTGACATTCGCCGGCACGCTTTCAGCCGCCTGTAACAGGACGAAGCGCGTGCTGAGCATGCGCTCGCGGTGTTCGGAGGCGGACAGCCTGTTGGCGCCACGCACATAGAGATCACGACGGAAACTCTGGTTCACAAAGTAGTCACGCGCCTGCTCGCGCATGACGGGATGGTCGATACCTTCCAGAAAGTCCATGCCTTCGGCGCTCAGTTTGAGCGGGTCGACGGAGTCCAGCGGCACCGCTGTCGTGGCGTAATCGAGCTTGGCGGGCGCCAGGGCATCCACCACGTCGGTGAAATACATGCAGTTCCAGTCGCGGTTGAAATACTCATGGGCGACGTACTGGCGGTCCTGACCCTTGATGCTCTGGAGCTTGGCGTCCAGACCCGGTGCGGAGTTGGCATATTTAGGATTTGCAGCCAGCAGCGCTTCGGAAAATTGCAACGCGGCGTCAATACGCTGATCAGGACGCGCAGAGGCCTGACTGGCGAAACGGTCGTGCAGGCTAAACAGCTGGCGCAACGGTGCCTGAGGCGACCAGCCCGGGAAACAGTTGTAGCTGACGTAGAGCAGACCACCAGGCTTGAGATGACGACGGACGAACTCGACGATCAACTTGTGGTTATCGCGGCTGACCCAGGTCCAGATGCCATGCAGGCTGATGCTGTCGAACTGAGGTAAGTCATGGCGGGCCAGCAACTGCTCGAAGCTGTCGTCATACAGTCGCGCATCGCTGCCCCAGTCTTTAGCCAGTGCGATGGCATGGGACGCCTGGCCCGGGTGGAAGTCGGTGCCGACATAAGAACCCGGATTGCCTGCGGCATGGATGTTGATCGAAACGCCCTGACCAAAGCCCAGTTCACAGTGGTAACCGTCGGTGCTCTCCAGCGTGGCGAAACCGCGCAACAGCAGACAATAACGCTGGAAAACCGGATTGATTTCCCGGCTATACCCGTAGGTGTAGCCTTCGTCCGTGAAATATCCCTCGTTCCAGGCATTGCTCATGCGTGCACCCTTTTCTTATATCGGAAGTGAAAGTCGCTCTTATACGGGGTAGTCGTGGCGTATCACAAGAGGAAAAACGTCAGGCAAACGCCTCCTTGATAAACGCCTCCAGCGTTTTTTCTTCGAGGATTTCGATCGAGAAGTGGCCAAAGCGTTTGGGCAGCCAGATGATGCGCGCCCCTGCCGGCGATTGCAGGTGTTCGCGGGCCAGCGGTTTACCGTTTTCATCTTCTGGCTGCACGCCTTCGGCGACCAGTTCGTCGTAGGCTTTTTCGATGTCGGGGGTCGAATAGCAGTGACGGTAGATCATGCCCTCGCCTGCGCTATCCAGGAGCTCCCGCAGATTCCCGGCCAAAGGCTGAACCAGCATGAAACGCTCCTGCCCGATCAACGCAATCGCATAACGCACATGCAGGCCGCCCCGCTCCCACACCAGCGTCCTGGAGATTCTCGCCTTTAAAATCTGCGCGTAATACGCACAGGCTTCTTCGAGGTTATTGACGAGTACATCGACGTGACTGAACTTTAGTTGCATGGCCTGCCTCCTGCCGAACGGAGGCTCATGGTAAACATCAACGGGCTCGCTGACGCGAGCAAAAACTTTCCTGCGG
>NZ_AKJQ01000061.1:2500-5368 GCF_000282255.1 Pseudomonas sp. GM25 | reverse complement strand
CAAATTGCTTGGGTGTTATATGGTCAAGCCTCACGGGCAATTAGTATTGGTTAGCTCAACGCCTCACAGCGCTTACACACCCAACCTATCAACGTCGTAGTCTTCGACGGCCCTTCAGGGAACTCAAGGTTCCAGTGAGATCTCATCTTGAGGCAAGTTTCCCGCTTAGATGCTTTCAGCGGTTATCTTTCCCGAACATAGCTACCCGGCAATGCCACTGGCGTGACAACCGGAACACCAGAGGTTCGTCCACTCCGGTCCTCTCGTACTAGGAGCAGCCCCTCTCAAATCTCAAACGTCCACGGCAGATAGGGACCGAACTGTCTCACGACGTTCTAAACCCAGCTCGCGTACCACTTTAAATGGCGAACAGCCATACCCTTGGGACCGGCTTCAGCCCCAGGATGTGATGAGCCGACATCGAGGTGCCAAACACCGCCGTCGATATGAACTCTTGGGCGGTATCAGCCTGTTATCCCCGGAGTACCTTTTATCCGTTGAGCGATGGCCCTTCCATACAGAACCACCGGATCACTAAGACCTACTTTCGTACCTGCTCGACGTGTCTGTCTCGCAGTCAAGCGCGCTTTTGCCTTTATACTCTACGACCGATTTCCGACCGGTCTGAGCGCACCTTCGTACTCCTCCGTTACTCTTTAGGAGGAGACCGCCCCAGTCAAACTACCCACCATACACTGTCCTCGATCCGGATAACGGACCTGAGTTAGAACCTCAAAGTTGCCAGGGTGGTATTTCAAGGATGGCTCCACGCGAACTGGCGTCCACGCTTCAAAGCCTCCCACCTATCCTACACAAGCAAATTCAAAGTCCAGTGCAAAGCTATAGTAAAGGTTCACGGGGTCTTTCCGTCTAGCCGCGGATACACTGCATCTTCACAGCGATTTCAATTTCACTGAGTCTCGGGTGGAGACAGCGCCGCCATCGTTACGCCATTCGTGCAGGTCGGAACTTACCCGACAAGGAATTTCGCTACCTTAGGACCGTTATAGTTACGGCCGCCGTTTACCGGGGCTTCGATCAAGAGCTTCGCGTTAGCTAACCCCATCAATTAACCTTCCGGCACCGGGCAGGCGTCACACCCTATACGTCCACTTTCGTGTTTGCAGAGTGCTGTGTTTTTAATAAACAGTCGCAGCGGCCTGGTATCTTCGACCGGCGTGGGCTTACGCAGCAAGTGCTTCACCCTCACCGGCGCACCTTCTCCCGAAGTTACGGTGCCATTTTGCCTAGTTCCTTCACCCGAGTTCTCTCAAGCGCCTTGGTATTCTCTACCCAACCACCTGTGTCGGTTTGGGGTACGGTTCCTGGTTATCTGAAGCTTAGAAGCTTTTCTTGGAAGCATGGCATCAACCACTTCGTCGCCTAAAGGCAACTCGTCATCAGCTCTCGGCCTTAGAATCCCGGATTTACCTAAGATTCCAGCCTACCACCTTAAACTTGGACAACCAACGCCAAGCTGGCCTAGCCTTCTCCGTCCCTCCATCGCAATAACCAGAAGTACAGGAATATTAACCTGTTTTCCATCGACTACGCTTTTCAGCCTCGCCTTAGGGACCGACTAACCCTGCGTCGATTAACGTTGCGCAGGAAACCTTGGTCTTTCGGCGTGGGTGTTTTTCACACCCATTGTCGTTACTCATGTCAGCATTCGCACTTCTGATACCTCCAGCAAGCTTCTCAACTCACCTTCACAGGCTTACAGAACGCTCCTCTACCGCATCACTTACGTGATACCCGTAGCTTCGGTGTATGGTTTGAGCCCCGTTACATCTTCCGCGCAGGCCGACTCGACTAGTGAGCTATTACGCTTTCTTTAAAGGGTGGCTGCTTCTAAGCCAACCTCCTAGCTGTCTAAGCCTTCCCACATCGTTTCCCACTTAACCATAACTTTGGGACCTTAGCTGACGGTCTGGGTTGTTTCCCTTTTCACGACGGACGTTAGCACCCGCCGTGTGTCTCCCATGCTCGGCACTTGTAGGTATTCGGAGTTTGCATCGGTTTGGTAAGTCGGGATGACCCCCTAGCCGAAACAGTGCTCTACCCCCTACAGTGATACATGAGGCGCTACCTAAATAGCTTTCGAGGAGAACCAGCTATCTCCGAGCTTGATTAGCCTTTCACTCCGATCCACAGGTCATCCGCTAACTTTTCAACGGTAGTCGGTTCGGTCCTCCAGTCAGTGTTACCTAACCTTCAACCTGCCCATGGATAGATCGCCCGGTTTCGGGTCTATTCCCAGCGACTAGACGCCCTATTAAGACTCGCTTTCGCTACGCCTCCCCTATTCGGTTAAGCTCGCCACTGAAAATAAGTCGCTGACCCATTATACAAAAGGTACGCAGTCACAGAACAAAGTCTGCTCCCACTGCTTGTACGCATACGGTTTCAGGATCTATTTCACTCCCCTCTCCGGGGTTCTTTTCGCCTTTCCCTCACGGTACTAGTTCACTATCGGTCAGTCAGTAGTATTTAGCCTTGGAGGATGGTCCCCCCATATTCAGACAAAGTTTCTCGTGCTCCGTCCTACTCGATTTCATGACTAAGAGATTTTCGCGTACAGGGCTATCACCCACTATGGCCGCACTTTCCAGAGCGTTCCGCTAATCTCAAAGCCACTTAAGGGCTAGTCCCCGTTCGCTCGCCACTACTAAGGGAATCTCGGTTGATTTCTTTTCCTCAGGGTACTTAGATGTTTCAGTTCCCCTGGTTCGCCTCTTGCACCTATGTATTCAGTACAAGATAACCATCTTATGATGGCTGGGTTCCCCCATTCAGACATCTCCGGATCAAAGTCTGTTTGCCGACTCCCCGAAGCTTTTCGCAGGCTACCACGTCTTTCATCGCCTC
>NZ_AKJQ01000060.1:0-54602 GCF_000282255.1 Pseudomonas sp. GM25 | reverse complement strand
TCGAAACCTACTTAACTCATTGAATCTCAAGGAGTTTTCCGTTTCGACTGCGCCGGAAGTGGGGCGAATTATAGAGACTCAGAATCTGCCGTCAACCCTTAATTTCATAAATCTGTCATATCGGTCAAAAAAGCCCTGAAACGCGAAGGCCGACCTTAAAAGGTCGGCCTTCTTTGCACTGCCCTTCTACTTACAAGCTAGGGAAAGCGAATTGCGAAGCCTCATGGCTCGCCCGCTGCGGCCAGCGCTGGGTGATCGCCTTGCGACGGGTATAGAAGCGCACACCATCCGGACCGTAGGCATGCAGGTCGCCGAACAGCGAACGCTTCCAGCCACCGAAGCTGTGGTAAGCCACCGGCACCGGCAGTGGAACGTTGACGCCGACCATGCCGACTTCGATCTCGTCGCAGAACAGACGCGCCGCTTCACCGTCACGGGTGAAGATGCAGGTGCCGTTGCCGTATTCGTGATCGTTGATCAGCTGCATCGCCTCTTCCAGGCTGTTTACTCGAACGACGCACAGCACCGGCCCGAAGATCTCTTCTTTATAGATGCGCATCTCAGGCGTGACGTTGTCGAACAGGCAGCCACCCAGGAAGAAGCCTTCTTCATGACCGGCAACGCTCAGACCACGACCGTCGACCACCAGGGTCGCGCCCGCCGCCACGCCGTCTTCGACATAGCCGCTGACCTTGTCGCGCGCCTGACCGGTAACCAGCGGCCCCATGTCCAGACCGCAAGAAGTGCCGGCACCGATTTTCAGCGCCTTGATCTGTGGAACCAGTTTGGCCACCAGTGCGTCAGCCACCTGATCGCCCACACACACGGCTACCGAAATCGCCATGCAGCGCTCGCCGCAAGAACCGTAAGCCGCGCCCATCAGTGCGCTGACCGCGTTGTCCAGATCCGCATCCGGCATCAGCACCGCGTGGTTCTTCGCGCCGCCCAGTGCCTGCACGCGTTTGCCGCGCTTGGTGCCTTCGGAATAGATGTATTCGGCAATCGGCGTCGAACCCACGAAGCTCAGGGCTTTGACTTCCGGCGCTTCGATCAGCGCGTCCACCGCAGTCTTGTCACCGTGCACCACGCTCAGCACACCTTTCGGCAGACCGGCTTCCAGCAGCAGTTGCGCGATCAGCAGGGTCGAGCTCGGATCACGCTCGGACGGCTTGAGGATGAAGCAGTTGCCGCAGACGATCGCTAGCGGATACATCCACAGCGGCACCATGGCCGGGAAGTTGAACGGAGTGATACCGGCCACCACGCCCAGCGGCTGGAAGTCCGACCACGCATCAATATTCGGGCCGACATTGCGGCTGTACTCGCCCTTGAGGATTTCCGGCGCTGCGCAGGCGAACTCGACGTTCTCGATACCGCGCTTCAGTTCACCGGCAGCGTCTTCCAGAGTCTTGCCGTGCTCTTCGCTGATCAATTGCGCGATGCGCGCTTCGTTCTGCTCCAGCAGTTGCTTGAAACGGAACATCACCTGAGCACGTTTGGCTGGTGGCGTGTTACGCCAGGCCGGGAACGCAGCCTTGGCGGCATCGATGGCATGCTGGATGGTTTCGCGACTGGCCAGCGGCAGCTTGTGGATAGCCTGACCGGTGGACGGGTTGAACACATCGACCGCGCGACCGTTCTCGGTCACCAGTTCGCCATTGATCAAATGCGGGATAACGCTCATCGGGGAACTCCTGAATTCTTGTAAGCAGACGCCCGCAAGGGGCGCCTGCTATTGGCGTATCTATATAGAAGGAAAAATCAGTCGAGCTTGTTCAGCACTTCGCCGACCGCGTCGAACAGACGATCAAGATCTTGCGGCTTGCTGTTGAAGGTTGGGCCGAACTGCAGGGTGTCGCCGCCGAAGCGCACGTAGAACCCGGCTTTCCACAGCGCCATACCGGCTTCGAACGGACGCACGATGGCATCGCCATCACGGCCCGCGATCTGGATTGCACCGGCCAGGCCGTAGTTACGAATGTCGATGACGTTCTTCGCACCTTTCAGGCCATGCAGGGCATTTTCGAAATGTGGCGCGACTTCGGCCACGCTCTGCACGAGGTTTTCCTTTTGCAGCAGGTCGAGTGCCGCCAGGCCCGCGGCGCAAGCTACCGGGTGCGCCGAGTAGGTGTAGCCGTGCGGGAATTCCACGGCGTATTCCGGGGTCGGCTGGTTCATGAAGGTCTGGTAGATCTCGGAGCTGGCAATCACCGCGCCCATCGGGATCGCGCCGTTGGTGACTTGCTTGGCGATGCACATCAGGTCCGGGGTCACGCCGAAGGTGGTGGCGCCGAACATGGTGCCGGTCCGGCCGAAACCGGTGATCACTTCGTCGAACACCAGCAGGATGTTGTGCTGATCGCAGATTTCACGCAGACGCTTCAGATAACCCTGCGGCGGAACCAGCACGCCAGCGGAACCGGCCAGAGGCTCAACGAACACCGCAGCGATGTTCGAAGCATCGTGCAGCTCGATCAGCTTCAGCAGCTCATCGGCCAGTGCGATACCGCCCTGCTCCGGCATGCCACGGGAGAAAGCATTGCTCGCCAGCAGAGTGTGCGGCAGGTGATCGACGTCCATCATCGCCTGACCGAACAGCTTGCGGTTGCCGTTGACGCCACCGAGGCTGGTGCCGGCGATGTTCACGCCGTGGTAGCCACGGGCGCGGCCGATCATTTTGGTCTTGGTCGACTGGCCTTTCAGGCGCCAGTAGGCTCGGACCATTTTCACCGCGGTATCGGCACACTCGGAACCGGAGTCGGTGAAGAACACGTGGTTCAGGTTGCCGGGTGTCAGGTCGGTGATTTTCTCCGCCAACTGGAACGACAGCGGGTGGCCGTACTGGAAGCCCGGCGAGTAATCGAGAGTGCCCAACTGCTTGGCCACCGCTTCCTGGATTTCCTTGCGGGTATGCCCGGCGCCGCAGGTCCACAGACCGGACAGCGAGTCGTACACCTTGCGGCCCTTGTCGTCGATCAGCCAGCTGCCTTCGGCACCGACGATCAGGCGCGGGTCGCGCTGGAAGTTGCGGTTGGCGGTGTACGGCATCCAGTGCGCGTCCAGCTTCAGTTGGCTGGCCAGTGGCGACGACGCGTTTTCAGGCATGTTCATCGGGCAAAACCTCACAGGGCAATAAGCTTCAGAGCGATAGAAAGCGTTGTTGCAGCTAAATTGCCACGCGGATAAAGTCGGTGAAATTCAACTCTTCTAACCTTCAGTTAGAACTCTGCTAAACAATGAGAACCACAGCATGAGCAGCCGTCGCCCCGATCCACTGGCCCAGGTCAGTGACTTTGATATTCGCCTGCTGCGGATTTTTCGCAGCGTGGTGGAGTGCGGCGGCTTCTCGGCGGCGGAAACCGTGCTCGGCATCGGTCGCTCGGCGATCAGCCAACAGATGAGCGATCTGGAGCAACGCCTGGGCCTGCGTCTGTGCCAGCGCGGGCGCGCCGGTTTCTCCCTGACCGAAGAAGGTCGCGAGGTTTATCAATCGGCGTTGCAGCTACTAAGTGCGCTGGAAAGTTTCCGCACCGAGGTCAACGGCCTGCACCAGCACTTGCGCGGCGAGTTGATCATCGGCCTGACCGACAACCTCGTCACCCTGCCCCATATGCGCATCACCCACGCGCTCGCGCAGTTGAAGGAGCGCGGGCCGGACGTGCAGATCCAGATCCGCATGATCGCCCCCAACGAAGTCGAACAAGGCGTGCTCGACGGCCGCCTGCATGTCGGCGTGGTGCCGCAGGCCAGTGCGTTGTCGGGACTGGAATATCAGCCGCTGTACAGCGAACGTTCGTTGCTTTATTGCGCGGTGGGTCATCCGCTGTTTTACGTCGACGATAAACAGCTGGATGACGAGCGCCTCAACAGTCAGGACGCCATCGCCCCGACCTTCCGTTTGCCGGCGGAGATCCAGGCGCACTATCAAGCCCTCAATTGCACCGCCAGCGCTTCCGACCGCGAAGGCATGGCGTTCCTGATTCTGACCGGGCGTTACATCGGCTACCTGCCGGATCACTACGCCAGTCTCTGGGTTCAACAAGGTCGCTTGCGCGCACTCAAGGCCAGCACCCGCTTCTATGATTTGAGCCTGGCCTCGGTCACCCGCAAGGGTCGCCGCCCTCATCTGGTACTGGAAAGCTTTCTCGAAAGCCTCGCCGCCACCCGCTGACGACCGGGGTTTTATTCGCCCGGGGCTTGTCCCGCGCCGGTGGTTGCGCTATCAACGCAACTGGTTGCACCCCACAGACAAACCCGGAAGTGCCTATGACCTTTGAAGTCCCCGCTCACGGCGGCAAACCTGCCAGCCGCATTCGTCAGAAGAACGAAGAGACCATCATCAAAGCCGCCGAAGACGAGTTCGCCCGTCACGGGTACAAAGGCACGAGCATGAACACCATCGCCACCAAGGCCGGGCTGCCCAAGGCGAATCTGCATTACTACTTCACCAACAAGCTCGGGTTGTACGTGGCGGTGCTGAGCAACATCCTTCAATTGTGGGACAGCACCTTCAACACCCTGACGGCCGACGACGATCCGGCTGAAGCGCTGACCCGCTACATCCGCGCAAAAATTGAATTCTCCCGTCGCCAGCCGCAAGCTTCGCGAATCTTCGCGATGGAAGTGATCAGCGGCGGCGAATGCCTGACCGAATATTTCAACCAGGATTACCGCGCCTGGTTCCAGGGCCGCGCCGGCGTGTTCCAGGCCTGGATCGACGCGGGCAAAATGGACCCGGTCGACCCGGTGCACCTGATCTTCCTGCTGTGGGGCAGCACTCAGCATTACGCCGACTTCGCCACCCAGATCTGCCGCGTGACCGGTCGCAGCAAGTTGACCAAACAGGACATGGAAGACGCCGGCAACAACCTGATCCGCATCATCCTCAAAGGCTGCGGCCTCACTTCTTCTATATAAGTCGTTTTATGCCATTCACCCTCAGCGGCTTTTGCGAGTTCCGCGAAGAGATTCGCAAAAGCCGTTTCATCACCTTCGCCGCGCCGATCGGCAGCCCCGCGGAGGCGCAAGCCTTCATCGAGCAGTACAGCGACTTGAACGCCTCGCACAATTGCTGGGCGTGGAAACTCGGCGATCAATACCGCAGCAACGACGACGGCGAACCCGGTGGCACTGCCGGTCGGCCGATTCTTGCAGCCATCGAAGCGCAGGACTGCGATCAGGTCGCGGTGCTGGTGATCCGCTGGTACGGCGGCATTCAACTGGGCACCGGCGGTCTGGCCCGGGCCTATGGCGGCGGCGCCAACAAATGTCTGCAGGCCGCGCCGAAGGTCGAGTTGATCAGTCGCGTGCCCGTACGTTGCGCCTGCGCTTTCAGTGAACTGGCGCTGGTGAAACTGCGGGTCGCGGATCTGGGCGGATTGGTGGTCGAGGAAAACTTCACCGCCAATGGTGTCGAGCTGCAACTGGCCGTGGGCGAAGCGCACATCGAGCTGTTGCAGAATCAGTTGGCCGACCTGAGCCGTGGGCGAATCCTGCTTCAGCGTTGAACCCTCGCCATGTTTTGGGGCACCAGCCCGTTTGCTTATGCCCGAGACTTGCCCACATCCGCTGTGCACCCGGCTGTGGATAACCTGAGCACAGGATGCTGTAACCCTTCTGTCCCGTGGCTTTGCGGGATTTGTTCACTTTTCGTCCAATCGTCCATCACAACAAACAATTTCACGTAAAAACAATCGCTTAGCGTTGTTTATCGCCTTTAGAAGAAAGCCCGGCAGTGCTTATGCCCGGGATTTTGTCTTGCGCACAAATACTGTGGAGCAACCTGTGGATAAGCCGTTCATGGCTGGCGCAGTCGCAGGTTCTGCATGGCTTCGGCGAGGTTGTTCGTTTTTTGATCAGCCAGATGCGGGCAAAACTGGAGCCTGATCAAGGGCTTTGCCCTCAAGTGGTGCCGCGCAAGACGTCGAATTCATTCCACAGGCTCTACGCCACAGGCTGGCAAACAGCGGTCGCACAGGTTCCTGACTCAATGGCCAGGAAATTGCTTTATCCACGGGCACAACTCCAAGCGACCCGAGCCTGTCATGCCAAACCCCACGTCCACACCGCGCCTGCAACTGCGCCACATCAGCAAACGTTATCCCGGTTGCCTCGCCAATGACGCCATCGACCTGAGCATTGCCCCCGGTGAAATCCACGCGCTGCTCGGTGAAAACGGTGCAGGTAAAAGCACGTTGATGAAGATCATCTACGGCGTCACCCAGGCCGATTCGGGCGAGATACTGTGGCAGGGACAACCGGTGAACATGCGCAACCCGGCCCAGGCCCGGCAGTTGGGCATCGGCATGGTGTTCCAGCATTTCTCGCTGTTCGAGACCCTGAGCGTGGCGCAAAACATTGCGCTGGCGATGGGCGCAGGAGCCGGTTCGCCGAAACAGCTGGAGGCGAAAATCCGTGAAGTGTCGCGCCGATATGGCATGGCGCTGGAGCCCCAGCGACTTGTCCACAGTCTGTCGATCGGCGAGCGGCAACGGGTGGAGATCGTTCGTTGCCTGATGCAGAACATTCGCCTGCTGATTCTCGATGAGCCGACCTCGGTGCTCACGCCGCAGGAAGCCGACGAGTTGTTCATCACCCTGCGCCGGCTCGCGGCCGAGGGCTGCAGCATTCTGTTCATCAGCCACAAACTCGGCGAGGTGCGCGCCTTGTGTCACAGCGCCACGGTGCTGCGTGGCGGTCGGGTGGCCGGGCATTGCGTACCGGCCGACTGCACCGACCGGCAACTGGCGCAATTGATGGTGGGCGACGCCGCGACATTGATCGGCGAGTTCACGAAGGTCACCGGTGGCGCGGCGTTCTTGCAGGTCAGCGGATTGAACTGGCACAACCCGGATCCGTTCGGCTGCTCCCTGAGCGACATCGACCTGCAGGTGCGCAGCGGTGAAATCGTCGGCATCGCCGGCGTGGCGGGCAACGGTCAGGACGAATTACTGGCATTGCTCAGCGGCGAACAGACACTGCCCCGAGATGCAGCGGCAACCATCCGTTTCCAAGAACACGCCGTCGCCGATCAGCGCCCGGATGCACGACGCAAACTCGGCCTGGCGTTCGTCCCCGCCGAACGACTCGGGCATGGCGCGGTGCCGGACATGAGTCTGGCGGACAACGCCCTGCTCACCGCTTTTCAACAAGGCCTGGTCAGCCACGGCTTGATCGAGCGCGGCAAGGTCGAAACCCTCGCCCGAACGATCATCCAGCGCTTCGGCGTGAAAACCCCGGACACCCAGACCGCCGCCCGCAGCCTGTCCGGCGGCAACCTGCAGAAATTCATCCTTGGCCGGGAAATCCTCCAGCAACCGAAACTGCTGATCGCCGCGCACCCGACCTGGGGCGTGGATGTTGGCGCGGCGGCCACCATTCACCGGGCGCTGATTGCCCTGCGCGATGCCGGGGCGGCGATTCTGGTGATCTCCGAAGACCTCGACGAACTGTTCCAGATCAGCGACCGCCTCGGCGCGCTGTGCAGCGGGCGCCTGTCGGCGTTGCAGGACACGGCGCAAACCCGCCTCAGCGACGTCGGCGGCTGGATGGCCGGCCAGTTCGACACCCCTCAATCACAACCGGCCACGGTTTAACGGAGTTTTCCCATGTTGCTTTCCCTCGAACCCCGTGGCCGGCAATCGCGCCTGATGCTGTGGTGCTCGCCGGTGCTGGCGGCGGCGCTGACGCTGGTGTGCGGATCTTTGCTGTTCGTCGCCCTTGGCCACGATCCGCTGAAGACTTTGCACACGTTGTTGATCGCCCCGGTCAGTGACCTGTACGGCGTCTCCGAACTGCTGGTCAAAACCCTGCCGATCCTGTTGTGTGCGTTGGGCCTTGCAGTGGCCTATCAGGCGCGGATCTGGAACATCGGCGCCGAAGGCCAGTTGCTGCTCGGCGCCCTGGCTGGCAGTGCGCTGGCGGTAAATATTATCGATATGCAAAGCCGCTGGGCGCTGGTGCTGATCCTGCTCACCGGCACCCTCGCCGGCGCCGCGTGGGCCGGGCTCACCGCCTGGTTGCGCACACGCTTCAATGCCAACGAAATCCTCACCAGCATCATGCTCAATTACATAGCGCTGAACCTGCTGCTGTTCTGCGTGCACGGGCCGCTGAAGGATCCGGCCGGGTTCAACTTTCCCGAGTCGGCGATGTTCAGCGATGCCAGCCGTCTGCCGCTGTTGATGGAGGACGGTCGGGCACACATCGGGGTGTATTTCGCCTTGCTCGCGTTGGTCGCGGTGTGGGTGTTGCTGCAGAAAAGCTTCGTCGGTTTCCAGATCAAGGTGTTGGGGCTGGACAAACGTGCGGCAGGATTCGTCGGGTTTCGCGAAAAGCGTCTGATCTGGCTCGCACTGCTGATCAGTGGTGGATTGGCCGGGCTCGCCGGTGTCTGCGAAGTCACCGGGCCGATCGGCCAACTGGTGCCGCAAGTCTCGCCGGGCTACGGCTATGCGGCAATCACCGTGGCGTTTCTCGGGCGGCTCAACCCCATCGGCATTCTGTTTTCCAGCCTGTTGATGGCGCTGCTGTACATCGGTGGCGAGAGCGCGCAGATGACGCTGAATCTGCCGCAGGCGATCACCCAGTTGTTCCAGGGAATGATGCTGTTTTTCCTGCTGGCCTGTGACGTGCTGATCCTCTATCGGCCACGCCTGAACCTGCGCTGGGTGCGGCGCACTTCTACCACCGCCGTAACCGCCGGAGCGCTGTGATGGATATCGATCTGCTGAGCAATATTTTCTACGCCATGGTGCGCTGCGGTACGCCATTGCTGTTGGTAGCACTGGGTGAACTGATCTGCGAGAAGAGCGGCGTACTCAACCTCGGTCAGGAAGGCATGATGCTGTTTGGCGCGGTGATCGGTTTCATCGTCGCGTTCAACAGCGGCAACCTGTGGCTTGGCGTGGTGTTGGCGATGCTCGCCGGGATGCTGTTGTCGTCGCTGTTTGCCCTGGTGGCGCTGGTGTTCAACGCCAATCAGGTGGCAACCGGGCTGGCGCTGACGATTTTTGGTGTGGGCCTGTCGACCTTTGTCGGCGCGGCGTGGGTTGGCAAACCGCTGGCGGGATTCGAGCCGCTGGCGATTCCATACTTGAGCGAAATCCCGCTGATCGGCCGCATGCTGTTTGCCCAGGATCTGCTGGTGTACCTGTCGTTCGCGCTGTTTGCGCTGGTGGCGTGGGTGATCGTGAAAAGCCGTGTCGGGCTGATCATTCAAGCGGTCGGCGAGAACCCGGATGCGGCCAGTGCCATGGGCTTGCCGGTGCTGACCGTGCGCACACTGGCGGTGCTGTTCGGCGGCGCGATGGCCGGACTGGCCGGCGCTTATCTGTCGCTGGCGTACACGCCGATGTGGGCCGAGAACATGACCGCCGGGCGCGGCTGGATCGCGCTGGCGCTGGTGGTGTTCGCCAGTTGGCGGGTGTGGCGGTTGCTGCTCGGCGCGTATCTGTTCGGACTCGCCAGCATCCTGCACCTGGTGGCGCAAGGGTTGGGGCTGGCGATTCCTTCGAGTCTGCTGGCGATGCTGCCGTATGCCGCGACCATTCTGGTGCTGGTGTTGTTGTCGCGGGATGCGGTGCGTACGCGGTTGTACGCGCCGGTATCACTGGGACAGCCGTGGCAGGCCGGACACTAAGCCGTGACGGCTCGCGACAGCGGCCGAACCGGCAACACCTGAGCCATGCCCCACGCCAGTTCGAACACCAGGAACCCCACCAGCAACGAACTGGCGCCGTGGGCCAGGGCATACGCCTGCCACACGGCGAACAGAAACCTCGCCACCGCGTCATAGCGCCCATAAACCGGCTGCGGATCACGAATCCGCAGCACGGCCCAAACACAAACCACCGAACCCAACAGATTCGCCATCAACATATGCACAGGTTCGAACGCCGGCAGCTCGCCGGGCAGATCCAGCGCCTGGCTCAACGCCGTCAACACCCCATGCAACGCGGCAAAACTCCACGGCGTGACAAACGCCGCCGTCACGATCAAGTCATACCAGGCGCTGCCGCGCACCAACCGCCGATACTGCGTTGAAGTCCACATCGTCCTTGCTCCGAAAATTCAGGGAGCAACCACGGTAAAGCCTGGAGTATGCTCCAGGGTCAAACACTTTCGAGATCTCCTTGATGCGCATCGGTGAGTTGGCCCAGGCCTGCGATGTCAGCCGTGACACGCTGCGGTTCTACGAGGAGCGCGGATTGATCGCGGCGCAACGCAGCGCCAACGGTTATCGCGACTATCCACCGGAGATGGCGCAACTGGTGCTCTACATCAAGACTGCCCAACGTCTGGGCTTTACCCTCGGCGAGATCGGCAGCAGCGTGGGCGCGTTGTGGCAATCGCCCAACCCCGACACGGCCGTCACGCAACTGCTGCAAGACAAACTCAAACTGATCGAAACCCGCATGGCCGAACTCGGCGAGCTGCGCCACGAGTTGCAGCAACGACTCGGTCAACGCTGTCCATTGAACCCGTGATCTTTCAACTTTCAAGGAAAGCCAATCATGTCCGCACTTAATCCTGCCAAGCACGCATTGATCATCGGCGCCTCCCGGGGCCTGGGCCTGGGACTGGTGAAAACCCTGCTGGCCGACGGCTGGCGAGTCACCGCCACGGTTCGCAACCCTGCGAATGCCGAGGCGCTGAAAGCACTGGGCAACGTGCAAGTCGAAAAGCTCGACATGGACGACCAGCAAGCGGTGATCGCCCTGAGTCAGCAGCTCAAGGGCGAGACCTTCGACCTGCTGTTCGTCAACGCCGGGGTCAAAGGCCCTGACGTGCAAACCCCGGGCGGCGCGACGCTGGCGGAAGTCGGCCAGCTGTTCTTCACCAACGCCGTGGCGCCGATCAATCTGGCCCAGCGTTTCGTCGGCCAGATCCGCGACGGCAGCGGCGTGTTGGCGTTCATGAGTTCGGTGCTCGGCAGTGTGACCATGCCCGACGCGCCGGAACTGGCGCTGTACAAGGCCAGCAAAGCGGCGCTGAACTCGATGACCAACAGCTTCGTCACTCAGTTGGGCGATCAGAAACTCACGGTGCTGTCGCTGCATCCGGGCTGGGTGAAAACCGACATGGGCGGCGAAGGTGCCGACATCGACGTGGAGACCAGCACCCGTGGCCTGGTGGATCAGGTCGATGCGTTTGCCGGCAAGGGCGGCCATCACTTCGTGAACTACAAGGGTGAAACCATTCCCTGGTAATCGCTGGACCCTGTGGGGGCTTGCTCCCACAGGGTTATCCCGGTGTCTGGTCGGGTTGGGCTTGCCCGTCGCAACATTTTGTTCGAAACTCCGCACCTCGTCCTTCGCGGCGACCCTGGATCAGCAGACAGGGCAACACTGAGCTGGCAACCCTGAACCCAACTTTCAGAGGAGCCGGCCACAATGCCTGCGACCCGTATCTGGTTAAAAAATCCCCTCGCCATTTTCACGGCCAACGGTCTCGATGCCCGTGGCGGTCTGGTGCTGCAAGACGGTGTGATCACCGAAGTGCTTGGCGCCGGCCAGCAACCATCCACACCGTGCAATGAAGTGTTCGACGCCCGTGAACACGTGATCCTGCCGGGCCTGATCAACACCCACCACCACTTCTATCAGACCCTGACCCGCGCCTGGGCGCCGGTGGTCAATCAGCCGTTGTTCCCGTGGCTGAAAACCCTGTACCCGGTCTGGGCGCGCCTGACGCCTGAAAAACTCGCCCTCGCCACCAAAGTCGCGCTGGCCGAGTTGCTGTTGTCGGGTTGCACCACCGCTGCCGACCACCATTACCTGTTCCCGGATGGCCTGGAAAACGCCATCGACGTGCAAGTCGAAACCGTGCGCGAACTGGGCATGCGCGCCATGCTCACCCGCGGTTCGATGAGCCTCGGCGAGAAGGACGGCGGCCTGCCTCCGCAACAGACCGTGCAGGAAGGCCAGGTGATTCTCGACGACAGTCAGCGGCTGATTCACGAGTACCACGAACGTGGCGACGGCGCGCAAATCCAGATTGCTCTGGCGCCGTGCTCGCCATTTTCGGTGACCCCGGAAATCATGTCCGCCAGCGCCGAACTGGCGAACAAACTCGATGTGCGTCTGCACACCCACCTCGCCGAAACCCTCGACGAAGAAGATTTCTGCCTGCAACGCTTCGGCCTGCGCACTGTGGATTATCTGGACAGCGTCGGCTGGCTCGGCCCGCGTACGTGGCTGGCTCACGGCATCCACTTCAACCCCGACGAAATCGCCCGTCTCGGCGCGGCCGGCACCGGTATCTGCCACTGCCCGAGCTCGAACATGCGTCTGGCGTCGGGCATCTGCCCGAGCATCGACCTGACCGATGCCGGCGCATTGTTCGGTATCGGCGTGGATGGTTCGGCGTCCAACGATGCATCGAACATGATCCTCGAAGCCCGTCAGGCCCTGTACATCCAGCGCCTGCGTTACGGCGCCGAAAAGATCACCCCGGAACGCGTGCTGGGCTGGGCGACCAAGGGTTCGGCGAGCCTGTTGGGCCGCACCGATATCGGTGAACTGGCGGTCGGCAAGCAGGCGGATCTGGCGTTGTTCAAGCTGGATGAACTGCGCTTCTCCGGCAGCCATGACCCGATCTCGGCGTTGCTGTTGTGCGGCGCGGATCGTGCGGATCGCGTGATGGTCGGCGGCAAGTGGCGTGTGATTGACGGGCAGGTTGAAGGGCTGGATCTCAAAGGCCTGATTGCCGATCACAGCCAGGCGGCTCGGCAGTTGATTGCCGGTACCTGATTCCTCCTCCTGACCTGATGATCGTTCCCACGTCGAGGCGTCGAACCGTCCGCGTGGGAACGATCAATCACAACCCCAGCAGCGACAACATGATAAATGTCGCAAACAGCACAAAATGGGTCATGCCCTCAATCGCATTGGTCTCCCCGTCATTGAGGTTGATCGCGCTGACAATCAGCGTGATGAAGATCATTACCGTCTGCACCGGCGTCATCGCCATCTGAAACGGCTGCCCCGTATAGAGCGCCATCGCTTCCATCACCGGCACCGTCAAAATCACCGTCGATAACGACGCGCCCATCGCAATGTTGACCACCGACTGCATCCGGTTGGCCAACGCCGCGCGCAACGCGGTCAGAATCTCCGGCGCTGCCGAAATCGCTGCCACCAGAATCGCCGTGATCACCGGCGGTGCGCCCGTCCCTTCCAGCCCCAGATCGAGGGTCTTGGACATCACCTCGGCCAGTGCGCCGATCACCACCACGCCGAACACTAGAATGCCGATCGACAGCGCCAGGCTGACCGGTTTCGGCTCCTGTTCCACGGGCTCTTTCTTGCGGCGTTTGTCCGGGTAGCTGTAGCTGAAAAAGTAACTGTGCGGCCCGACCTGCATCCGCAGAAACAACGCATAAAGCACCACCATCGCGCCGATGGTGAACGCCGAATAGATTTTCCAGTTGGCCTCGGGAATGAACTCCGGCACCACCATCGACACGCCCATGGCAGTGAGGATCATCACGCTGTAACTGCGGGCCGAATCGTCGTTGTAGGACTGCTCGCCATGCTTGATCCCGCCCATCAGCGCGGCGAGGCCGAGGATGCCGTTGATATCGAGCATCACCGCCGAATAGATCGTGTCGCGCACCAGCGTCGGCGAGGCTTCGTTGCTCATCATGATCGCCAGGATCACCACTTCCACGAGTACGGCGGCGAGAGTCAGGATCATCGTGCCGTACGGGTCGCCGACTTTTTCCGCGAGCAGTTCGGCCTGATGGGCGACGCGCATCGAGGCGGCGACGATGAACGCGATCAACACCAGCCCGGCCGTCAGCGCTACGAGCTGGCCGCTGTGCAGCAACCAGTGCTCCAGCGGATACGCGACAAGGGCCGCGATCAGGGCCAGCAGCAGAAAGCTTTCTTGCTTGAGGATCGTGAGCATGGCGGGCCTTTTGGCGCAGGGGTTCGAATGAGCTACTGACTGCGGGGCGGCGCTAATGGTTCGTTACACCTTAGCGCACCAGTGGATGGCGTCCGTGTACGGGCATGCACTTTTTTCGGCCCGGCCGGCCTCATCGCGAGCAAGCTCGCTCCCACAGGGATCGCGGTGCTTTTGTGGGAGCGAGCCTGCTCGCGAAGGCCTCGCCCCGATTTCCAATTGATTTGTTGTCCGCTTGGTCAGCCTTTTGCATTGCCCTCCCCACACACAACAAAAGGGAGTTCGCGTTCATGCAAAAACGTCCACTGCAAACACTGCTGTGCATCGCCATGGGCCTTGGCCTCAGCCTGAGCGCCAGTGCCGCCGATCCACTGAAAGTCGGCTTCGTCTACATCGGCCCCATCGGCGACCACGGCTGGACGTATCAGCATGAACAGGGGCGCAAGGCGCTGGCGGAAAAACTCGGTTCGCAGATCACCACCAACTACGTGGAGAACGTCGCCGAAGGCGCCGATGCCGAGCGGGTAATCCGCAACATGGCCAAGGACAACTACGACCTGATCTTCACCACCTCTTTCGGCTACATGAACCCGACGGTGAAAGTCGCCAAGCAGTTTCCCAAGGTGACCTTCGAACACGCCACCGGCTACAAGCAGGACAAGAACCTCGGCACCTATCTCGCGCGCACCTACGAGGGCCGTTACGTCGGTGGTTTCCTCGCGGCGAAGATGACCAAGACCAAAAAGATCGGCTACGTCGCCTCGTTCCCGATCCCCGAAGTGATCCGCGACATCAACGCCATCCAGCTGGCCCTGAACAAGTACAACCCCGGCACCGAGATCAAAGTGGTGTGGGTCAACTCGTGGTTCGACCCGGGCAAGGAAGCCGACGCCGCCAACGCACTGATCGATCAGGGTGTGGACGTCGTGTTCCAACACACCGACAGCCCGGCGCCGATTCAGGCTGCCGAGCGGCGTGGTGTCTATGCCGTGGGCTACGCTTCGGACATGGCGCACTTCGGGCCGAAAGCGGTGCTGACTTCAATCGTCAACGACTGGGCGCCGCACTACATTCAGGCGACCCAAAGCGTGATCGACCATAACTGGAAATCCCAGGACTACTGGGGCGGGTTGAAGGAAGGCACGGTCGAACTGCCGATCAGCGATCTGGTGCCGGCACCGGTGAAGGCCGAAGCCGAGCAGATCATCGCCGACATCAAGAGCGGCGCCCTGCAACCGTTCACCGGGCCGATCAAGGATCAGGCCGGGGCCGAGAAAATCCCGGCGGGGGTCAGCGCCACCAACGCCGAACTGGCGTCGATGAATTACTACGTCGAAGGCATGAAGGCCGAGATGCCGAAGTAACCACCTGACCCTGACCGCTCCCCTTGGATGGGAGCGGTCGCTGAAGAGCATTCGAAATGAACCAACTCCCGATCATCGACATCTCGCCGCTCTACTCCGACGACCAGAACGCCTGGTCCGCCGTCGCCGAACAGATCGACCACGCCTGCCGCGAATGGGGCTTTTTCTACATCAAGGGCCACCCGATTTCTGCGCAGCGCATCGAATCCCTGCTCGATCACGCCCAGCACTTCTTCGCATTGCCAACAGCGGAAAAACTCAAGATCGACATCACCCAGACTGTCCATCACCGCGGCTACGGCGCCATCGCCACCGAACAGCTCGACCCGGACAAACCCAGCGACCTCAAGGAAACCTTCGACATGGGCCTGCACCTGCCGGCCGATCATCCCGAGGTGCTGGCGGAAAAACCCTTGCGTGGCCCCAACCGTCATCCGGCCATTCCCGGTTGGGAAACGCTGATGGAGCAGCATTACCTCGACATGCAGGCCCTCGCGCAAACCCTGTTGCGGGCCATGACTTTAGCGCTGGGCATCGAGCGCGACTTCTTCGATACACGCTTCAACGAGCCGGTCAGCGTGCTGCGGATGATCCACTACCCGCCGCGCCACACCGCCAGTTCTGCCGAGCAGCAAGGTGCCGGCGCGCACACCGATTACGGCTGCATCACGCTGTTGTATCAGGACACCGCCGGCGGCTTGCAGGTGAAAAACGTCAAAGGCCAGTGGATCGACGCCCCGCCCATCGACGGCACCTTCGTGGTCAACCTCGGCGACATGATGGCGCGCTGGAGCAACGACCGTTATCGCTCGACTCCGCACCGGGTGATCAGCCCGCTCGGCGTGGATCGCTACTCGATGCCGTTCTTCGCCGAGCCGCACCCGGACACCCGCATCGAGTGCCTGCCCGGTTGCCAGGACGCACAGCACGCAGCGAAATATCCGACCACCACCTGCGCCGAATTCCTGCTGTCGCGTTTCGCCGATACCTACGCCTATCGACGGGAGCAGGAAGCGGTGTGATGGATCGGTTGGTCAGGTTTTGCCATTTGTTTCGGTGGGCATCTGTAGAATGCCGTCATTGCACCTGATGAGAAAAGAATATGTACGACTGGCTCAACGCCTTGCCCAAGGCCGAACTGCACCTGCACCTCGAAGGCTCGCTGGAGCCCGAGCTGCTGTTCGCCCTGGCCGAACGCAACAAGATCGCCCTGCCGTGGAGCGACGTCGAAACCCTGCGCAAGGCTTACGCCTTCAACAATCTTCAGGAATTCCTCGACCTGTATTACCAGGGCGCCGACGTGCTGCGCACCTCCCAGGATTTCTACGACCTGACCTGGGCCTACCTGCTGCGCTGCAAAGAACAGAACGTGATCCACACCGAACCGTTCTTCGATCCGCAGACCCACACCGACCGTGGCATCCCGTTCGAAGTGGTGCTCAACGGCATCGCCGCCGCGCTGAAGGATGGCGAGCAGCAACTGGGCATCACCAGCGGCTTGATCCTGAGTTTCCTGCGCCACCTGAGCGAAGATGAAGCACAGAAAACCCTCGACCAGGCGCTGCCGTTCCGTGATGCGTTCGTCGCGGTAGGTCTGGACAGCTCCGAGATGGGTCACCCGCCGAGCAAGTTCCAGCGCGTGTTCGATCGTGCCCGTCACGAAGGTTTCCTGACCGTCGCCCATGCCGGTGAAGAAGGCCCGCCAGAGTACATCTGGGAAGCCATCGACCTGCTGAAAATCCAGCGTATCGACCATGGCGTGCGCGCCATCGAAGACGAGCGCCTGATGCAGCGGATCATCGACGAGCAGATCCCGCTGACCGTATGCCCGCTGTCGAACACCAAACTCTGCGTGTTCGATCACATGTCGCAGCACAACATCCTCGACATGCTCGAGCGCGGCGTGAAGGTCACGGTGAACTCCGATGACCCGGCGTACTTCGGCGGTTATGTCACCGAGAACTTCCACGCGCTGCACACTCACCTGGGCATGACCCAGGATCAGGCCAAGCGCCTGGCGCAGAACAGCCTGGATGCGCGGTTGGTAAAACCGTAACAGTACAAAGCCGTTCGAACACGCCCGTGTTCGAACGGCTTTTCAGTTCTCAGCGCACAACCGCTTCCGTCAGCTCTTCGAGCGTCTTGCCCCGGGTCTCCATCCCGAACAGCCACACCACCCCCGCCGCAATCGCAAAGCACAGCGCCCCCAGCGCAAACACCCCGCCCTGCCCGGTAATCGGGAACACCAGCCCGGTGACCAACGGACCGAGCAACGACCCCACGCGTCCGATGGCCGAGGCGAATCCCGAGCCCGTCGCCCGCGCCGAGGTCGGATACAGTTCCGGCGTGTAGGTGTAGAGCACCGCCCACATGCCGAACAGGAAAAACTGCATCAACAGGCCCGTGCCGATCAGCAGCGCCACGTTGCCGCCAAACACCGCGCTTTGTCCGTACAGAAACGCCATCACCCCGCCGCCGAGCAACGTGACGATGCACACCGGCTTGCGTCCCCAACGCTCCACCAGCCAGGCCGCCATCAGGAAGCCGGGAATCCCGCCGAGGGAAATCAGCACCGTGTAATACACCGACTGAGTCACGGCGAAACCCGACTGTTGCAACAGTGCACTGAGCCACGACGTCAGGCCGTAGAAACCCAGTAGTGCGAAGAACCACAGGCTCCAGATCATCGTCGTGCGCTGGCGATACAGCGGTGACCAGATCTGTTTGAGCGCCGAAAGGAAATGACCCGGTGGAGTCACGCTGCGTGGCAGACGAACAGGCTCCGGCAATGCAGCACCGCCGAGTGAGGCTTGTACCCGCGCCTCGATCCCGCGCAAAACCTTGTCCGCCGCGTCATGCTTGCCGGCCTGCTCCAGCCAGCGCGGCGACTCGGGAATGAAAAAGCGGATCGCCAGCACGAACACCGCCGGCACCGCCAGCACCAGAAAGATGTCGCGCCAGCCAATCAACGGCAGCAGGAAATACGACAGCACCCCGGCAGCCAAGAAACCCAGCGGCCAGAAACCGTCCATCAAGGCGATGTAGCGTCCCCGGCGCTGGGCAGGAATCAACTCCGACAGCATCGACTGGGCAATCGGAAACTCCATGCCCATGCCGATTCCCAGCAGAATGCGAAACAGCGTCAGGCTCTCGACCGTCTGCGCCGTGGAGCACAGGTAACTGGCCAGCCCCCACAGGACGATGCTCCACTGGAACACCGGTTTGCGACCGAACCGATCCGCCAGCAATCCGGACAGCGACGCCCCCAGCACCATGCCAAAAAAACTCGAACTGGCCAGCAGGCCAGCCTGCGCACTGCTCAGGCCGAACTCGGCTTTGATCGAGCCGAGCAGGAAGGTCATCATCGCCAGATCCATGGAGTCGAAAAAAAACGCCAGGGCGATGATGATGAAGATGATCCGGTGATAACCGCTGACTGGCAGGCGCTCCAGTCGATCTGCCGCGCTGAAGTTTCCCGTGTCCATGCCACCTCCTCAATCCGAAAAGTCCCCGGATCGAGTGTGCGCGATAGCGGTTGCGCGCCTGTGCCAGATGCGACGTGTTCGCAGCCGTTGGCGACGTTCAGTTGCTGTCCCGTGGAAGAAAGCGCTCTACAACGCCATTTCCAGCTCGGTTTCACAGGCAAATCGATGAATTTCCCGCTGGCCCGCCGCCGTCAGTTGCAGGGCGCGGGAATCGTTGGGCAGTACCAGCCAGCCCGACTGCATGAACAGCTGCAGCAACGCCGCCCCCAACGAGCCTCCCATGTGCGGGCGACGCTCGCTCCAGTCCGGACAGGCGCACGCCACCTGGGCGTTGCGGTGGGCCAGCGCCTGGATGTACACCCCGCGCCCGGCCAGTTGAGTCGAGCCTTTGTGCGTGACCACCACTCGATGCTCAAGCTGCTCGATCCAGCCGGCGTCGAGCAGACGCTGGTACAGATCGGCGGCCAGCGTTCCACCCAGATGGTCGTCGCAAAACCGCGCGCGCAGCAGTGACGAAGGCGCCGCCTGGGGTCTGACGACCGGCGAGGCACGCTTGAACACGTCGGGGATTTCTCTCGGAGCGCTGGCCAACGTGGCGCTGGCCAGCGCTTCGATGGCCGCGCCGATTTCGGGAGCCGCCAGGCGGAAGAAGCGTTTGCGACCGCGCGCCTCGACCTTCAACAGACCGCCAGCGGACAAGCGCCCCAGATGCGCACTGGCCGATGACGGCGATAGCCCCGCCAGCAACGCCAGCTCCTCGGTCTGCCGCGCCGAGCCATCCATGAGCGCCCACATCATTGCGCTGCGTTTGGGATCGGCCAGCAACGTGGCGATCTGGCTGATGCAAGGTGCATGTTCCATCTATTCACTCCCTGTTGAATCGTATCGTCTACAGCTCATAGACATCTTGACCAGTAATCAGTCGTCGGCCAAGGCGCGCAAAATACCTTGAGCCCAAGCGAGGCAGCGCGCCGCAGCAAGGAAACCGCAGCACTGTCGCGACCCTCGTCCCTACCCGGCCGGTTGCGGTCTGATCGTTCTCGCATCGGCCTTTTGGTGCGGGCATCAGGCGGTCGCTAGTATAAGCGGGTTGCTCGCGGCGTCCTGCGCCGGAGCGGCCGTGGTTGGTGATTGTTCCTGAGAGAAATTTCGCTATTTACCTGCGACTAATGGTCAGACTTCTGGAAAACGGGAAAACGGCTACTCAATTCGGCGCAACGGCTGGCGAGCATCTCCCTAAGAAGGTTCACCGGCTTACTCAATTGTGCGCGATGGGCGCACAGCAGATTCAGCGGAGCGCGTTCGCAGAGCAGCTCCGGCAACAGCACTTTCAGCCGCCCCGCCAGCACATCACCGGCCACATCGAGCCACGACTTGTAAGCGATGCCGGCTCCCGCCACAGCCCAAAGACGCACCACATCGGCGTCGTCACTGAAGCG
Organism: Pseudomonas sp. GM25; assembly: GCF_000282255.1. Taxonomy (NCBI): domain Bacteria; kingdom Pseudomonadati; phylum Pseudomonadota; class Gammaproteobacteria; order Pseudomonadales; family Pseudomonadaceae; genus Pseudomonas; species Pseudomonas sp. GM25. The sequence goes on along the minus strand of NZ_AKJQ01000060.1, from coordinate 34,406 downwards.
GTCGCCACTGACGGTCAGGCCGACCTCGCGCTTGCCGTCGTGGAAACTCCAATGGTCGTGCACCCGGCCACCGAGCATATAAAGCAGGCAGTTGTGCTGAGCGAGCTGTTCCAGATGCAGCGGTTCGCCGTGCCGGGCCAGGTAGGCAGGAGATGCGCACAACACCCGTCGGTTGTGCGGAGCAATCGGCAACGCCACCAGACTCGAATCCTCCGGCTCGCCGTAGCGCAAGGCGATGTCCACCGGCTGGCGAAACAGATCGGCGATGCGGTCACCCAGCAGCAGGCGCACCGTCAGTTTCGGGTGTTCGCGCTGAAAGTCATCGAGCCACGGCAACAGAAGATTGCGCCCGAAGTCCGAAGGCGCCGACAGCTGCAGAATCCCGCTGACCTGATCCTGCCCGCTGGCCAGCAGACGCCGACCCTCATCAAGGTTGCTCAGCGCCGCCCGGGCGTACTCGAGAAACCCTTCACCTTCGGCCGTCAGCCGCAGGCTGCGGGTGGAGCGCGCCAACAAACGCGCGCCCAATTGCTGCTCGATCCGCTTGAGCGCGGCGCTGGCCACGGCGGCGGACATGTCCATCACCCGCGCCGCCGCCGACAGGCTGCCCAGATCCGCCGCCCGGACAAACAACTGCAAGTCATCGAAACGCAGCATCTCAGCCCCGATTATCAAAAAAATATTGAAAGAGACTGCTCTTTTAGCCGGTTTTATCTCCGGCAGAAATAGCCAATCATGCCATCCATCGAATTCATCCCGTCCCGGAGTCGAACATGTCCCAGCCTTTCACCGCCATCGCCACCCTGATTGCCCGACCTGGCCAGCAGGACGCCCTCGAACAGCACCTGCGCGCCCTGATAGAACCGACCCACGCCGAAGCCGGTTGCGGTCAGTACGACCTGCACCAGGATCTGGCCAATCCGCTGGCCTTCTACATGATCGAACAGTGGGCCAGCGACGAAGCCCTGCAAGAGCACGATGCCAGCGCTCATATCCAGCATTTCCGCAGCCAGGCCGAGGCGTTCCTCGAACACTTCGAACTCAAGCGCCTGCGCGTCATCGCCTGAAGCCTTCCTTTATTCACTTTCGGAGTTCTCCATGAAAGCCATCGCCTATTACGCCTCGCTCCCGATCAGCGACGAAAAATCCCTGCAAGACATCGAACTGCCGGAACCGGTTGCCGGCCCGCGCGACCTGCTGGTGGAAGTCAAAGCGATTTCGGTCAACCCGGTCGACACCAAGGTTCGCCAGAACGTCGCGCCGGAAGGCGGCGCTGCCAAGGTGCTGGGCTGGGACGTGGCCGGTGTGGTCAAGTCGGTCGGCAGTGAAGTGACATTGTTCAAGGCCGGCGACAAGGTGTTCTACGCCGGCTCCATCGCCCGCGCCGGTGGCAACTGTGAATTGCACGTAGTCGATGAGCGAATCGTCGGCCATATGCCGAAAACCCTCGGTTTCGCCGAAGCCGCTGCCCTGCCGCTGACCGCCATTACCGCTTGGGAGCTGTTGTTCGAACGCCTGCAGATTCGCGAAGGCAACACCGATGAAGACCAGAGCCTGCTGATCGTCGGTGCGGCCGGCGGCGTCGGTTCGATCCTCACCCAACTGGCCAGCCAGTTGACCGGGCTCAAGGTGATCGGCACCGCCTCTCGCCCGGAAACCCGCGACTGGGTGACCGAGCTGGGTGCTGACCTGGTGATTGATCACAGCCAGCCGTTGAGCGAAGAACTGAAACGCGCCGGTGTCACCCACGTGACCCACGTTGCCAGCCTGACCCAGACCGACCAGCACCTGGACCAACTGGTCGAAGCCCTGGCGCCGCAAGGCAAACTGGCGCTGATCGACGATCCGAAGGCGCTGGACGTGACCAAGCTCAAGCGCAAGAGCCTGTCGCTGCACTGGGAGTTCATGTACACCCGCTCGCTGTTCGAAACGCCGGACATGATCGAGCAGCACAAACTGCTCAACCGGGTGGCCGGGCTGATCGACAGCGGGACGTTGAAAACCACGGTCGGCGAGCACTTCGGCACGATCAACGCGAGCAACCTGCGCCGCGCCCATGAATTGCTGGAAAGCGGCAAGGCCAAGGGGAAAATTGTTTTAGAAGGTTTCTAAAATCCGCAAGACCGCAGCCTTCTCCAGCCTCCGATGTGGCTGGCTCGGGGGCTGCGGTGTTTTTTTGCCGTCAGTCAGATGCTTGACCCTTGTCACAATTGCGATCGTATTCAGGACTACAATCGAGTCCTCTGCGATGCAATCTTTTACGTACGGGAGGTCAGCAATGAAGATCCTGATAAAAGAAGTGGCAAAGTCCCAGTGGCAAGTTCGTCTCGACCAGCACGCCGTGACCTTCCGCAGTGAGGCCGAAGCTCGCGCCTTCACTCGCATCCTCGAAGCGCGTATCTACGCGCCCCATCAGATTCCCGACCTCGGCCAGCAACGCGCTGTCGGCTGAGTTCTTCCGTTCAGGCTTCGGCCTGCGCCTTTGCCAGCGCCCGGGCATTCTGCATGCGCCGGGTGAGCATTGCTGCGCACACCACCAGCAAACCACACAAGCTGATGACGATCGCCATCGGCACGGCGGTGCCATCGTGCAGGATCCCCACCAGCGCCGAAGCCCCGGCGGCGACGCTGAATTGCATGCTGCCGAGCAATGCTGAAGCACTGCCGGCACGACCGCCCTGCCCGTTCATCGCACACGCTGCAGCATTGGGGCTGATGCAGCCAAGGCTGGCCACGCAGATGAACAACGGAATCAGCAATGGCCACAGGGCCTCGGTGTGCAAGGCGCTGACCGCGAGCAGCGTCATCCCGGCACACAGGTAGACCCAGACCGCCCGCGACAGCAGAAACGCCGGACCACGTTTGGCCAACAGTCGCGCATTGACCTGCGCCACCAGAATGAACCCGGCCGCGTTGGTGCCGAACAGCCAGCCGAAGTGCTCGGCCGGTACGCCATACAATTTGATGAAAATGAACGGGGAGCCAGCGATGTAGGCAAACATCCCGGCGATGGCGATGCCGCCGGTCAGGGCATGGCCCATGTAGACCGGATCCGCCAGCAGCCGGCCGTACTGACGCAAAGCGCCGGACAACGGCTGACGCGGAACATGCGCCGGCAGACTTTCCGGCAGGCCGAGGGCCACCGCCAGTCCGGCAAGGGCACTGAAACCGGTCAGCACCAGGAAGATCGACTGCCACCCCGTCGTGTTGACCAGCAGACCGCCGAGCATCGGCGCCAGAATCGGGGCCAGCCCCATCACCAGCATCAACTGCGAGAAGACTTTCGCCGAACCCACCGCGTCGCACTTGTCGCTGACCACCGCCCGGGCAATCACCATCCCCGCACAACCGCCCAGCGCCTGCACCAACCGCGCGCCAATCAGCCATTCCAGATTCGGCGCATAGGCGCAGGCCACCGACGCCAGCGTGAACAGCGTCAGGCCAATGAGCAGCGGAATCCGCCGACCAAAGCGATCCGCCACCGGCCCGTAAGCCAGTTGGCCGATGGCCAGGCCAAAGAAGTAAGCCGACAGCGTCAGCTGGACGTGTTTCTCGTCGGTGCCGAACGCCAGCGCCATGGTGGGAAATGCGGGTAGATAGAAGTCGATCGCCAACGGACCGAAAGCGGTCAGGGCGCCGAGAATCAGAAGGGTACGGAAGTTCATCAGGCGTCCACGTTCGGCAGGCATTGGGAGGGCACTTTAGTAGAGAGTGCAGCCCGACAGTCTAGCCGCGCGAAGACGCCTTGAACATTCCGGTAGCTCGCTAACTATTAAAAAGATCAGGCGAGCTTGATCGCATAACCTTCTTCGCTGATCGCCTCGATGACCTGCTCGGCACTCAACGCACTTTCGACGCCGACTTCCTTCGCCGCCAGATCGACCCGCACGCTGGCGGCCGGATCCTTGCTCTGCACCGCCTGGGTGACGGCTTTGACACAGTGACCGCAGGACATGCCTTCAACAGTGAACACTTGCATGGAAAGACTCCTTTGAGTGAGGTTGCCGGCAGTTTCGGGCTTGCCACGATGGCAAGGTCAAGTTCTGCAAAAAACTGCCGGGCTGGCAATCGTCGCCGCGCTCGGCCAAGCTGCATGCATCAATGACATGAATTCAGGAGATTCAGCCATGCGCTGGTCAGCTTTCAGCCTGTTTGGCTTTCTCAGCCTCTTTACCGCGATCCCTTCGGTGCATGCCGCCGGGGAAGATTACGGGGTGCTGATCATTTCCCGCGAGCGTCTGGAAGTGGCGACCTCGTGCGAAATCGGCGTGTACATCCAGGATCAACTGTCGGCGCGCCTGTTCCAGGAACAAAGCACGTCGTTCAACCTGCCGCCGGGCAATGTCTCGCTGCGCCTGAAACTGCTGCCGGGACAAATGCCGGGCTGCAACCCGGGCATGCTCGCGCCGGGTTCGCAGGAGATCAGACTGCATGCCGGCGACATCCTGAAATTCCGCATCGCGATGAACCAGGAAGGCATGTACCTCAAGCCGACCGGCCTCGGGTACTGACGCTTTCGGATTGGCGCTTGACCTTGCCAGCATGGCAAGGTTGATCCTGTAGGCATCTTCTACAGGGAGTACGACCGATGTCCGATTCCATCACGTTCGATCTGCCCATCAGCGGCATGACCTGCGCCAGTTGCGCCGGCCGTGTCGAGCGGGCGTTGAGCAAAGTCAGCGGCGCCAGTGCCGTCAGCGTCAACCTCGCCACCGAACAGGCCCGGGTGCAGGCCCCCGGCGACAGCCTGCCGGCGCTGATGGAGGCGGTCGAACGCGCCGGTTACAGCGTGCCGCAGCACACCGTGGAATTGAACATCGACGGCATGACCTGCGCGTCCTGCGTCGGTCGCGTCGAACGCGCCCTGAACAAGGTTGCGGGGGTGAAAAGCGTCAGCGTCAACCTCGCCAATGAACGCGCCCACCTCGAATTGCTCGGCGCGGTCGACCCGCAAACCCTGATCGCCGCCGTGAGCAAGGCCGGTTATTCGGCCAGCCTCTTCGAACTCGAACATCCACAATCCGACAATCGCCAGCAACGCCTGAACCATGAACGCTGGGCGCTGATCTGCACCATCGCCCTCGCCTTGCCGCTGGTGCTGCCGATGTTGCTGCAACCGTTCGGCATTCACTGGATGCTCCCGGCCTGGGCGCAGTTCGCCCTCGCCACTCCGGTGCAATTCATCTTCGGCGCGCGATTTTATGTGGCCGCGTGGAAAGCCGTGCGCGCCGGCGCCGGCAACATGGACTTGCTGGTGGCGTTGGGCACCAGCGCCGGTTATGGCTTGAGTCTCTATGAATGGGCGACCGCTGCCGGGCGCATGCCGCACCTGTATTTCGAGGCCTCGGCAGTGGTCATCGCCCTGGTGCTGCTCGGCAAATACCTGGAAAGCCGCGCCAAACGCCAGACCGCCAGCGCCATCCGTGCACTGGAAGCGTTGCGGCCAGAACGGGCAATTCAAGTCATTGATGGCCGCGAACAGGACGTCGCCATCAGCGCCCTGCGCCTTGGCGATCGGGTATTGGTCAAACCCGGTGAACGTTTCCCGGTGGACGGCGAAGTGCTGGAGGGCCAGAGCCATGCCGACGAAGCGCTGATCAGCGGCGAAAGCCTGCCGGTGCCCAAACAACCGGGTGACAAGGTCACCGGCGGTGCGATCAACGGCGAAGGCCGCTTGCTGGTAAGCACTACGGCACTCGGCGCGGAAAGCGTGCTGGCGCGGATCATCCGTCTGGTGGAGGACGCCCAGGCCGCGAAGGCTCCGATCCAGAAACTGGTGGATAAAGTCAGTCAGGTGTTCGTGCCGACCGTGTTGCTGCTGGCCCTTGCCACGCTGATCGGCTGGTGGCTGTACGGCGCACCGCTGGAAACCGCGTTGATCAACGCCGTCGCAGTACTGGTGATCGCCTGCCCGTGCGCCCTCGGTCTGGCGACACCGACCGCGATCATGGCCGGCACCGGCGTGGCCGCCCGTCACGGGATTTTGATCAAGGACGCCGAAGCACTGGAACGTGCCCATGAAGTCAGCGCCGTGGTGTTTGACAAGACTGGCACCCTGACCTCCGGCACCCCGCGCATCGCGCATTTCAGTGCGATCGACGGTGACGAAAACGCCCTGCTGACAGCCGCCGGCGCGCTGCAACGCGGCAGTGAACACCCCTTGGCCAAAGCCGTGCTGGATGCCTGCGCCGAACGCAATCTGACTGTGCCCGATGTCAGCGAAAGCCAGTCCCTGACCGGGCGCGGCATCGCCGGCAGCCTCGACGGTCGGCGCCTGGCGCTGGGCAACCGGCGCTTGCTGGAAGAAAGCGGTCTGAACGCCGGAAACCTGAGCGAATCCGCCAAGGCCTGGGAAACCGAAGGCCGCACGCTGTCGTGGCTGATCGAGCAAAGTCCGCAGCCTCGCGTACTCGGTCTGTTCGCCTTCGGCGACACCCTCAAGTCCGGCGCGCTGCACGCGGTGCAACAACTGGCGGCCCAGCACATCCACAGCCACCTGCTGACCGGCGACAACCGCGGCAGCGCCCGGGTGGTTGCCGAAGCGCTGGGCATCGAAAACGTCCACGCCGAAGTGCTGCCGGCGGAAAAAGCCGCCACCGTCGCCGAGCTGAAGAAAACCGGAGTCGTGGCCATGGTCGGCGACGGCATCAACGACGCACCGGCGCTGGCGGCCGCCGACATCGGCATCGCCATGGGCGGCGGCACCGACGTGGCCATGCACGCCGCCGGCATCACCCTGATGCGTGGTGATCCACGGCTGGTACCCGCAGCGCTGGAGATCAGCCGCAAGACCTACGCGAAGATCCGCCAGAACCTGTTCTGGGCCTTCGTCTACAACCTGATCGGTATTCCGCTGGCGGCGTTCGGCTTCCTCAATCCGGTGCTGGCCGGTGCGGCGATGGCCCTGTCGAGCGTCAGCGTGGTGAGCAATGCGCTACTGTTGAAAACCTGGAAACCCGAGGATCTGGAGGACAACCGATGAACATCGGCCAAGCGGCCCGCCACAGTGGCCTGAGCGCGAAGATGATCCGTTATTACGAGTCGATCGGTCTGCTCAAGGCCGCCCATCGCACCGACAGCGGCTATCGCGTCTACGGCGACGATGACCTGCACACGCTGGCATTCATCAAGCGTTCGCGGGACCTGGGCTTTTCGCTGGAGGAAGTCGGCAAACTGCTGACGCTCTGGCAGGATCGCCAGCGCGCCAGCGCCGATGTGAAGGCCCTGGCCCGCCAGCACATCGACGAGCTGAATCAGAAGATCCGCGAACTCGGCGAACTGCGCGACACCCTGCAGGATCTGGTCGAGCACTGCCACGGCGACCATCGCCCGGACTGCCCGATCCTCAAGGAACTGGCGTCGGGCTGCTGCGCGCAACCCGCTCGCGCCTGAGCAGCAGGATTTTCATCGACAGCACTGTGGCGAGGGGAATGCCGTGGAACAGCAGCACCACGGCACCCGGCGCCCACCACTCATAGAACGGTGCGGCGATCAGCATGCCGACGCCAAACCCGGTCATCTGCAACAGCGTCAGGAAACTGAAAATCGGCAGGCGCAGGGGCTCCGGTTCCCGTTGCAGTCGTGACATCAGGCCGACTTCCGAGAAACCGTCGCCCAGTCCGGCCGGCAGCGAAAACAGCAACAGACCGACGACGCTGTGCTGCTGGAACATCAGGATGAAACCGCAGGACATCAGCAGCACGCCGCCGAAGTAGCGGCGCTCCAGATGAATGTTTTCCGAGCCATTGAGGCGACTGGCGATCCGCGCGCCGAGCAGCTTGCCGGCGGCCCACACCGCGAGCATCAGGCCCAGCGTGGTGCTCGCCGAGTCCGGTGTCAGCAGTCTGGAAATGATCGGAAAACCGACGTTATGCGCAGCGCTGCCAAGGGTGTCAGCCATGGTCACCGCCAACATCGCGGCCACCACCGGCGCACTGCGCAGCCCCTGCACCAAGGCTGACCATTCGCTGCGTTCAGTGCTGGATTTGGCGACGGGCTCCGGTGCGCTGAACCGCAGCGGCGCAATCAACACTGCCGCCAACAGATAGGTCACCGAATTCAGCGCGAACACCGTTTCAAAACCAAACCCCGCGACCAGCAATCCGGACACCAGACTGCCGCCGACCATCGCCATGGACGAGGCGGACGTGATCCAGGCATTGGTCTTGAGCAACTGCGCCGGCTCGATCAAGCGCGGCAACTGGCTGTTGAGGCCGATGGCGAACATCGAATTGCCTAAGCCCAGGCCGAACGCGATCAGCGGCAGCAACAACGCCTGCTGACTGACCGGCACGATGAGCAACAGCCCGAGCACAGCGGCGCGCAGCAGATCGAAGGCAATCAACGGCAAGCGACCGCTGCATCGACGATAAAACGCGGTGCCGATCAGGCTGGCGAAAATCCCGCCACCCACGCGACTGGCGAGAAAAATCCCCACGCTCATCGCGCTGTTGCTCAGCAGGTAGACATAAGTGGCCAGCGCAACCATGTTCAGGAAAGCGCCGAAATCGGAAATCAGCCGGGCCGTAATGATCAGCCGGGCATTGCGGGAAGTGGTGCTCACAATCAATCCTTGAATGTGTAAAACCCGGCCGAAGCCGGGTTTTCTTTTTCAGATGCTCACTGCATCCACGGTGGCGGAGGCGGTTCGTCGGACTTGCCCTTGGGCTCGTCGTCCGCCGCGCGGATGGCTTGCTTGCGCTCCTCATCCAGACGCGCCGCTTCGATCTCACGCAGCACCCCGCCGACATCGGCCAGGTCCTCGGGATCGTCGAACTCGCCGGTCAGCACGCTGGCCGGGTGCAACGTCCCCGCTTCGTACAACGCCCACATTTCCTTGGCGTATTTGGTTTTCTTCAACTCCGGGGCGAAGCGACCGAAGTACGACGCCATGTTGCCGACGTCACGCTCGAGCATGCTGAACGCGTGGTTGTTGCCAGCGGCGTCCACCGCTTGCGGCAGGTCGATGATGACCGGGCCGGTCGGCGTCAGCAGCACGTTGAACTCCGAGAGGTCACCGTGCACCAGACCGGTACACAACATCAGCACGATCTGCGAAATCAGGAACGCGTGATATTCGCGGGCCTGATCCGGCTCCAGCACCACGTCGTTCAGACGCGGGGCGGCATCGCCGAATTCGTCGGCCACAAGTTCCATCAACAGCACGCCGTCGAGGAAGTCGTAGGGCTTGGGCACTCGCACACCCGCGCCGGCCAGACGGAACAGCGCCGCGACCTCGGCATTCTGCCAGGCGTCTTCGGTCTCTTTGCGACCGAATTTCGACCCCTTGGCCATCGCCCGGGCCTGCCGGCTGTTGCGAACCTTGCGGCCTTCCTGATACTCGGCCGCCTGGCGGAAACTGCGTTTGTTCGCCTCCTTGTAGACCTTTGCGCAACGTAACTGATTGCCGCAGCGCACCACATAAACAGCTGCTTCTTTGCCACTCATGAGTGGACGCAGCACTTCGTCGACCAGACCGTCCTCGATCAGGGGTTCAATGCGTTTTGGAGTCTTCATCAGCTTTTATTGTGGGTCCTTTATTACCAAACACGCGAATGTCATTCGTTATACGGCAATCCTCGCATCACGGGGAGGGGTTGCCGACCTGTGAACCTGTGGATGCACACACTGTGCCGGATAAACCGGGCCGATCCGCCGCTTTATCGACCGTTGCGAATCATAGCCGAGCCTGTCGAAGTTGTTGGCGACAGCACTTGAGGGCATTTGCGACAGAATCTGACATCCCGTTGCACGCAGCTCGTAAGAATTTTCTCTTGCGGCCTCAATTTCCCCCTCCGGCAGCCGAATTCCTCAGAGACAGAGGAATTTGTCCGACAATCGTTCCAAAAAAAACTTCGATGTCGCACTCAAGGAAACGGGTGGAAAACAACGTTTTTCGGCTGCCAATAACCGCGAGTCATCTGCACTGCGTGGGCCTACAAGAAAATCTGGAGCGCGGATGAACATCAAACAGAAGTTGACCTGGGCGTTTGCAATCATCGCCTGCTTGCCCGTGGTGCTGGTCGCCACGCTGGTGGTACTGAACCTGCGCAGCGATGCCCGGGACGATTTTGTCGACAGCAGCGGGCGCGAGATCCGTCAGGTCAGCAACGCCATGCAGCTTTTCTTTGACGGCATCAGCCAGAACGTCGATTACCTGGCGACACAACCGCTGATCAAGAACACCGACGACAGCCTCAAGACCTACATGAGCGCCAACGCCGAAAGCATTCCGCAGGGCGAGATGGACAAGAAGGTCTTCGCCTTTCTGCAGGACCTGGGCAACAGTCACCCGGCCTACGCCTACGCTATCGTCGGCACCGCTGCCGGCGGCTACGTGTCCTGGCCCGACGATCCCAAATTGAGCAACTACGACCCGCGTCAGCGTCCGTGGTACAAGGCCGCGCAAGCCAAGCCCGGCAAACCGTTCCGCACCGCCGCCTATTACTGGGCGCAGGACGATGCGACCTACGTCAGCACCGTGCGCACCATCGACAACAAGCTCGGCAGCAACGGCGGCGTGGTCAGTATCGACGTGACGCTCAAGCAGCTCACCGAGATCGTCAAACAGATCAAACTCGGCGAAAGCGGTTACCTGATGCTGCTGGAAAACAGCGGTACGGTGCTGGTTGATCCGAAGCAGCCCGAGCACAACTTCAAGCCGCTCGACAGCCTCGGCGAGGGCTACGCGCAACTGGCCAAGGCCGGCAAAGGGCTGGTGGAAGTCGAGCTCAACGGCGAGCGCTACATGGCCAATGTCTGGCCGTCGGAACAACTGGGCTGGACCTTCATCGGCCTGATCAAACAGAACGACGTGATGAGCTCGGCCACTCAACTGACCTGGCTGATCGCGATCATCGCGGCCGTGCTGGCGGTATTCTTCGCAGTGGTCGGCGCCAGTTTCGCCAGCCTGATCGTGCGGCCGATCCGCAGCGTGGCCAGCGGTCTGGAAGGCATCGCCCAGGGCGAAGGCGACCTGACCAAGAACCTCGACATCCGTGGCAGCGACGAAACCGCGCAACTGGCCAACTGGTTCAACCAGTTCCTCACCGCGATCCGCAGCCTGATCCAGCACATCGGCGGCGCGGCCGGGAAAATCCTCGCCACTTCGCAGAGCTCGACCCGGGTTTCCGGCGACATGGCCGAAGCCGCCGGGCGCCAGCGCGAAGCGGTGGACATGGTCTCGACCGCGTTCCACGAAATGGTCGCCACCGCCAACGAAGTCGCCCGCTCGTGCAGCCAGGCGGCGGAGTCGGCCGACAGCGGCCAGCGCCAGGCCCGCGAAGGTCAGCAGCAGATCGATGCGGCGGTGCACAGCGTCGATCAACTGAGCCAGGAACTGGAGCAGTCGGCGCAGTCGATGCAACAACTGGAGCGCGACAGTAACGACATCCAGTCGATCCTCGGCACCATCCGTTCCATCGCCGAACAGACCAACCTGCTGGCGCTCAACGCGGCCATCGAAGCAGCGCGGGCCGGTGAGCAGGGGCGTGGATTCGCGGTGGTGGCCGATGAGGTTCGCGCACTGGCCAAACGCACGGCGGATTCGACGGCGGAAATCGACGGGTTGCTGGGCAACCTGGCCAAACGCACCAGCGCGGTGACTCAGCAGATGCGCGCCAGCCTTGATGTGTCGCAGCAATCGGTAGCGCGGATTGGCGAGGCGCGGGAAAGCTTTGGGCAGATTCGTGAGTCGGTGGATGTGATTCGCGACATGAACACTCAGATCGCGACTGCGGCAGAGGAGCAGCATCAGGTGGCTGAGGACATCAATCGGCATATCAGCCAGATTCATGGTGATGCGCAGTTGGTGGCGGAGCTGGCGAATTCGGCGCGGCTGGATTCGCAGAGTCTGGCGGGGTTGTCGAATGAGCTGGATGGGTTGGTGCGGCGGTTCCGTACCTGAGTAAACTTTGGAATCCCCTCTCCCTTTGGGAGAGGGGATTCTTGTTCTTTCAGCGCTCGATGATCGCAGTGACACCCTGGCCACCAGCCGCACAAATCGAAATCAACCCCCGCCCCTTCCCCGCCGCATCCAGCAACTTCGCCAGGTTCGCCACAATCCGCCCGCCCGTCGCAGCAAACGGATGCCCCGCCGCAAGTGAGCTGCCCTTGACGTTCAAACGGCTGCGATCAATCGAGCCTAACGGCGCGTCCAGTCCCAACCGGGTCTTGCAGTACTCCGGATCCTCCCAGGCCTTCAACGTGCACAACACTTGCGCAGCAAATGCTTCGTGGATTTCGTAGTAGTCGAAGTCCTGCAAGGTCAGCCCGTTGCGCGCCAGCAAGCGTGGCACCGCGTACACCGGAGCCATCAGCAGCCCTTCGGCGCCGTTGACGAAATCCACCGCCGCCGCTTCGCCGTCGCGCAGGTACGCAAGGATTGGCAGGCCACTTTCCTTCGCCCACTCTTCGCTGCCCAGCAACACCACCGAAGCGCCATCAGTCAACGGCGTGGAGTTGCCGGCGGTCAGGGTGCCCTTGGCGCTTTTCTCGAAGGCCGGTTTCAGGGTCGCGAGTTTTTCCAGAGTCAGGTCCGGGCGCAGGTTGTTGTCGCGGGTCAGGCCGAGGAACGGGGTCATCAGGTCGTTGTGCCAGCCTTCGCTGTAGGACGCCGCCAGTTTGTGGTGGCTTTCGAAGGCCAGTTGATCCTGTTCCTCGCGGGGGATGTTCCAGGTCTGCGCCATCAATTCGCAGTGCTCGCCCATCGACAGACCGGTGCGCGGTTCGCCGTTGCGCGGGAATTCGGGGATCAGGTGTTTCGGGCGCAATTGCAGAAAGGTCTTGAGCTTGTCGCCGGTGGTCTTGGCGCGGTTGGCTTGCAGAAGGATCTTGCGCAGGCCTTCGCTGACGCTGATCGGCGCGTCCGACGTGGTGTCGACGCCGCCGGCAATGCCGCAATCGATCTGGCCGAGGGCGATCTTGTTTGCCACCAGCAACGCCGCTTCCAGGCCGGTGCCGCAGGCCTGTTGAATGTCATAGGCCGGAGTGGCCGGTGACAGGCGCGAGCCGAGCACGCATTCGCGGGTCAGGTTCATATCCCGTGACAATTTCAGCACCGCCCCCGCGACCACTTCGCCGATGCGCTGGCCGTGCAGGTTGTAGCGTTCGATCAGGCCTTCGAGGGCGGCGGTGAGCATCACCTGATTGCTCGCGGTGGCATACGGCCCGTTGGAACGGGCGAACGGAATGCGGTTGCCACCAATGATCGCGACGCGGCGCAGCTGACTCATGAAATGCTCCTTGTGAAATATCCGGTCTGAAAATCGAGCGCTGAAAACCCGGTCGGGCCACAAAAGCGCCGAGGGCAAACTACTCTGCTGTTCTAGCGTAGGCCTTATTGCGTGGATCGAACGATTGATTGCCCTTCGCAGTCCACACTTTGAACCCCATCTTCTGGAGAGCGTTCCATGTCTGACCGCTATATCGACTTCGCCAACTCGTCCATCGGCCACCGTCTGGTCGGGGCCCTGGGCCTGCCGTCGCCGGTGCGGCTGGAACGCTGGCAGGCCGGGCGCCTGCGGCCGGTAGACGGTGCGCTGCTGATCGGCGGCGGGCCGCTGGCCGAACGGGTCAGCACCTTCGCCAATCGCCTGACCGACGCGATCTACCGCTACGGCGACCAGCCGGCGACCGCCACCCAATGGATTCCCGGCCATGGCCCGAAACTCAAGGCCGTGGTGTTCGATGCCAGCGATTTGCAGCACACCGACCAGCTCAAGCAGCTGCGCGAATTCTTCCAGCCGCTGATGAAGAACCTCGATAGCAGCGCGCACCTGGTGATTCTCGGCCGCGCCCCGGAAACCCTGCGCGAACCGTTTGCCGCCAGCGCGCAACGAGCGCTTGAAGGTTTCTCCCGCTCGCTGGCCAAGGAGCTGCGCAGCGGCGGCACGCTGCAACTGATCTACGTGGGCGAAGGCGCCGAGGATCAGCTCGAAGGACCGCTAAGGTTTTTCCTCTCGCCGAAAAGCGCTTTCGTCTCCGGGCAAGTGATTCGTCTGACGGCCTGCGCCACTCAAGTTACCGACTGGACGCGCCCATTGGCCGGGCGCAAGGCGCTGGTCACCGGCGCGGCGCGAGGCATCGGCGCCTCCATCGCCGAAACCCTGGCCCGTGACGGTGCCGAGGTAATCCTGCTCGACGTGCCGCCCGCGAAAACCGATCTCGAAGCCCTGGCCGCTCGCCTCGGCGGGCGCGCCATCACCCTCGACATCTGCGCCGAAGACGCCGCTACGCAACTGATCGAACAGTTGCCGGACGGCCTCGACATTCTGGTGCACAACGCCGGCATCACCCGCGACAAGACCCTGGCCAACATGACGCCCGAGTTCTGGGACGCGGTGCTCGCGGTCAACCTCAACGCGCCGCAAGTGCTGACCAAGGCCCTGCTCGACAGCGGCACCCTGCGCGATAACGCGCGGGTGATTCTGCTGGCGTCGATCAGCGGCATCGCCGGCAATCGCGGGCAGACCAATTACGCGGCGAGCAAGGCCGGCCTGATCGGACTGGCCCAGGCCTGGGCGCCGACGCTGCTGGAACGCGGCATCAGCATCAACGCCGTGGCGCCGGGGTTCATCGAAACGCAGATGACCGCGCACATTCCGTTCGGCCTGCGTGAAGCCGGGCGCCGCATGAGTTCGCTGGGCCAGGGCGGCCTGCCGCAAGACGTCGCCGAAGCCGTGGCGTGGCTGGCCCAACCGGGCACCGGCGCGTTCACCGGGCAAGCGCTGCGGGTGTGCGGCCAAAGCGTTCTGGGGGCCTGAACATGACCATCGAATGGCAAACGCTGCACCACGAGCCGAGCCTGCCGGGGCTGTATGCCCGGGCAGCGACCCGACGCAAGATCACCGGCACCACCCTGCCCGACAGCGGCTTGCGCTGCGCCGTCGAGGTGGATGGCAAACGGCTGGCGGCCTATCGCAAGGTCTGCGGTTTCGCCGATGACGGCCTGCTGCCGCCGACCTATCCGCATATCCTGGCGTTCGCCCTGCAGATGCAATTGCTGACGGCCAAGGAGTTTCCGTTCCCTTTGCTGGGGCTGATTCATCTGAGCAACCGCATCCGCGTATTGCGGCCGATGGGCGGGATCAGTCGCGCGCAAGTCAGCGTCCGGGTGCATAACCTGCAACCGCATCCGAAGGGCGCGACCTTCGATCTGCTGACCACCCTCGACGATCAACTCGGCCCGTTGTGGGAAGCCGAAAGCCGGATGCTCTGTCGCGGCGTGAAGCTCGAAGGCGACCCGGTCGAGCAGACCTGGGAGCCGACGCTGCCCCTCGCGCAAGTGGCGCAATGGAAGGCGCCGACGGACATC
Source organism: Pseudomonas sp. GM25 (assembly GCF_000282255.1). Taxonomy (NCBI): domain Bacteria; kingdom Pseudomonadati; phylum Pseudomonadota; class Gammaproteobacteria; order Pseudomonadales; family Pseudomonadaceae; genus Pseudomonas; species Pseudomonas sp. GM25. Next base: position 19,093 of record NZ_AKJQ01000060.1, on the reverse strand, counting down.
GGCCGGCAGTACGCCAAAGTCTCCGGCGACTACAACCCGATTCACTTGAGTGCGGCCAGCGCCAAACTGTTCGGTTTCCCAACCGCCATCGCTCATGGTTTGTGGAACAAGGCCCGGACGCTGGCGGCACTGGCGGATCATCTGCCCAAGGCCAACCTTGAGGTCACCGTGCACTTTCGCAAACCGGTGCGCCTGCCGAGCGAGGTGAGCCTGTTCGCCAGCGCGGCCGATTCCAGCGGTGAGTTGCGCCTGATCGGCGCCGGGGATCTGGAGCACATGGTGGGCAACTGGCAGCCGGTGGCCTGACATCGAGGCCGGGAAAACCTGATCAATTGTGTATATATCACTTAAGTTTTCCCGCGCCGCACACGCTCCTGTCGCCAACACCCAGCCTTGACTTTCAAGGCTTTTTTTTGCGCGTCTATATCCTCGGTATTAGTCGTTAGGCGGCACTCGCAGCCACCTGCATAAAGGCGTTAATACCAACTTGAGAATGGCGTGGATCCAGCCTTGCGACTGATATGAGCACAACGGACGAAGGCATTGCCGGCAACAGAACCGGCGAGCCGTCGAAGTCAACGAACGTTGTGACAGGTGCAAGGAATAACCCTCATGAAAACCCACATGAAAGCCCAGGCGTGGTGCAAATCGGCAACAGCACTGGCCCTTATTCTCTCTCTCGGTCTGGCCGGTTGCAGCAGTGGCGGCGGCGGTCATCACAGCAGCTCCGGCAGCTCTTCCCCCGACAGTTCGACTGCGGGTACTGGCGGCACGGGCGGTACCGGAGGCACCGGTGACACGGCGGGCACGGGTGGCACCGGCGGAACTGGCGGCACGACGACCCCGACGGATCCAACCAATCCGACCAATCCCACCGACCCGACGGACCCGACCAACCCCACCAATCCGGGCACTCCGACGCCTCTGGTTACCACCACACTGGTGCAGGACGTCGGCAATACCGTCAGCGGAGTGGGTAATGGTGTCGGCCAGGTCGGTGACTCCCTGAGCGGTGTGCCGGTCGTTGGCGGCGTGGTGCAAAGCGCAGCGAAAACCGCCGGCAACGTGGTGACTACGCTGGGCGACGGCGTAGCCAACGGCATCGGCAAACTGGCGACCACCGACAACGGTCTGGGCGTCACCGCTTCGGCTGTCGGCGGCGTGGTGCAGGATGTGGGCAACGGCGTGTCCGACCTCAGCGGCAAACTGGCGACTGCCACCGGCAGCGTTCCAGTGGTCGGCGGTGTGGTGACCAAAGTCGCTCCACTGCTCAACGGAGTCGGTGAAAAAGTCACCATGCTCGGCGACACGCTCAGCACCGCTACCACCACCGGCCCGCTCGGCTCGGTTACCAAAGAAGTGGGCAGCAAACTGGTGCCGGTGATTGCCATGGTCGAAAGCACCACGGACAAACTCGGCAGCGCTACGGGGCTGGGTGCTCCCGTGAACGGCCTGCTGCAGAAAGTCGGCAGCACCGTCGATGGAGTAGGCGACAAAGTCACCGACGCCGGCAACGGCAACGCCCTGACCAACACTGTCGGCGGTGCCTTGAGCAATGTCGGCACCGCTGTCGGCAAGGCCGGTGGACTGGTCGCCAACGGCACCGGTTCGGGAACGGGCGTCGGTGGTGGTCTGGGCAACAATGGCTTGCTGCAAACCGTCGGCGGCGCAGTCGTGAACGTCGGCGCCGGGTTGAGCAGCGGCAATGGCAGCCTCGCCGCACCGGGTGGTGTTCTGGCAGCGGCGGGCAATACCGTGGCCTCGCTCAACACCGTGCTCGGCGGCTCGGGATCGCCGATCACCAGCCCGACCACTCCACTGGCCACCCTGGGCAACAACGTGGGTGCCGGACTTGCACCGGTTACCACTGCGGTCACCAGCCTGACCCAGAATGTCGGTGCCGCCACCGGGCTCGGCTCTCCGGTCGCCGGTCTCACCGGCCAGGTTGGCGGCGCCGTCGGCAATCTCGGCAACACGATTGCCAGCACCAATGCCAATCCTGTCGTCACCGCGGTCGGCAACACCGTCACCACGGTGGGCAACACGGTCACAGCAGTCGGCGGACTGGTCAACGGTGGCACTGCCACCGGGACCGGCGGCGGACTGGGTGGCGTCCTCGGCGGCCTCACCGGCGCCCTGGGCGGTCGCAATCGCTGATTTGCACCTGGCCGATTCGACGGCCTTACCTACAGCGCCTACGCTTGGTTGAGGGCGGAAGATTCCCACGAGTCTTCCGCTTTTTTCTTAGGAGAAACCCTGCCCCGTGCTGCGGGTTTGAACATGGAGTGTCCTATGCGCGTCATGGCATCCCTGCTGTTGCTCAGTCTCAGTTCCACCGCCCTCGCCGACACCCTGCCCAGCTTTCTCAACAGCAACGAAACCATCCGCAACCTGCCGGTGCCGAACCTGCCCGCCGACGCCTACCGGCCGAACGCCGCGCCGCTGCAAGTGCCCGAGCCCGGCGCCACGGCCGCGCAGCCATTGCTGATGGGCACGAAGATCAACCTCAGGACCGTGCAGATCGAAGGCGGCACGCTCTACCCGCTGAACGAGCTGGCCGAAATCTACAAACCGCTGATCGGCCGCGAGAGCAGCCTCGCCGACCTGATCGAAGCCACCCGCTCGATCACCCGTCGCTACCAGCAGGACGGTTATCTGCTGTCCTACGCCTTCCTGCCACAACAAACCTTCGATGACGGCGTGGCGCGCGTGGTGCTGGTGGAAGGTTACGTGCGCGACGTGCAGATCGCCGGCGACGTCGGACGGGTCAAAGCCCTGCTCGACCGACTGGCCGCCAAGCTCCAGGCCGAACGCCCGCTGACACGCAAGACGTTCGAGCGCTACACCACGCTGATGACCCGCATTCCCGGCGTGACGATCCAGGCCCAGGTGCCGCCGCCCGGCACCACCGATGGCGCGACGACGCTGGTGGCCCAGGCCAGCCGCAAACCGTTCACCAGCACCCTGAGCACCACCGAAGACAACCGCAACGGCACTCAGGCCCTGCTCGGTGTGAGCAGCAATTCACAAACGTCGATGGGCGAACAGTTGAGCCTCAGCGGCCTGTTTCCACCGGGAGATGATCACGAGCACTACTACCGGCTGGACTACAACCAGTTCATCAACGATGAAGGCGCGCAACTGAGTCTGTCGGCCTCACGCTATCGCGCCGACCCCGGCACCAACGTGCTGTTGAACAACGGACTGGAACTCAAGCCGCACCGTGAAAACGATCGTTATTCGCTCGGTTTCACCCTGCCGCTAATTGCCGCCTCGGATGAATTGCTGACCGCCGGATCGCGCCTGTACGCCGTCAACGACAAGACCCGCTACAACGTGATCGGCTACCCGCTGAGCGTCGAAGAACGCACCGACATCCGCGCCCTCGCCTTCGAAAGCGACTGGCGCAAGGCCGATGCCCGACAACTGCGTATCCTCAGTGGCGGCGTCTATCAGGGCTTCGACAGCCTGGGTGCACACACCAACAACAGCGCCATCGACCTCGACTTCTTCCGAGTGCGCCTGTCGGGGGTACAGAGCGACAAGTTCCTCGACAACTGGCAAGGGGTGCTGTCGGCTGCGTTGTACTGGAGTCGCGACACCCTGCCCGATAGCGAGCGCGCGGTGTTCGGCGGGCAGAATTTCGGCCGCGGATATCCCGACGATCAGGCATCCGGCGACAAGGGCTGGGGCGTGGCTTACGAGATCAACTACAGCTTCAACCGCGACGGCAACTGGGTGCGCATCCTGCAACCGTACTTCGTGCTCGACCGCTCGCGCAGCTGGTTCAATGAATTGCCGGTGCAGGCCAACAACCTGTCATCGGCGGCGTTCGGTCTGAGATTTGGCGATGCGAAGTACTACAACATCGCCCTGGAAGCGGCCAAGGCGATGTCGGATGAAGCGCTGGACACCTTCAATCGCCGGCCGCGCTACAGCATCAGTTTCAGCTATCAGTTATAGGCCGCTGCCGCAGGCAACTGCGGTGGCCTGCGAAGCGCGACTACTGCTTCTCGATCTTGCCACCCGCATCCGGGTCGTAGAAATCGGGAATCTCATATTTGTACTTCTTCAGCCAGCGCTGCATCGCCAGCTCACGCTCGGTGGCCGTGGCCGCCTGCGGATCGGGGGACGCAGCCTTGTTGCGGCTTTGCAGCAACAGCCAGCCTTCGGTTTCCTGCTGCTGGGCCGAGGCCGGGCCGGCATCGATGGCCAGTGCGCCGAGCGGCAGACTCAGCAGGCTCAGGCAGCAAAGAGTCTTGAACGTGTTCATGGCAGCTCCTTGAGGCTCACTTGATCGTCGCCGGTTGCGCATCCACCGCCACCGCGACCTGATTGCCAGCGACAGGTCTGGCCTTGACCGGCGACTTGAGTTTCTCCGCGCGTTCCTGGGCATCGGTGAACTGTTCCGGGGTCAGGTGCGCACGGCTGACCACTTCTGCAGCTTGCTGCCAGTTGTTCTGATAGAGCAGCAGGGTCACCAGATTCAGCGTCGCCAACTGATTGTTCTGCTTCAACTCGATGGCCGTCAGAAACTCGAAGCGAGCGTCTTCGAGCCGCAGCTGATTGAGGTACACCACGCCCAGATCGTTGCGGATGTCTTCATTGGTCGGCGCCAGCCGCGCCGCCCGTTGCAGGTGTGCCTGTGCCTGACCGTTGTCGCCACGGGCCGCATACAACTGGCCCAGGCCATGTTCGGCGTCGGCGTTCAGGCACGTGCCGAGCAGGCTGCGATACAACGGCTCGGCTTCGCTGCGCCCCAGCAGGCGATAGACCTTGGCCTTGCGCAGGCGTACCTCGACGAGGTTGTCGGGCAGCCCCTGCAGGTTGGCCAGGCTGGCGTGCAGCTTGCCATCGTTGACCAGATCATCGGCCAGGTTCAGCGACAGCTCCTGTTCGGAACTCAACTTGCTGCAACTGGCCGGCGCCAGCATCGTCGTCCACGGCGCCTGACCGTCCGTTGCGCAACCGCCGAGCAGCAACAGACTTGCCACAACCATCAGTGCTTTCATCCATCGCTCTCCATCGCCATAGTCATTTTCATTGTCAGGACGCAAACGCCCGGGTGATTGCGGTAAAACCCGGTCCCGCCAAAACGATCAGCAAGGCCGGGAACAGCAACAGCATCATGACCACTGACATCTTCGCCGACATCTTCGAGATGTATTCCTGCAAGCGTGTCAGGCGTCGGTCATCCAGCAGTTGCTTGAGCGTCAGCAGCGATTTCATCGCCCCGCCACCCTGCTGAATCAGTTGTTGCAGGATCACGCAGGTGTCAGTGAACTCATCCACCGCCAGCATCGCGGCCGCCTTGTTCAGCTCCTGCCCGAGCTCCAGGCCCGAGTCGACACGGGCCAGAATCAGGCGCAGTTCGCTGGTCAGCTCCGGCAGCAGTTTCTGCCCTTCGATGCTGAGCACACGCAGGGCCTGCTCGACGGCCATGCCGGACTCGAACAGGATCCGCAGCAGCGGAATGAACGTCGACACTTCCACCGCAATGATTTTCTGCCGGCGGCCAGCGGCGTACGCCAGCAGGCGTTTGGGCACAAGATAACCAACGCCGGTGGCGATCATCGGCACCAGCCAGCCGTTGGGTGCGAGGGGGAAAAACACTTCCTTCAGAAACAGGCCAAGCCCCAGCGTCAGCAGCGGCGTGCCGATCTGGCAGGCGGCAAACAGCGAGCGCTCGCTGGCCCGGCGCCAACCAAGACGGCTGAGCAGGGTCTGGGTTTCACTGTCGATGCTCACCGAGCGCTGGCCGAACCGGCTGCTGCCCAATGCCCGCAGCCAGTTGCCGAAACGGTTCTCGCGCACCAGGTGCCCCTGCAGACGCTGGTTGACCTGACGCACCCGACGCCGCTCGGTCAGCAGGTGATTGCCGACCAGCAACAGCGCCCCGAGCAACAGCATGAGACTGGCGAGCATCAGCATGTCAGACACTCCTCAACATGCGCCACAGCGCCAGGCAACCGGAGACCTGCAATACCACCGCGATAATCAGCATGGTCCGACCGCCCGAGTCGTTCCACATACCGAGCATGTAGCCGGGATTGGTCAGCATGAAGTAACTGACCAGGATCACCGGCAGCGATCCGAGCACCCACGCGGTCATCCGGGTTTCGCCGGTCAGCGCGCGCAGTTGCCGGGCACCCTGGTCGCGTTCGCGAATCAGCTTGATCAGGTTCTCCAGCAACTCGCTGGCATTACCGCCGTAGCGGTGGTTGACCTTCAGGCCCAGGGCGAACATGCGCAGTTCGTCCTGCTCGTAGAGCTCGGCGAAATCGCTGACCGCGTCCGGCAGGTTCACCCCCAGCTGCACGTTGCGCTGCACCCTGCCCATGGCGGCTTTCAACGGGTCCTCACTGGTTTCGATGCCGCCCATCACTGCATCGCTCAGGGTCCGGCCGGACTTGAGGCTGCGCACGGTGTGGTCGAGCAACTGCGGCAACTGTTCGATCATCCGATTGAGCCGGCGCCGATATCGCCACGCGATGTACAGCCGCAAAATCAGCGGCGGCGCCAGTATCAGCACCAGCAGACCGATCCAGTCAGCCAGCAGGTAACCCAGCATCATGGCCACGACCCACAGCGACAGCCAAAGCCCGAAATGCTCGCTCGGCCGGCCGAGACCTGCGCGCAGAAACATCCGCTCCAGCCCGGTCCACGAGGTTTTTTCGGCAACGCCCTGGGGCTGCCCGGCGGCGAGGCGCGAGAGCACCCGTTCGTTGGCGGTCTTGCGCACGCCCTGCAGGAACAGGCGAATCGACAGCCCCAGCAACAGCAGGCAAAGGACGATCAGGAGCACCGGTCCGATCATGACGAAGGCTCCATGCGCTCAGCCCAGACTCGACTCGTGTCGCAACTTGTCGCCGGCCGGGTTGACCGCTTCGCGCAGGAAGCCGAAACCGGTGCGCCGATCCAGACGGAACAGGGTGTTGGTGACGTACACGTCTTCACGCACGCCGACCACTTCCACCACTTCACTGACACAGCGGCGGCCGTCGGGCATGCGGGTCAATTGAATGATCACGTCGAGCGCTGCACAGATCATCTGCCGCAACGTGCGTTCGGCCACGGTGCGCCCGGTAAGGCCGACCAACGTTTCCAGACGCAGCAACGCATCCTGGGCGTTGTTGGCGTGGACCGTGCTCATCGAACCGTCGTGACCGGTGTTCATCGCCGTCAACACGTCGAGCACTTCGACGCCGCGGATCTCGCCGAGAATGATCCGGTCCGGACGCATCCGCAGGGCGTTGCGGATCAGGTCGCTGGCCTTGACCTCGCCATGGCCCTCGGCATTCGGCGGCCGGGTTTCCAGGCGCACCACGTGAGGGTGGCCGAGTTGCAATTCGGCGACGTCTTCGATGGTCACCAGTCGTTCGTGGGGGTTGATCAACTGGCTGAGAATGTTCAGCAGCGTGGTCTTGCCGGTGCCCGTGCCGCCGCTGATCAGGATGTTGCAGCGCTTGCCCACGGCCTCCTGGAAGCACTCGAAAATCGGCAGGTCGATGGTCTGCATCGCAATCAGGTCGCTGCTCTTGAGCATGTCCTTGCGGAATTTTCGAATCGACAGGCACGGACCGTCGAGGGCGATCGGCGGGATGATCGCGTTGACCCGGCTGCCGTCCGGCAGGCGTGCATCGACCATCGGCGAAGACTCGTCCAGCCGGCGACCGAGGGGCGCGAGAATGCGCTGCATGACCCGTTCGACGTGATGTGCATCGATAAAGCGCAGGTCACTCTGATGCAGCACGCCGTCGCGCTCGACGAACACCCGGTGCGGGCCGTTGACCAGAATTTCGGTCACGGCGGTGTCGCGCAGCAACACTTCCAGCGGGCCGAATCCGGTCAGCTCATCGACGATTTCTTCCGCCAGCCGCTCCATCTCGTAACGTGAAATCGCCAGGTGCAGACGGGCGATGTATTCGGCGACCTTGTCGGTGACGAATTGCGCCAGCAACTGCCGCGAACCTTCCAGCAGGTTTTTCCCGGACTCCTCGATGGCATCGATGATGTACCGATGCAGGACCAGTTTCAGGCCTTCGTGGTCGGTGTTGCCCGACTGGCCACGCGCCGGCGCACCGAAGAGTTTTTCCGGGCTCATGAGGTGCCTCGCAACCGGTCGAACCAGGTGACCTTGGGTTTGGCCAGGCCTTCGGAGCGTTTGGCCAGCCGTTCGCCGAGCACTCGCAGGCTCTGGGTGAGTTTCTCCCGGGGGGCCAGTTCAAACAGGCTGACGCCCTGGTTCTTGGCGTTCATGCGCAGCTCCGGACTCAAGGCCAGCACGGCGATCACTTCCAGGTTGAAGGTCTTGCCGAGGGTGTCCGCATCCGGCGCGACGTTGCTCAGATAGCGGTCGACCAGCAGCCGTCCGTGATCGAGTTTCATGCCTTTTTCCCGCCACAGATTGAACACCGCCAGATTGCGCCGGCAATCGAGAACGCTCTGGTCGGTGTACCACAGCAGCTTGTCGCAATGGCTGACGAAGGTGCGCAGGGCTTCGCTGTCGGGCTGGCCGGTGAGGTTCACGACGATGTGCTGGAAGTGCTGGCGCAAGGCGCTGAGCAACATGTACAGCTCGGCGGCGCTGGTGCTCTCCAGCGGTTCGTCGTTGTCGGCGTACGCCAGAATCCGCAGCCCCGCTTCGGCGCTGGTGAAGGCACTGTCGATCAACGTGGCGTCGAGCCTGCGCAGGTGGCGCAAGGCATCGCCGAAGTGGAACGAACTCTCCAGCCCCAGCAACGCCAGGCTGTCGCCACGGGGCAGCCCGAGATCCAGCAGCAGCGTCTGCTGTCCGCTCTTTTGCACCACCAGTGCCATATGGTTGGCCAGTAGCGCGCCGTCGGAACTGCTCTGTACGCCGTACAACACCGTCAGACCGCCCAGTTGTGCGTTATGGGTCACCGGCGGCAGGCGCTTGCTCAAGCGCCGCACCAGCCCGGCCACTTCGCTGGAGCGCGAACCATAGGCGACGAAATCCCGTGCACCGGCGCGCATCGCATTTAGTACAAGCTGATTGTCCATGCCATCGCCGAGGGCAACGATCGCCAGCATCGGCTTGGCCTCCAGCGCGCCTTCAATCAGCGCGCTCTGGGCCACCACGTGTTCACGGTCGAGGCCGACGAACACCAGGCTGGCGAAGGTGACATCCACCAGCGCGAGCAATTCGTCGAGGCTGCCGCCACCGGCACTGACCACCTGGCCCAACGGCGCAAGCGCGCTTTGCAGCCACTCCAGATCGGTGTTGTTGCGGGTGATGGCGAGGAAGGTCTGACTCAGGCTCTGGCTCATTGGGACAACCCGCTGCGCTTGTCGAAGTTACCGTTTTCCAGGAAGAACATGCGGTAGAAATTCGGGTCGTAGTTGCGCAGTTTTTCACCCGGCAACGACGGCAGTTGTGCCTCCGCCGAGAGCGGGCGCACCAGATGCGGGGTGACGATCATCAGCAGCTCACGTTCTTCGCGCTTGATCTGCGAGCTTTTGAAAAAGGCCCCGAGCACCGGGATATCGCCCAGCCCCGGAAACTTGTCGACCTGGGATGTGTTGGTGGTGCTGATCAGACCGCTGATGACAAAACTCTCGCCATCGGCCAGGGAAATGCTGGTGTCGGTGCGACGGATGGCCAGGGCCGGCACCGTGGTGCCGGCGATGTTCACCGCTTTGCTGAAATCCAGTTCGCTGACTTCCGGTGCCACTTTCAGGGCGATGCGATCGTGGCTGATGATGGTGGGCGTCAGGGTCAGGCGGATACCGAATTCCTTGTATTCGATCGACACGTTGTCGCTGCCGGAGCTGGGCACCGGAATCGGAATCTGCCCGCCCGCGAGGAAGCTTGCGCTTTGCCCGTTGAGGGCCACCAGACTTGGCCGCGCCAGGGTGTAGGCGAAGCCGCTGCCCTCCAGAGCATTGATGATCGCCATGGTCTTGCCGCCGATCCATGAGAAGTTGAACAGCGCGTTGTCCACCGGCAATCGCGGCTGCGGAACGCCGTCGATGGGCGGCAGGGTTCCGGGTGAACCGAACAGGAAATTGCCGCGGGTGCCGATCAGCGAAGCCGACGCCTGCTTGAGCTTGGTGCGGCTGACTTCGACGAAGCGAATGTCGGTCTGCACCTGCGAGGGCAACAGCGCATCATCCGACGGCAGCGCACTGGTGTTGGTGAGGGCCGAAGTGGCGGCGCCCTTGACGAAGACCATGCTCTGGCGCGGCTCGCTGGAGCAGCCGGTCCAGACCATGAGACTGGTAGCGCCCGGCGCCACGGCGGTGAGCAGGAACGAGGAATTGCCATTGGCATGCACGTCGGCGATTTTCGGATCACCGATGGCCAGGCGTGTGATCGCCACCGGTGATTGCATGTCCTGCTGCCAGCCTTCGTTGATTTCGATCACCGGCGGCAAGCGCCCGAGGGCCGCGCAGTTGCCGGTAGCCGCGTGCGCGGCATTGATTGACAGTCCCATCAGCAGCAAGGCCCGGAGCACGGGATTGAAGGTCGGCCAGGAACGACTCTGCATGCACTTGGATCCTTGCTCAGTCATGGGTTTTGTTGGTTGGTCTGATTGCCGCGAATCACTTCCACTGCGGGCCGTGCCGCCACAGCTTGGTCGCCGCTCGACAACGCTTTCGGCGCTGTCCCCAGCGCCAGCTGCGTGAACTGGAAGAGCTGGCTGTTGGCGGCAACCAGTTTGTCCGGTGCCTGACTTTCGCCGGCCCAGTACTTGGCCAGTCGCTGTTCTTCACTGCTGCGCACGGCCAGGCGCAACGTCCCGACCTGGGTGGCGAGCATCAGTCGACTCAACAATTGTTCAGGCACCGCCAGCACTACGGTGCGCGCGGTGAGCCGGCGCTGGTCCTGTTTGATCTTGTCGTCGGCACTCATGGCGGGAGCGGACGGCTGACCGTCGTTGGTCAGGCCGTACTGTTCGCCGACTCCCAGCACGCGCATGGCCGGTACCACAATCTGTGCCGACTGCTGCGGATTGCTGGCGTCCTGGCGCAGGAACAACAGCACGTCGACGTAATCCCCGGGGATCAACTGCCCGGCCGCGCCGATCACTTCATCGACCGACACGGCCAGCGCGCGCTCATCTTTGTGGATCATGCGCGCCAGTGTGCCGCCAGCCTCGAAGCTTTCTTCGTTGAGCCAGGTGCCGGCGCTCAGGTGGCGCCACGGTGTGCGGCCCACGGCCTGCTCGATTGTGCCGAGGCTGCCGGCGGGGGCGCTGAGCAGTTTTTCAACGGCCAGATCGGCGGCAACAAGGGGGGTGAATGGCGGGACGTCACGCACCAGCACCACGACAGGTTGACGGGTCTGGTCTTCGGCGGCAGCGACGGTTTTTTCGACGGTGACCACCGTCGGCGCGGGCGCCTCGGCCACCGGAGCGGGTTGGCGGCTGAGCACCAGGCCCCAATATCCGACAACGATGGCGCCCAGTAAAAGCACCGCTGCAAGGCCCATGGTCACACGACTGTTCATGACGGCTCTCCCTTTCCTGCTGCACTACCAGCCCGCACTTCCTACCAAGGGAACATCGCAATCAGGCAGCTATGAACATCCAACTATTTCGCTATTTCCACGCTAGCTGAAACAAGCCAAAACGCCATTACTGACAGGCAAATAACCCACGAAAGTATGGGTGTTGGCCAATTAGCAGTCGAAATACCGGGAGAGACGAAGCGACTAATCCTTTATGACTAATCCGTTCTTACAGTTGTTGGGAGGGGGTTTGTTGACAATGCTCAAATGGCACGGCGAACGCTTTGCCGCTGCCGTTACATCGGCGCCAGGAGCGCAAAGGAGTGGGCACATGTTTCGAATGATCGTTGATTATTTAATGGCCAAAGCCCTGCTGTTGTACAAACGTGAAGACGGTGCTTCGGCGATCGAATACGCCATCGTCGTGGCCATGGTCGCCGTGGTGGTTGTCGTTTTCGTCACTCCGCTGGGTGATCGTATGCTGGCGATCTTCAACAACGTCCTGGTGTCGCTGGGCGGCACTGCGCAAACCCGGCCAACTCCGTAATCGAAGTTGCGCCAGCACCTTGCTGATGTCGGGCTACACTCGATCTTCCATTCAGCTTTCAGGTACTGCCCATGAACGTGTCTTCTTCCCCACGCCAACAGTTGCTTCTGGTTGACGACGAAGAGGACGCGTTGCTGGAGCTGGCGGAGTTGCTGGAGGGCGAAGGCTTCGTCTGTCATACCGCCACATCGGTCAAACTCGCCCTGCATCACCTGACCCGCCATCCCGATATCGCCCTGGTGATCACCGATCTGCGCATGCCGGAAGAGAGCGGCATGTCGCTGATCAAGCGCTTGCGCGAGCACACCTCGCGCCAGCATCTGCCGGTGATCGTGACGTCGGGACATGCGGACATGGAAGACGTGAGCGACATGCTGCGGTTGCAGGTGCTGGACCTGTTCCGCAAACCGATCTATCACGTGCGGCTACTGGAAACCCTCGACAACCTGTTTCCCAAGCCAAAGGTGAATGCCGGGTAAAGAGAATGCCCGGCAGTCTGTTTCAGTGGGCAGTTACCCGCTGACGCAAACCGGAATTGCCCGGCGATAACGCCAGCGCCAACTGCGTGCGGTTATGCATGTGGGTCAGGCGCAGCACCTGCGAAACGTAAAGCTTCACGGTGTTTTCGGTGATGCCCAGCTCACAGGCAATCTGATAATTGGTCTGCCCCTTGCCCACCAGGCGCGCCACGTCCAGTTGCCGTGGCGACAGCTGATTGAAGATCGCCGGGATCTCCAGTTCACCGGTCTCGCGGGTGGCCTCGTCACTGACGGGCGCCGGCCCGCGACGCACCTTGTCCAGATCCTGATAAAGATCGTCGATGGACGACGACAGGTCCTGAAGCTTCTGATTCAGATGGCCCAGTTGCAGGGTTTTCTGCCGCTCCTGCAGCACCGTTTCCTGGCGTTGCAGGCCTTCGAGCAATTCATCGAGATTGACCGGTTTCTGGTAGTAGTCGGCAATCCCGGCGCGCAAGGCCTTGATCACGTCCTGCTTGTCGGCGCGGCCGGTGAGCATGATCGCTTCGAACGCCCGTTGTTTGCCGGCCAGCCGTTGCAGTTCCTGCACCAGTTGAATCCCGTCCATGTCCGGCATGTGCAGATCGCACAGCACCAGTCCGATCGCGAGGTCGTCCGAAAAACGCTCGATCGCCTCTTTGCTGGACTCGCACGGCACACAGCGGTAGCCGCTGCTCTCGAGAAATTCGCAGAGTTCTTCGACAATCAGAGGCTGATCATCGACAACGAGGACTTTTATCGCAGATGTAAGCTTGTTCACGTGCCACTCCATGCCCAGGCCAAAGCTGACCATTCCTGTACTGTCAGCCGTCGGCTGTATAACCAGTACCTTTGAAAGTAGACCCACTTTCCGACTATGTACATAAGACTAGTGGCGTTCGGCGACTAATGGATCCAAGGTAGCGCAAGCACAAAACCGATCAGCACGAACGGCGCAAATGGCAGCTTTTTTGACATGGATGGCGCCATATATCGAAGACGATGCCTAAGCCCTTGACTCATATGCAGCCAGAGTCTTGGCGCCAGAAGAATCCAGAGCAGACTCGCCACACCGGCGCCGATGAATATCCCGAGCAACGAAAGGCCGTCCGTCGAAAGACCGAGAGCTGTCATTAATTTCACATCGCCGGCTCCCATTCGCCCCATGAAATACCCCGGCAGCGTGAACGCCAGCGCCACGACACAGGCCCAGCCGCCCTGCCCGGCTTCGGCGCCCATCCAGGTGGTGCCGAAAGACAGCAGATAGACCAGCGCGAGAGCGGCGGCACCCAGCGTCAGAACGTTGGCAATCCTTCGTTGCCGGGCATCCTGAGCCGCGCACGCCGTCAACCAGATCAGAAGGACAAGGCTTTGCATGCGGTAAAAACCGTCCGTTTTTGCTGAATGATTCTATGCTGATACTACGCATTGACTGTCAGGGTAGACGCACGGATGAAAACCGGCTCTCGGAAGGCGCAAAAAGGTGCGGTGGCGATCGAGTTCGCCCTGGTGTTCGTGATCTTTTTCGCGGTGTTTTATGGCCTGGTCAGCTACAGCCTGCCGTTCGTGCTGATGCAGACGTTCAACCAGGTCACCGCCGAAGCCATCCGCCGCGCCGTGGCGGTCGATCCCGCGATTCCCAACTATTCCAGCGTGCTGGTCAGCACCGCGAATACCGCGTTGACCCAGCAATTGTCGGTGCTGCCGTCGTCGCTGAACGTGGTGGTCGGCACGGATACGACAACGGTCTATGACCCGACCCAGGGCACGCTCACCGTCAGCGTCAATTACCCGGTGAGCAAACTCAATCGGGTCATCCCGTTTCTGGTGTTGCCGGGCATCGGCGCTGTCCCCAGCCTGCCCGCCAACCTGACCGCCATTTCGAGCCTGAAATTTTGACGCCGGGTGACAACCTGCTCGGCCGCCTGCTCAAGCGAAGCATGGTCGCCAGCGATTTGCCGGACGTGCTCGCCTCCCCGCTTACGGGCCTGCACATCCACCTCGACAGCGATGGCAACGTATTGCAAATGGCTGGCCCGTTGCGCCTGCTGCTGGCGCAACAGACGCCCCGTGACAAACCGTTGCCGCTGCGCAGTTACCTGCTGGCGCACAGCACCTTGTCCATCGAGGGCCGGCCGCAGGACTGGCAAGGCCAACTGCTGGACCTGGACTTCCCCGCCCTGGGTGACCAGACCCTGCACCTGCGCGGCTGGGCCCAGCCGCTGGGCAATGGCTGGCTGCTGCAACTGATCGACATCGCCGACCTGTTGTCCGAACGCCAGCAAGCGCATCAGCGCGAGGCGTGCCACATGATCGCCGAGCAGATCAGCAAGCAGTTGCGCAGCTGCAGCCTGGGCCGGTTGCCGGTGCTTGTCAGCGAACAATTGCAGGTGATCGCCCAGCGCTGGCAGATCCCGTGCCTGGCACTCGCCCTGCTCGATGAACAGGAACAGGGCTGGCAGATCCATCAGCAATACCACGCCCATGACGCCCCGGCGCTGTGGCATGACGGCCAGCGTCTGGGCACGCCGCTCGACAGCCTCAATGGCACCGGCCCGCAGCGTCTGGGTGAGCATTACGGCCAGTATGAACAATCGCGGGTTCAGGGCCTGTTCGGCAATGCCGAAGGCTTCGCCGTGCCTTATAGCGATGATCGAGGCGTGATGGCGTGGCTGCTCTGCGGTTTTTACGCGGTGGACAAGACTGCGCCGTATCTGACCGACCGCGACTGGCTGATGCTGGCGGGCGCACTGGCCGGGCCCCTGCTCGGGCGCTTGCGCGAACAGCAGCATCAACTGCAACTGGAACGGCTGGAGTCGTTGCAGACGCTGCTCGGCACAGGCTGGTGGGAAATCAGCACCAGCGAGCAGATTCAACTGGCCCCGACGCTGGCCGCCACGCTGCAACAGGACAGCTCGACACTGACGCTCGATGCCTGGTTGACGCTGATCCATCCCGCCGATCGCGAAGAAGTCCGCAGCCGCCTGCAAGCCCTGCAACTGCACGGGGAAATTCTCGACCTGTGCGTGCGCCTGCATCCTCGCGATGCCAGCCAGACGCCGGCGTGGTATCGCCTTAAGGGGCAGGTCACAGGCACCGGCGAGCATCGGCGGCTGGTGGGTTTCATGCTCGACATCAGCGACATCAAGAACCAGCAGCAACTGGCCGCCGCCGCCCATGCGCGGCTGGACAATCTGATCGCCAGTTCGCCGGCGGTGATTTACGTCCAGCACTACGTCGAAGGCGCCTTGCTGCCGGCGTTTTTCAGCGCCAGCCTGCAACCGCTGCTGGGCTGGAGCCTGGAGGACTGCGACGCCAGTGCGCTGGCAGAGCGGATTCATCCGGATGACCGCGCCCTGTATTTCGAGCGCACCCGGCAACTGCTGCGCGAAGGCTCGGTGCGCGCCCGCTATCGCATGCGTGACAGTCGCGGCGATTATCACTGGCTGCTCGACGAAGCCCGGCTGCTACGCAACGACCTTGGCCTGCCGGTGGAGGCTGTCGGTTTGTGGCTGGACGTCACCGAAGCGACGCTGGCCGCCGAGCAGGTCAGACAGAGCGAGGAACGCTACCGGATTCTGGTGGAGGACTCGCCGGCGATGATCTGCCGCTACCGCCCGGACCTGATCCTGACGTTCGGCAACCGGCCGCTGGCGACCTATCTGGAATGCGCTCCCGAAGACCTGGCCGGAGTCGATCTGGGCAGCTGGATGTCCGACGTTCAGCGCGCGGCCTTCGTTGAGCGCCTGGCGCAGTTGACCCCGCAATCTCCTGTCAGCACCGCCGAAATCAACCTGCAATTACCGGGTCGCGAACATGCGTGGTGGGTGTGGTCGGATCGCGGCGTGTTCGATGAGCACGGCAAACTGATCGAAGTCCAAGCCGTTGGCCGCGACAACACCGAAGTGCGCCGCTCTCAACAGCAACTCACGCAAAGCGCCAAAATGGCCACCCTTGGCGAAATGGCCACCGGTCTGGCCCACGAAATCAATCAGCCGCTGAACGTCATGCGCATGGCCATCGTCAACGTGCAGAAGCGCCTGAGCAACGGCGATGTGCAGATCGACTACCTGACCGACAAACTCAATCGCATCGACGCCCAGGTGCAGCGCGCCGCCAAAGTGGTGGACCACATGCGGGTGTTCGGTCGTCGTTCCGAGATCGAGCAGCAGCTGTTCAACCCGGCCAGCGCCATCGAAGGCACGCTGTCGCTGCTGGCCGAAGGCATGCGCGGCAAAGGCGTGGATTTGCGCATCAGTGAAACCGCGTTCGAGGTTCAGGTGCGCGGGTACGTCGATCAGCTTGAACAGGTGTTAATCAACCTGATGGTCAACGCCCGGGATGCGCTGCTGGGCAAACGCGAGTGCGACCCAACGTTCAAGCCGTGGATTTCGATCTACGCCGAGCGCGACGAGCAGAAGGTGCGGCTGTGGGTCGAGGACAACGGCGGCGGTATCGACCCGCGTCTGCTGGAGCGGATTTTCGAACCGTTCTTCACCACCAAACCGATAGGCGTCGGCACCGGTCTGGGGTTGTCGGTGAGTTACGGGATCATCGAGAACATGGGCGGCCACTTGAGCGTGCGCAACTCGGCGGACGGCGCACGGTTCTGCATCGAATTGCCGATCGCCCCCGACGACTAGATCACCAGATACGCCTTGCCGGTCTGACCACAGGTCATGTTGGCGCCGACGTCGACATCCATCAGATTGATCCCCAGCCCCTTGAGCAAATTGTTCAGCAGCGGATCCAGCAGCGGGCTCACCAGGTTGGTGATGACCGGTTGCAGGATCGTCGTGACATCGCTGATCAGGCTGGCGACGCCGGTGACAATCGCCCCCAGCGGGTTGCTGCCCTGAGGTTTGTAGACGATCAGATTGATCCCGGCGAGGGTGCTTGCCAGGCTGCTGACGATATTGGTTGAGGGCGCGGCGGCAATCACGCTCGGCGGCAGTTTCAGGTTGGGCGGTGTGGCGAATGGTGTGGTGCTGGAAAACACCAGGTTCTGGGTGTTCTGCGCCACGCTGGTGTTGACCATGATCGCGATGCCGCCGGCGCCGTATGGCACGTGGGTGCTTGGGTCACAGCTGCCGATCCCCAGAATCTTGTGGCAGGTCACCGTGCCCAGATCCACCAGCGGCAACGGCGTGACGGTGGGTTGAGCGGCCGATGAAAAGGCGTTGGTCGGGTCGATCTTGCCCAGCTTGAGATCGGCAATCGAGGTGATGGTGCGGGCCGTGAGACTTTTGGTGCCGGTGTTGTCAGTCGGGCAACTGTAATCGGTGACATAACTGATTGCGCCGCCGGCATCCAGGCTGATGTCGATCTGCGGCGAGGGCAGCAGCTTCGGGTCCAGTTGTTCACAACCGGCGCCGAGCAGGCAACCGACCGAGTTCAATGTGGCGACCAGATTGAGGCTCAACAGCGCATTGAGCGTCGGTGTCAGCGTGCCTACCAGCCCCAGTACCGCATTGGCCAACCCGGTCACCCCGGACAGCACCGGCAGATTGACCGAAAGCAGCGTGCGAATCTGCGCAGTGCGCACATAAATCCGGTTCGGCCCGGTGGGGTTGGCCTTGGCCAGCGCCGGATCGCCGATCGCAGAGAACTGTGGCGGCTCGATGACCTTCACCCGCACCGTGACATTCGCCAGCCCCAGCACGCTGATCGGCAAGGTCGCGGCCACCGCGCTCTTGCTGTTGGCCAGCTGAATCACGCCCTGGACCAGTTGCAGCAACTGCAGATTGGCATCCAGCCCGGCGGCCGTGGTGCCGGTCTGCAATTGCAGGATGTCACCGAGCTTGACCGGCGCGGCATTGATCGCCGCCACTTGCAGTTGGCCCAGCGCGGTAATCACTTCAGCGGTGGCGCCGTTGAGCTGCACCGCCGTAATCGCGGCCTGGATCAATTGGGTCACCGTGGCCTGGGTATTGAGCAGCTGGGTGTAATTGCCGGCGGCGACGTTGAGGTTGATCGCCAGTTGATTCAGGTAACTGAGCAGATTGATGTCGGTGTTGAGCAGACCGTTCCAGCCCAGTGCGGTCAGGTTGACGTTACCGCCGAGCAACCCGGAAAACAGCGGATTGAGGATGTTCGATTGGGCGGTGTTGATGCTGGCCAGATTGCTGCGGATGTTCAATTGAGCGACAGTTGGCTTGGGTTTGGCCGCCACCGCCGAAGCATAAAGTACCGTGTTGAGATTGACCGGTGTGCCACTGAACAACGCCTGCACGCCACCGGCAAAACTGGTGGTGACGGTACGATTGGCCGCGACCTTGACCGCCTCTGATTGCGTCGCGTCCACCGTAAACGTGCGCAGGCCGGTAGCGGCCGTCGCCAACTTTCCGCAATCGATCACAAGGACGTTGGTGGCGTTGGCAACAAAGCCGTTGCGCGTCGCACTTTGCCCCGCGTAACTGGCGGCGGTGAGGCCCGGCAGGCAATTGCCGCCACGGCTGACGGCTTCGAGGGCGGCGGTGTCCACCAGGCGCTGCAGTTTGCGTTGTTCCATGTACAGGCGGCCGCTGTCCACGACCAGCAGCATCAACACCAGCGCCAGGCTGAGAGTGGCGGCCG
>NZ_AKJQ01000059.1:0-91082 GCF_000282255.1 Pseudomonas sp. GM25 | reverse complement strand
GCGATACCAGCACCGCCAACCTCGTCCTGCAGATCCACAACAACGACGATCCGGTGATCATCAACGGCCTCGACGTGAATGGCGGTGAGCTCACCGTCTATGAAAAAAACCTCGGCGACGGCAGCAGCCCCGATGCTCCAGCGCTGACCCAAAGCGGCACCTTTACCATCACCGCACTGGACGGCGTCACCACACTGACCATTGGCGGCATCGCTGTAGTCACAAATGGCGTGGCGGCAGGCTTCCCGCAATCAACCGTTACTCCGTTGGGCAGCACACTGACCATCACCGGTTTCAACGCTGCAACCGGCGTCGTCAGCTACAGCTACACCCTGGTCGACAACGAAGCGCACCCAACCGCCAACGGTGCCAACGTACTCAACGAGCAATTCGCCGTGACCGTGGTCGATGACAACGGCACCACCGCCAATGCCACGCTGGACGTGAACATCGTCGACGACCTGCCAAAAGGCGTGGACGACAGCAACGCCGGTACTGCTTCGGAAACCAATCTCACACTGAGCGGCAACGTCCTGACCAACGACGTGCAAGGCGCCGACCGTGTACCGACCGGCCCGAATGCCGGCCCGATCACGGCGGGCACTTTCACCGGGACTTACGGGACTTTGGTGCTGAACGCCAACGGCACTTACACCTACACGCTCAACACCAACGATGCAGACTTCAAAAACCTGCACGGCGGCGGCAACGGCACTGAAACCTTCACCTACACCATCACCGATGCCGACGGCGATACCAGCACCGCCAACCTGGTGCTGAACATCCACAACAACGACGACCAGGTGTACCTCAACGGCCTCGACGTCAACGGTGGCGAGCTGACCGTCTACGAGAAAAACCTCAGCGACGGCACCAGCCCCAACACCCCGGCACTGACCCAAAGCGGCACCTTCACGGTGACAGCGCTCGACGGTCTGCAAACCCTGACCGTGGGCGGCATTGCCGTGATCACCAACGGTGTCGCGGCAGGCTTCCCGCAATCGACCGTCACTCCGCTGGGCAGCACGCTGACCATTACCGGATACGACCCGGTCACCGGTGTGGTCAGCTACAGCTACACCCTGGTGGATAACGAAACCCATCCAACCGCCAACGGTGCCAACAGCATCACCGAGAACTTCAACGTGGTGGCGACCGACACCGATGGCAGCACCGCCACCGGGCAGATCAACGTCAACATCATCGACGACCTGCCGACCGCCAAACCCGACGCGACGTCGGTGCAGGAGGGCGGCACCGTCAGCGGCAACGTGCTGGACAACGACATCGGCGGTGCCGACGGCCCGGCTGCCAGTGGCGCGGTAGTGGGGGTGCGCGCCGGCTCCGACACCTCGACTTCGGCCATCGGCGGCCTCAACAGCAACATCAACGGCACTTACGGCTACCTGACCCTCGACGCCAACGGCAACGCGGTCTATCACAGCAACCCGAATGCTGTGAGCGGCCCGGGTGCGGTGGACGTGTTCGTGTACACCGTGCGTGATTCCGACGGTGACGAAAGCACCACCACCATCACCATCGACGTGTCCAACAGCAAACTGTGCGCGGTCAGCGACACCGACGTCACCGTGTACGAAAAAGCCCTCGACCTGACCAAGGACGGGCAAGACCTGGCCCCTGGCACGGTCACCGGCAGCGATCCGACCAGCACCGGGGAAACCGCGTCCGGCACTTTGGTCGGCTCGGTCACCGGCGCGGTCGGTGCGATCAGCTATGCGCTGGTCGGCAGCGCCACCGGCAACTACGGGCAGATCGTGCTCAACCCCAACGGCACGTACACCTACACCCTGACCTCACCGGCCAGTACCACCCCGCACGCCGATGACGGCGCCAACACCCTGACCGAAACCTTCACCTACCAGGCCACCGATTCGCTGGGCAACGTCGTCACCAGCACCATCGTGGTCAGCATCGTCGATGACGTGCCGAAGGCGATCAACGACAGCAACGCCAGCACCGCGTCGGAAACCCAGTTGACCCTCAACGGCAACGTGCTGACCAACGACGTGCAAGGCGCCGACGTGGTGGCGACCGGCCCGAATGCCGGCCCGATCACCCCCGGCACCTTCACCGGTACTTACGGCACCCTGGTGCTGAACGCCAACGGCACGTACACCTACACGCTGAACACCAACGATGCAGACTTCAAAAACCTGCACGGCGGTGGCAATGGCACCGAGACCTTCACCTACACCCTGACCGATGCCGACGGCGACACCAGCACCGCCAACCTGGTGCTGAACATCCACAACAACGATGATCCGGTGGTCCTCAACGGCCTCGACGTGAATGGCGGCGAACTCACCGTCTATGAGAAAAACCTCAGCGACGGCACCAGCCCCAACACTCCGGCGCTGACCCAGAGCGGCACTTTCACCGTCACCGCGCTCGACGGTCTACAAACCCTGACCGTGGGCGGCATTGCCGTGATGACCAACGGCGTGGCGGCCGGCTTCCCGCAATCGACCGTCACCCCGCTGGGCAGTACGCTGACCATCACCGGTTACAACCCGACCACCGGCGTGGTGAGTTACAGCTACACCCTGGTGGATAACGAAACCCACCCCAACGCCAACGGCGCCAACAGCATCACCGAGAACTTCAACGTGGTGGCGACGGACACCGATGGCAGCACGGCGACCGGGCAAATCAACGTCAACATCGTCGACGACCTGCCGACCGCCAAACCCGACACTGGCTCGGTGGCAGAGGGCGGCACGGTCAACATCAGCGTGCTGGGCAATGACATCAGCGGCGCGGATGGCGCGGCGATCGTGGTCGGCGTGCGCGCCGGCAGCAACACCGCGACCTCGGCCATCGGCGGTCTCAACAGCAACATCAACGGCAACTTTGGTTACCTGACCCTTGATGCGGCCGGCAACGCGGTCTATCACAGCAACCCGAACTCGGTGAGCCCGCCGGGCGCCACCGACACCTTCACCTACACCATCCGCGACAGTGACGGCGACGAAAGCACCACCACCATCACCGTCAACGTCGCCGACAGCAAACTCGTGGCCTCGACCGATCAGGACGTGACCGTCTACGAAAAAGCCCTCGACCTGGCCAAGGACGGGCAAGACCTGGCCCCCGGCACGGTCACCGGCAGCGACCCGAGCAACACCGGCGAAACCGCGAGCGGCACGCTGGTCGGTTCGGTCAGCGGCGGCAGCGGGGCGATCACCTACACCCTGGTCGGCAGCGCTACCGGCACTTACGGCCAGATCCAGCTCAACGCCGACGGCACCTACACCTACACCCTGACCTCGGCGCCGAAAACCACGCCGAACGCCAACGACGGGCCGAACACCCTGAGCGAAAGCTTCACCTACAAAGCCACCGATGCGCTGGGCAACAGCACCACCAGCACCATCGTGGTCAACATCGTCGACGACGTGCCAAAAGCGGTGGCGTCGGATCGTTCGGTGGCGGCGGTGGAGATCGACTCCAACATCCTCATCGTCCTCGACATCTCCGGCAGCATGGCCGACGCCTCCGGCGTACCGGGCCTGTCGCGGCTGGAACTGGCCAAGCAGGCGATCAGCGCCTTGCTCGACAAGTACGACGATCTGGGTGATGTGAAAGTGCAACTCGTCACCTTCAGCAGCAACGCCACTGACCGCACTTCGGTGTGGGTCGATGTCGCCACGGCCAAGACGATACTGGCCGGCCTCAGCGCGGGCGGCGGCACCAACTACGACGCGGCCGTGGCGACCATGTACAACGCGTTCAACACCTCGGGCAAACTCACCGGGGCGCAGAACGTCGGCTACTTCTTCTCCGACGGCAAACCCAACGAGGGTGACATCGGCACCGCCGACGAAGCGACACTCAAGGCGTTCCTCGATGCCAACAACATCAAGAACTACGCGATCGGCCTGGGCAGCGGCGTGAGCAACGCCAACCTCGATCCGCTGGCGTACGACGGCATCACGCACACCAACACCAACGCGGTGGTGGTCACTGATCTCAACCAGCTCAACTCGGTGCTGTCCGGCACTGTGCAGGGCGCGCCGGTCACCGGTTCGCTGCTGGGCGAGGGCGGCACGTTCGGCGCCGATGGCGGGTTCATCAAATCCATCGTGGTCGACGGCACCACCTACACCTATGACCCGAAAGCCAACGGTGGCCAGGGCTCATTGGTCGCCAGCGGCGGCGCCAACCACGGCACGTTCAACACGGTGAACAACACCCTGAGCATCGCCACCAACAACAGCGGCACCCTGGTGGTCAACCTCGACACCGGCGACTACAGCTACACCTCGCAGAAAACCACCGCCGTAGTGATCACCGAGAACATCGGCTTCACCCTCAGCGACAACGATGGCGATCTCGCCAGCTCGACGCTGACCGTGAAAGTGATCCCCAACGCGCCTCCGGTGGCGGTGGACGACCACATCATCACCAACGTGCTGTCGGGCAACATCGTGGTGCCGGGCGAGCTGTTGCTGGCCAACGACACCGACCCGAACGGCGATACGCTTAACGCCACGCCGACCTCGTTCAACACCGGCTGGATCTCCAAGTCGGCAGACTTCACCGGCACCGGCGCGATCAGCTTCACCGGCACCAACGCCAACACCGCCGCCAACCAGAACCTGGCCAACGTGCGTAACTCGTTCAGCGCCAACGCCGCGACCATGACCGCCGTGCTGGTGGTCAGCGGCTACCTCGGCGCGGTGACCAACACCAACGCCAACGATGAAGACCGCATCACCGTCAACCTGCGCCAGGGCGAAACCCTCAACCTGGACCACAACCTGGCGGCCGGTCACATCACCATGGAGTACTCGATCAACGGCGGCGCCTACATCGCCCTCGCGGACGGCCAGACCTTGACCGCGACGTCCGACGGCGTCTACCAGATCCACATCACCAACATCACCAATACCACGGGCAGCAACGCCAACGCGGCGGAGAACTACCAACTGACCATGACCCTCAACTACGCCGGGGCCCACGACATCACCCCGGACTACCACGGCACCTACACCGCCAACGACAACCATGGCGGCAGCGACACGGCGAACGTGACCATCAGCTATCAGGACGGCCACACCCTCACCGGCACCTCGGGCGATGACGTACTGGTGGCCGGCACCGGCGACAACATCATCAACGCCGGCGACGGCAACGATGTGCTCACCGCAGGCTCCGGCAACAACGAACTGCACGGTGGCGCCGGCAACGACTTGCTCTACAGCGGCCCGGGCAACGACCTGCTCGACGGTGGCACTGGCATCGACACCGCCAGCTACGCCCACGCGACCGCCGGGGTGACGGTCAACCTCGGCCTGCTCGGTGCGCAAAACACCATTGGCGCCGGGACAGACACCCTGACCGGCATCGAAAACCTCGTCGGTTCGAACTTCAACGACACCCTCACCGGCGACAACAATAACAACGTGATCAATGGCGGCCTGGGCAACGACATCCTCAACGGCGGTGGGGGTGATGACCTGCTGATCGGCGGGATGGGCAACAACACCCTGACCGGCGGGCCGGGCGCCGACACCTTCCAGTGGCTCAAGGGCAACAGCGGTCATGACCTCGTCACCGACTTCACCCCCGGCACCGACAAGCTCGACCTGTCGCAACTGCTGCAAGGTGAAAACGGCACGTCGGCGTCACTGGATGACTACCTGCACTTCACCGTCACCGGCAGCGGCGCCTCGGTCATGACCAGCATCGACGTCAGCGCCATGGCCGGCGCCACACCGAACCAGACCATCGACCTGGCCGGCGTCAACCTGGCCAGCCACTACGGTGTAACGCCGGGCGCGGGTGGGTTGATTGCCAGCGGGCACGACACGGCGACGATCATCAACGGCATGCTCAATGATCATTCGTTGAAGGTGGACACGGTCTGATCTGAACGCTGAAACGACAAAACCCGCCGCCCCGATCAAACGGGACGGCGGGTTTTTCTTTTCGCAGGCGACAGAGGCTCGATCGTTCCCACGCTCCGCGTGGGAATGCCTCAATGGACGCTCTGCGTCCGCTCTTTGGGACGCGGAGCGTCCCGGGCTGCATTCCCACGCAGAGCGTGGGAACGATCAGGCGATCAGGCTACAGCGGGCGCCTCAGCCTTCAACTCCAGATTATCCAGCACCCGATTCACCGCCAGCTCACCCAGCATGATCAACTGCGCAATCCCCAACAACACATGCCGATGCGACCCGTCCACTAGACCGGCGAAGTCATTGGCCATGGTCTTGGCCGAAGTCAGGGTTTCGCAGGCGTCGGCCAGCAGTTCTTCACTGTCGATACCGGGAGCGATGAGGTAGCGGGTGTTGGGTTTGAGCAGCGGTTTTCGGGGGAGGAGGGGATTGAGGTAGTGATCGAGGGCGCGCTCGGCGGCTTCGTGGAATGTCTTTGAATCGAGGGTTTCGTAGGGGGAAGTCGTATCGACTTCTGGCGGGTTTGGCGTGGGTTTGATCATGGATAAAGCCTCTAGAGTTGTGGAGGCGCCACGCTTCGCTGCTAAACGAAAGAGGTGGCGGCCGTACGCGGGTTAGCAGACCAGGACTCTAGAACCCGGCGCACCGAAGTGCCCCACGCAAAGCCGCCATAACGTGAACGGACAGGCGTGAGCCTGATCACGAACGAACGGCATTGTGCGTCTAGAGTTGATCCGGGCTGCTAAACCCGATCGCTGCTTTTCAGCGACCGCCAAACAATAGAACCCGCCCCCAAGGCGCACAAGCCGGCGGATTCTGGCGGATGCGTAGGCAAAGGCGCAAGGTTGCGTGGCTTTGAGGACACAAGCTTCAACGCTATTCAACAGCGGTTTTCGAAGGTGTGGAAACGACAAAACCCGCCGTCCCGGTTGAAGGGAAGGGCGGGTTTCGGGTATGGGACGGGTCAATGAATACGTCCGCTTTTAGTACTTTTTCGCATTGAACGGAAGCGGGCAATGCGTAAAGTTGTGCTTTCACCTAATCAGGCACCACGCACCGGCGAAGTCTGCATTTGGGTCCGCACAGTAAAGGCTGCGGTATTCGTGATGAAAAAAAGCTCTACTGTTGATGCCGCAAATTTGCTGGTCGCACAGCCAATAGTGTTTATAAATTGGCATCCATTGCCCGTACATCCAGATTATATTGTTGTACGCCGCGGCAGTAACTGGCGTTCCTCTTACCTGCGACATCCAATAGACTGCTGAATTGAAAGTCTGCGGGGTGTTATTGATAGCAAGCTGTGAAACATTTCTTACGCTAACGCTGTAAGCCACTACTTTTCCGGTTTTATCTTCCGCTTCGATGCGTGTGTCGCCGTCACTATTCCCGGTTACTTTTCCATCGGCATCGACAGACGCAATGTTAGAATTGAGGGACCTATATTTAATGGGGAGTTCACCACCTGTCGCGTTTCGCTTTTCGGTATTGCCGGGAGAGTCACGCAAGAGTGGGAATACATTGGTTTTCACGGTCAGACCAGTCAGCATCATCGTCTTTTGTTCTATTGCCAACTCCTCTGTAGTGTTGATCAGGTATTCACGTATTGGGAGAACGACTCTCGACGTCGGTTGACCATCATAATTTACGCTGACGATCATTTTCACAGTAGATTTATTCTGGAGTGTCTTGAACCATTCAAGCGGTGCATCGCGCTGAAGACCCGGCCCAGCGCCGAGTGGTTGATCTATCAAGTCTTGAAACACGACCGGTACACCATTTTTGTCGAATCCTTCATACTTCAACGATCCACTCTGATCGTCCTGTTGATGTGCCCACTCCTCCACCTGAGCCTTGGTACCTTGAGGTAGTTTCGGAATGTCCAGAGCACTCCCTGTTTCCATATTGATAGTCGGTACAGGCAACGCGGGGTCATAATCGGCAATTCTTTTCACCGAAGCATCCAATACTTGCGAGTCGTACAGCTTGCCATTGCGCCGCAATATATAACGTAACTTCAAATACTTACCCATGTTCGCCGCAAGACATGCGCTGTTCAACGGAAAGTTGGCCCGGCTGGCTGTATTCAACGGTTTGAAATCGAATACCGGCGAACCAGCCCCCAGCGCTCCTTCGACAATCAGTTTTACCTCGTCGCCCCCACGGAAACCGAGCACTTCCACCTGGCCGTTTGCACCTTTCAGGTTAGAAGGATTCAACGAGTCCAGAACCCCGGCCACTGACTTCTGAAGCCGTGGTCGCAGCAGATCCGGTCCCCCTTCACCCACCACACGTGCCATGGCCGCTACCGATTGGCCGATAGACGTGCCATTGCGCAGCACCGCATACACGCTCTTCACTGTGCTGCCGGCGATCACCTTGTCATTGTCTACCCACAGGATCACGACCTTTTTCTGTCCGAACTCGTCGGCTTCCACGACTCCCCTCAACGGCACCACGATATCGGGTTTACCTTCAGCGCTTGCCGTATAGGTTCCATCGATGACATCCCCCGCAAGCAGGCGCGGGTCGTTGGTCAGCACAATCACTTGCAGTTGGTTTTTTCCCAGCAGTTCCAGATCGATAATTTCAGACGGATCGTTCGGGTCGTTGGACCGCTCACGGTAGATCATCGCTGCAAAACGCTTGCCCGCCAGGTTCTCGTCGACGGTTTGCGAGGTTGACCACACGGCGTCGGGGTCGGGTGTATTGAGGTATTGATCAGTCGCTGTGTATGAAAAGTCCAGCGTGCCGCTCGGCCTGATGGCTTTGTCGAGGAATGCGCGATCCACGGTAAAGCACACGGTGGTCGGCGCCGCCGAGCCGGGATCCGGTGGTTGCGGTGCCTCATTGGCACCCACCTTGAAAGTGGCGATCTCCCCATTGCACTTGAGCGTGATCGTGTCGTAGGCCCGGCAATAGGGATAGGTGAAGCACACCTGTGCACTGACAAACCCTGGCCCGACGCCGTTCTTGATTTCGTCAGCCAGCGTCATACCGAGTTCGGAATGACCCACGATATCGGGTCGGACGTCTTTGAGGCCGGGTCGGATCATGTTGAAGAGCGCTTCCAGCATCGGTGTGGAAGATCCGACGTTTTGGCTGTTGCGGATAATGTCGTAGTACAGCTCGTTGACTCGGGCGTGGTTCAGTCGACCCACTGGAATACGCATTTCAATCGGGGCGTTCGGGTTGCCGACAAGCTTGCTGTCCAGAGGTGCCAACTCACCCTTGAGCATCAGCACGATGGTATCGGACGGATCTACCGTGCCTGCCTGTGGCGGATCGATTCGAACTCTCGCGCCCAGGCCGTCGGGGACCAGGTTGGAAATGGCAAGCGGGATACCGATATGCGCGCCGATAACTGGGATAGTGGCGCCCTGCACGAAAGGAGGTGCCAGCGCCAATGTGGTGTTTTGCGGTGAGTTAGGTGTAGCCATGTCGATGCTCCGGCGAGGTGGGGACGCAGGAGTTATCAAACACTGGCCAATTGGGAGTGTCACCTGTCAGATCTGACAGGTGAGCGAGGTTTCAAGACGAATGGTCAGGATTTACGCAACGTCTTCTGCCGCAAGATATAAATCGTCACCAGCACCGCACTGGTCAGCATGAACCCGCGCGCCCAAGGCAGCGGCACCAGGTAGCACGAGAACAGAATGCTCGCCCACATCAGCCCGATCGCATAGACCTTGCCCTTGAGCGGAATGCCGTTGCCGTCGAGGTAGTCGCGGATCCATGGCCCGAGCCGGGGATGCTCGACCAGCCATTGATAGAAACGCGGAGAGCTGCGGGCAAAGCACGCGGCTGCCAGCAGCAGGAAGGGGGTAGTGGGGAGAACAGGCAGGAAAATCCCGATCACCCCCAATGCCACGCTGAGCCAGCCGATGGCCAGCAGGATGTAGCGCAACATCAGGGGGCGGTTGCCTATGGGGTAGTCCATAGGCCGGATCTTAGTGGTGACGTGGCTTGAGGATCGCCGGTTTTTCGTCGGGCGCCTGGCACAGCAGGTACAGCGCGGTCAGGGCTTCCGGGATCTGCACGATCATGTCGTCCATCAGGTTGGCGTCCTTGGCGATGTCTTCGAACTCAGGCTGTTCGTCGAACAGGCCCGAACCAACCATGATCGGCAGGAGCATCTCGCTGACTTCTTCTTCGGCGGTTTCGAACCAGGCCGCTTCGCGCAGGAACACGCCTTCCATGAAGCCGATGCACCAGCCGCGCAGTTCGGAATCGTCCGGGTCGTCGCCCAGGTCCAGTTCGCATGGCAGCTCGAATTCTTCATCGGAGGCCAGTTGGCGGGCGATGTGGGCTTTCAGGCCGATCAGCGTGGCTTCGATCTCTTCGCGCTGGGCTTCGCTGCTGTAATGCGGCTCTTCGGCGAACAGGGCGTCGATCCACTCACGATCCGGCACCACGTCGGCGCAGATCGACAGCGCCGTCAGGTAGCCGTGAGCGGCCACGTAGTCCAGCGCCTCTTCATGCAGCTCGTCGGCGTCGAGGAAGACTTGCAGGCGGGTTAGTTGCTCGGCGAAGGACATTAAAGGGCTACCTTGGGGGAATAAACAATGCGGGAATTCTAGGCCTTCTTGAGCCCTCAAGCCAGCCGCACGGCAGATTTGCCCGCACAAGCTTCTTATCGGCGGTGCCCTTTGCCGGGGAGGGCTCGGGTATACTGCCGCGCTTTGCGATCCCTGCCGGTGTCGCGGCTGATTGTCCAGGGCGCGATGCAATGCGCGCTTACGTTTTGTTTAAAGCAGCCTCGGCTGTCTTGAACCAGCCTGTGCAGGGATGTTTCGGTGGATTTTTGGAGTTTTTATGCTCGAACAGGCTCAACGCGTCCTCAAGGACATCTTCGGCTACGACAGTTTCCGTGGCCGTCAGGGTGCAATCATTGAGCGCGTGGCCAGTGGCGGTGATGCCCTTGTCCTGATGCCGACCGGCGGTGGTAAATCCCTGTGTTTCCAGGTGCCGGCGCTGCTGCGCGACGGTCTGGCAGTGGTGGTATCGCCGCTGATTGCGCTGATGGACGATCAGGTCGCCACCCTCGAAGAGCTGGGCGTGGCTGCTGCCGCGTTGAACTCCACCCTGAGCGCCGAACAGCAGCGCGACCTCGCCAACCGGATCAAGCGCGGTGAAGTGAAAATGCTGTATCTGGCGCCGGAGCGTCTGGTGCAGCCGCGCATGCTTTCGTTCCTGCAAGGCTTGAACATCGCGCTGTTCGCCATCGACGAAGCGCACTGCGTATCGCAATGGGGTCACGACTTCCGTCCGGAATACCTGCAACTGGGGCAGTTGGCGGAAATGTTCCCCGACGTGCCGCGCATCGCCCTGACCGCCACCGCCGACAAGCGCACCCGCGAAGAAATCGTCACTCGCCTGCATTTGCAGAACGCCGAGCGCTTCCTCTCAAGCTTCGACCGGCCGAACATCTTCTACCGCATCGTGCCCAAGGAGCAGCCGCGCAAGCAGTTGCTGGCGTTCCTCGCCGAGCGGCGCAGCGATGCCGGCATCGTCTACTGCCTGTCGCGCAAGAAGGTGGAGGAGGTGGCCGCGTTTCTCACCGAGCAGGGCTTCCCGGCGCTGCCGTATCACGCCGGTCTGCCCAATGATCTGCGCGCCTATCACCAGAAACGCTTCCTCAACGAGGAAGGCCTGATCATGGTCGCCACCGTGGCGTTCGGCATGGGCATCGACAAACCCAACGTGCGTTTCGTCGCTCACCTCGACCTGCCGAAATCCCTTGAGGCGTATTACCAGGAAACCGGGCGCGGCGGCCGTGACGGTCTGCCGGCGGACGCGTGGATGGCCTACGGTCTGCAAGACGTGGTGATGCTCAAGCAGATGCTGCAGAACTCCGAAGGCGACGAACGCCACAAGCGTCTGGAGCAGCACAAGCTCGACGCCATGCTCTCGCTCTGCGAAGAAACCCGCTGCCGCCGTCAGGCGCTGCTGGCGTACTTTGACGAAGACATGCCCGAGCCGTGCGGCCACTGCGACAACTGCACTGACGGCGTGCAGACCTGGGACGCCACCGAGCCTGCGCGTCAGGCGCTGTCGGCAATCTATCGCACCGGCCAGCGTTACGGCGTCGGCCATCTGGTGGACGTATTGCTGGGCAAGGACAACGAAAAGGTTCGCAGCTTCGGTCATCAGCACCTGTCGGTGTACGGCGTCGGCAAGGCGCTGAGCGAGAGCGAATGGCGCTCGCTGTTCCGTCAGTTGGTTGCCCGTGGTCTGGCCGATGTCGATCACGAAGGTTATGGCGGGCTGCGCCTGAGCGACACCTGCCGGCCGCTGCTCAAGGGCGAAGTGAGCCTGGAGCTGCGCCGCGACCTCAAACCGCAAGTCAGCGCCAAGAGCGGCAGCAAGAGCCCGGCCAGTCAACTGGTGCGCGGCGAAGAGCGCGAACAATGGGAAGCATTGCGTGCCCTGCGGCGCAAACTGGCGGAAGAACACGGCGTGCCGCCGTATGTCATCTTCCCCGACTCGACCCTGCTGGAAATGCTCCGCAGCCAGCCGACCTCGCTGGCGGACATGGCCCGGGTCAGCGGCGTCGGCGCGCGCAAGCTGGAGCGTTACGGCGAGGCCTTCCTCGAAGTGCTCGGCGGCGAGGCCGAGGCGCCGAAAGTGGTGGCCGACGTGCGTCACGAACTGATCACCCTGGCCCGCGCCGGTATGACGCCGTTGCAGATCTCCGGCCAATTGCAGTGCTCGGAAAAGAACGTCTACACCATGCTCGCCGAAGCCATCGGCAAGCAGCAGCTTTCGCTCGAGCAAGCGCTGGATTTGCCGGAAGACCTGATGGGGGAAGTCCAGGATGCGTTCCTCGACGGCGAAGGCGAGTTGCCGTCGGTCGCCGAAGTGGCCGAGCTGTTTGCCGGTCGCGTACCGGAGGGCGTGCTTTACTGCGTGCGGGCTGCACTGCAATCCGAGTTTGAAATGTAAGAGGGCGTTTGTGCCAACCGTTATACGGTTGTAACGATTCAGTACAGGACGCCTCTTGCCTATAGGCAAATGTCATGCTTAGCTGACTAATAATTAGTTTTTCTCTATTTGTTCAGTCTAATCATGAGTGTTTTATGCCGTTAACCGATCAACACCGTTTTGGCATGCAATTGGCCCAGATGTCCCGTGGCTGGCGTGCCGAACTGGATCGCCGGCTGGCCGGTCTGGGGTTGTCCCAGGCACGCTGGCTGGTGCTGCTGCATCTGGCGCGTTTCGAAGAGGCGCCGACCCAGCGGGAGCTGGCCCAAAGCGTCGGCGTCGAAGGGCCGACCCTGGCCCGTCTGCTCGACAGCCTGGAAAGCCAAGGACTGGTGCAACGCCAGTCCGTGATGGAAGACCGCCGGGCGAAAAAAATCGTGCTGTGCTCACCGGCCCTGCCGCTGATCGAACAGATCGAAACCATCGCTACACAACTGCGCAAGGAATTGTTCGAAGGCGTCGATGAGGCGGATCTGAAGGTGTGCATGCGGGTTCACGGGCACATTCTGGCCAATCTGGAAAAGTCTTGAGGCACAACCGCGTGCCGTTTTTTTGAGAGATCGCGCTGGGCAGACTATAAGAACTACTGGGCAATATCGTGTTCGTACCGGATGTGCGAACGCATAGAAGTCGGTTTTGCTTATTTAAGGGATGCTCATGCTCGGAAGTCGGCACGTGGTACTGCGTTGCGCCAACTCGCTGTTGGTGGCCGGTGTTCTCACCTGGTCCACCGCGTCATTGGCGCTGGGGCTCGGTGACATCACCGTGCATTCAGCCCTCAATCAACCGCTCAAGGCTGACATCGCTCTGGTGGATGTCGGGGGCGTCGGCGAAAGCGAACTGGCGGTTCGTCTGGCCTCGGCGGACGAGTTTGGCCGCGCCGGCATCGAGCGCGTGTTCTTTCTCAATGACCTCAAGTTCACCCCGATCCTGCGCGGCAATCGCAACATGATCCGGGTGACGTCCAGCAAACCGGTCAACGAACCCTTTCTGAATTTCCTCGTGCAGCTCGATCAGCCCAATGGCCACCTGCTGCGCGAATACACCGTGCTGATCGATCCGCCGGGTACTCCGGGGATTGTCCCGGCTACCGATGAGCCAACTGCGCGTGCGCAATCGTCGGAATTCCCGACCCCCGAGGCGCCGTCCGCAACCACGCCGGCCAAACCTGCTGCGCCGGTGCAGCCGCCGGCTCCGGTCGCCGACGCCCAGCAACTGGCGGCGAGCCTTGTGCAGAATCAGCAACTGCAAAAAACCATCGATGAATTGAACGTGAAGCTTCAGGCCCAGGAAGTGCTGATCGCTGACGGCAAGAAACAGCTCGGTGATTTGCAGGCCCGACTGATTGAAGTGCAACAGGCGCCGCCGGCATCTGTTGCACCCGTGGCACCTGCGCCAGCGCCGGTCATTGCCCCGGTCGAGTCTCAGGAGGATTCACTCAACTGGCCGCTGCTCGGCGGACTGCTGCTGGTACTGGGGTTGCTGGTGGCGGGACTGTACGTGCGCCGGCAACGCCAGCAGGCGCAAGGGTCTGAGTCGCCGACACCGTTCCTGCCGGTACGAAACGACCCCCCGGTCGACGACGCCGAACCGATGCAGCCGAGTGCCGTTCACAGTGCTGTCGAACATCGCGAGGAACACGCCAACGGCGATGTGCTGGAAGCGGTTGGCATTTATCTGGCCTACGGACGCTTGGGCGAGGCCGCCGGTCTGTTGCGTGATGCGTTGCAGCGGGAGCCGGAGCGCATCGACCTCGGCGTGCAGTTGCTTGAAGTGCTGGGACGGCAGGGCGACACGCCGGCCTATGACGAGCAGGAAAGCCTTCTGCGCCAGCTCGGGGTCGAGGATCAGCGCTTGCAGGAGATTCGCGCCCGCTACCCGAAACTGGTCAGCGCCGCGCCTTTGGTGGCGGCGGCCCCGGTGATTGCCGCGCTGCCGATCGAACCCCCTGTGGAGCCGGAACCCGAAGACAATTTCGAACTGAATCTGGATCAACTCTCGATGGCCTCCAGTTGGGATCTTGAAGAAACTCGCCCGGCCACCACAGCACCTGAACAGCCGCCATCAACGCTCGGCTCAGATCTGCAGGTATTGCCACAGGATTTCGAGTTGCCGGAAACCCTGCCCCACGACGCCGAAACCGCCGAGCTGGAATGGATCGTCGAACCGGAAGCACAACCGCTGGATGAGGACTTTCTCAACGAGTTTGGCGATCCGGGTTCGTCGCTCTCACTGGAGCCACTGGAACTGCAAACCCTTGACCCAGAACCCACGGACGCCGCCAACGCCGGCAAGCTCGAACAGGCCCAGACCTGCATCGACGACGGCGATATCGACAGCGCCATTGCCTTGCTCAACGAACTGCTCAAGGAAGCCGACGAACCCCTCAGGCAAACGGCGCGCACGCTGTTGGCGGGGATTCGTTGAGCGCTGTCAGAAGGTCTGCCCGAGGTTCAGGTATACCGCCTGTTCATCCGCATCGTTCAGGCCATAGCTGAAATTCAGCGGGCCCAGCGGCGTATCGAAGCCGATGAACACGCTGGCCGCGTTGATGTAGCCACTGTCGAACTCATTGTCGTTGTTCCAGGCCCGGCCGCGTTCCAGCGAGGCGCCGGCGTACAGCGGGAAGTCCAGCGGCAGGTAAGAGCGCGGCGTGAGGCGGCGGTAATACACGGCGCGCATCAGGCTGACGTTCTGCCCGGAGATCGCGTCCTCGCGGAAACCGGACAATTGCCGGGCGCCGCCGAGCAGGAAACTGGAGGTCACCACATTGGCATCGTCCAGCGTGCGGCCGTAACGGCCACCCAGAATCAGCGTGTCCGGGCCACTGCTCATGGCCTTGTCCAGTTTGAATTCCCACTGCCGGTAGCGCGTGTCGGAACCCAGGCTCGGTTCGAACTGCACCAGCGTCAGGCCAATGTCTTCGCCTTCGTGGGGGTAGTAGACGTTGTCCAGCGAGTCGAAGGAATACTTCAGCGCATAGAACCCTTCGTTGAAGTTTTCGCTCGGCAGATCCTGATCGCCGATCCGCACATCGGCCTTGCCCCAGGCTTCGCCGACGCCGAAACGGACTTCGCCGCTGTTGCCGATCTGCCGGCCAAAATTGAGGCCGAAACCGTAGCGCTCGACGCGATACTGGGCGATCGGATCGTTGTCCAGAACCGAGTCGACGTTCTGCGCGGCAAATGACGCATAAGGCGCCACAAAGTAGCGAGAGCCGACGTCGAGCGGCTGATAGAACTCGCTGTAAAGCTCCTGTTTATCGCCGATCTGCGCGCGGGTCAGCCATTCCGCACCGAGGCGGTTGATGCCGTTCATGCGGTAACTGGCGCCGAGGTTGAAAGCGCTGTCGCCGCGCATGTCGTCCGACAGGTTCAGGCCGACCCGCAGGTAATCCGTGCCAGTACGTTTGCCGCGCGCGCTGATCACCAGCGTGTGATCCGCGCCCTTGTGTACCACGCGGTATTGCACCTGCTCGAAGTAGTCGAGGCCGTACAGGGTACCCATGTCGGTTTGCAGACGTCCCAGGTCCAGCGGTTCGCCGATGTGCTGGCGGATGTAATAGCGGATCACGTCATCGCCGACTTTCGAGTCGTTCTCGACCTTGATCGCGGTGATGATCGGCGTGCGCTGGCCCGGCGCGCGGGCGGCGTTGAGTTCGGCGTCCTGCGACTGCACGGGTTTGAGGCGAGCGAGGCGCACGTTCAGGGCCTGGGTCGCGCGGTAGCCGGCGTCGATCATCTCCTGGCCACGACCGAAGTCGGTAGCGCCAAAACTGGCCAGCGGCGGCTGGATCAGCACGTCATCGGAATGCAGGGTCGCCAGTTGCTCTTCGGAGTTGCGCCGGGTCATCAGGGTGATCGACTGGTTCAGTACGTCGACCACGGTCACCAGTTGCTTGCGGTTGCGCAGCGGGGTGCCGATGTCGACCACGATGGCCACGTCGACGCCCATTTCACGGGCTACGTCGAGGGGAATGTTGTCGGTCATGCCGCCATCCACCAGCAGTCTGCCGTCGAGTTCGACCGGGGCGAACACCGCCGGGATCGACATGCTGGCGCGGATCACCTGGGGCAGGTGGCCCTTGCGGAACACCACTTTTTCGCCGTTGGCGATGTCGGTGGTCACGGCGCGGAACGGGATCGGCAGCTTGTCGAAATCCCGGGTGTCGCTGGTATGGGCCAGCAGGCTTTCCAGCAGCAGCGCGAGGTTCTGGCCCTGAATCACGCCCAATGGCAGGCCGAGGCTGCCGTCATCGCGAAAGCTCAGCTTCTGTTTCACCAGAAAGTCGCGGTCGTCCTGCTTGCGCCGGAACGGTACGTCTTCACGGGGCGGGGCGTCGGACAGCGCTTGCTGCCAGTCGATGGTCAGGGCGAGTTTTTCCAGCTCGTCGATCTTGTAGCCCGAGGCGTACAGCCCGCCGACCACCGCGCCCATGCTGGTGCCGGCAATCGCATCGATCTTGATGCCTTGTTCTTCCAGGGCCTTGAGCACACCGATGTGCGCCAGGCCACGGGCCGCGCCGCCGGACAGCACCAGGCCGACTTTCGGGCGCGTTGCCTCACTGGCATGAACGAACAGCGGTAGGAAACCAAGCAACAGGCAGATCAGAAGACGACGCATCGTGAGTCTCGGGGCGAGCGATAAAGCCGGCTATTATAGCGGCGCCCTCTGGCTCAGGAGTTTTAGCGATCATGACCGTCACAAAACCGGAAATCGTCATCACTTATTGCACGCAATGCCAGTGGCTGTTGCGCGCCGCGTGGCTGGCGCAAGAGCTGCTCAGCACCTTCGGCGACGATCTGGGCAAAGTGTCACTGGTGCCGGGCACCGGCGGGGTGTTCCAC
The DNA here is from genome assembly GCF_000282255.1 of Pseudomonas sp. GM25. NCBI lineage: Bacteria > Pseudomonadati > Pseudomonadota > Gammaproteobacteria > Pseudomonadales > Pseudomonadaceae > Pseudomonas > Pseudomonas sp. GM25. The sequence continues at coordinate 73,333 of NZ_AKJQ01000059.1, read as the reverse complement.
ATCAGCTGCAACGACGTGCAGATCTGGGAACGCAAGGCCGACGGCGGTTTCCCCGAAGCCAAGGTGCTCAAGCAGCGGGTGCGCGACCAGATCGATCCGGACCGCGACCTCGGCCACAACGACCGCAGTCAGTGAGAGGCGGCCTCGGCCGCGACGGTTTTCTTGTCGCTGCTGCCTGACATCCGGCTCGACACCACGATGGCGACGATGATCAGCGCGCCGCCGATCAACATGCGCAAGGTCGGATCTTCATCGAACAGCAGCCAGGCCACGGTAATCCCGTACACCGGCTCCATGGCGAACACCACCGCGGCGGTACGCGCCTTGATTACCGCGAGGCTGGCGACGAACAGGCTGTGGGCGACGCCGGTGCAGAACACCCCGAGCAGACCGATCCACAACCAGTCGATGGCGCGCACTTCGCTCAATTGCGGCGCCGCCACCGGCAGCAGACACAATGCCACCACCACGTTCTGACACAGCGCCGCCTGCACCGCCGGGATGCGCCCGGAGCTGGCGCGGTTGGTCAGTGACAACAGCGAAAACAGCAGGCCGGACAGGATCGCCCAGAGCAGGCCCGTGGTCGCGCCGCTGGCCAGATCGAACGCCGGGGTCACCAGCACCAGTCCGACACTGACCAGCACCACCAGCACGATTTCGTTGATGCGGATGCGTTCGCGGAAGATCAGCCCTTCGAGGATCACCGTGAAGGCCGGGAAACTGGCGAAGCCCAGGGTCGCAATGGCGACACCCGCGACCTTGACCGCAATAAAGAAGCTCACCCAGTGCCCGGCCAGCAGCACGCCGCTCAGGGCAAGTCGCCGCCAGTCGACGGCCTGCAATTTCTGCCAGCCGCCCTGTTGGGCAAAACGGGCGAAAAACGCCAGAGCCAGCACGGCGAACGCAGCGCGTCCGAACACGATGACGGCGGGCGTAGCGGCCGCAAGTTTGCCGAAAACGCCGGTCAGGCCGAACATCAGTGCGCCGATATGCAGGGCGCCGAGGGCGGTACGGGGAGTCATTGCAGTCCTTTTTCCAAACACCATTACAGGCACACATTGAAGCGTGTCACGACGCAAAAGTCTGTCGGCAGGCTATCGACTTTTGTCGTCAGCCTCGCGTCGCAATTGTGTAGGAGAGGTGCCGAACTCACGCAGGACGGCGGCCGAGAACGCGCTTTGCGAGTTGTAGCCGACACGGCTGGCCACTTCACCGACGGGCAGCGTGGTGTTGCGCAACAGCGCCACGGCTTTGTGCAGACGGCGACTGCGAATGTAGTCCATCGGCGTCTGCCCGCATTCGGCGACAAACCGCGCATGCAGCCGGGCGCTGGATAACCCGGCGACGCGCGCCAGATCCGCCACTTGCAGCGGATAGGCCGCGTACTGCTCGATGTGTGCATCGAGTGCCGCGTAGGGCAGGCGGCGCGCCACGATCTCGGCGGGTGGCACGTGGTTCAGGCTCGCCAGCAACAACACCGCGCCTTGTTGCGCAATCAGCGGGTCGTCCACCGGACTGTTCGCCAGCCAGTTGACCAATTGACCTTGCCCGGCATCCAGCGACAACCGCGCGGCGTTGTCCAGCAGACGGCGGCTGGCATCGGCGTGATCGCCCAACGAGCGCGTCAGCCATTGTTCGTCGGGCACATCCAGCACCAGACAGCGGCTGCCCTTGGGACTGCCGCACGCGTGATGCGCGCCGGCGGGAATCACCACGAAACTCTGCTGCAATACCTGGCTGCCACGCCCTTCGACTTCGAAATCCAGCGCGCCGGACAGGCCGAACACCAGTTGCGCGTGGTCGTGGCTGTGGGCGATCAGGTCGTGGCTGTAATGGCGCAGGGTCAGGATCGGTTGCATGGCGGTCTCCGGGCGAGCCGCCAGTCTACACCGGCGCAGGGGCGGCGCGTTTGTCACACGACTGACGCATACCTGTCATGGTCGATTAACCGGGCGCGCGCAGAGTGGCGAAAACATCGCAGAGGGTTGCCCATGACCAGCGCCGAGCTCGCCAGACCCAGCCGTAAACAACGGGTTCGCACCCTGTGGATCTCCGACGTGCACCTGGGCACGCGGGATTGCCAGGCCGAGCATCTGTCGCAATTTCTCAAGGGCTACCACGCCGACAAGATTTACCTGGTCGGCGACATCATCGACGGCTGGAAACTGCGCGGCGGCATGTACTGGCCGCAGGCGCACACCAACGTGATCCGCCGTTTGTTGACCATGAGCAAGCGCGGCACCGAGGTGATCTACGTCACCGGTAACCATGACGAATTCCTGCGCCGCTATTCAAAACTGATTCTGGGCAATATCCAGCTGGTCGACGAAGCGGTGCACGTCACCGCCGATGGCCGGCATCTGCTGGTGATTCACGGCGACCAGTTCGACGTAATCACCCGCTATCACCGCTGGCTCGCGTTCCTCGGCGATTCGGCCTACGAGTTCACCCTGACCCTCAACCGCTGGCTCAATCACTGGCGGGCGAAATACGGTTACGGCTACTGGTCGTTGTCGGCCTATCTCAAGCATAAGGTGAAGACGGCGGTCAGCTTCATTAGCGACTTCGAAGAAGCCATCGCCCACGAATGCGTGAAGCGCGAGCTGCACGGGGTGGTCTGTGGGCACATCCACCACGCCGAGATCCGTAAGGTCGGCGAGGTGGATTACCTCAACTGTGGCGATTGGGTGGAGTCGTGTACGGCGCTGATCGAGCACTGGGACGGCACGATCGAGCTGTATCGCCTGGCGGATGCGCAGGCGCGGGAAGCCGAACTGAAAGCGGCGAAGGTTGCCGAACTGGCCTGAGTTCTCAAAACAACTCAGGCCGGGCTGTGCTCTTCCATCGCCGCCTTGTATATCGAGTTTTTCGGCTGGGCAAACAGCCTTTCCATCATCGGCTCGAAGAAGCTCAGCGGCAGGGTGTCGTACTCGGGGTCGAATGCTGCCGCGTCATATTTGGCGCAGAACTCCGCGGTTTCCAGAAACTGCGGGTGGTCGCTGAATTGCTCGCGCAAGTGCCGATCCATGCCCAGGTGATGGAAGAAGTAGTAGCCCTGGAAGATCCCGTGCTTTTCCACCATCCACAGATTTTCGGCGCTGACGAACGGCTTGAGAATGGCGGCGGCGATGTCCGGGTGATTGTAGGAACCGAGGGTGTCGCCGATGTCGTGGAGCAGGGCGCAGACCACGTATTCCTCGTCGCGTCCGTCGCGAAAGGCGCGGGTGGCGGTTTGCAGCGAGTGGGTCAGGCGATCCACCGGGAAACCGCCGAAATCGCCTTCGAGCAGTTTCAGGTGGGCCATGATCCGGCCCGGCAACTGACGGGCGTAGGCGCTGAAATCCGCCGCAATGATCGCCCAGTCGTCCTGTGTGCCGTCCTTCATGTGGGTGAAACGGGCAGTGGCATTCATCGGCAGTCCTCTTGGTCGGAATTTCTAGAACGGCACGCGGCCCAGGATCATGTCGCGGTACATGACGAAGTCGCCGAGCAGGCTGTAGAACGGATGCTGGAAGGTGGCCGGGCGGTTTTTCTCGAAAAAGAAATGGCCGGCCCAGGCAAAGCTGTAGCCCGCCAGTGGCAACGCAAGTAAAAGCAGCCAGGCGCCCTTGGCGATGGTCAGGGCGAGAATGAAGATCACCAGCGTCGTGCCGATGAAATGCAGGCGACGGCAGGTGCTGTTGCTGTGTTCGCTGAGGTAATACGGATAGAACTCGGCGAAGCTGTTGAAATGCTTGATGGTTTCCACGACTGCGATCTCTGTGGTTATTGTTCTGATTGCAAGTTGTTCGGCGGGTAGCTTATTTGAGTCTAGAGTGATCAATGGCGTCGGCCAGTGACAATCGGCGCCACTTTACTATCCTTGGGAAATCGGCCGTAGTATGCGGCTCACCATGTCATCCAAGAAAAAACGCCATGAGCGAACGAACGACTTCTGCAAGCTGGGCGATGGGGATTGTCAAAGCACTGGAAATGGACGGCCTGGATTGCCGGGTTTTGTTCAGACAACTGGGGCTCGACTACGCGGCGCTGGAGGATCCGGACGCACGCTTCCCGCAGGATTCCATGACCCGACTCTGGCAACGGGCGGTCGAGCTGTCCGGCAATCCGGCGATCGGCCTGAACATGGGCAAGGTGGTGCGGCCGGCTTCGTTCCATGTCGCGGGTTATGCGCTGATGTCCAGCAATACGCTGGCGGAAGGTTTTCAGCGACTGGTGCGGTATCAGCGGATCATCGCCGAAAGTGCCGACCTGAGTTTTCGGCTGCTCGACGAGGGTTATGCGCTGATTCTGACGGTGCATGGCGATCACCTGCCGCCGACCCGGCAAAGTGCCGAAGCCTCGCTGGCCTGCGCACTCGCACTGTGTGGCTGGCTGACCGGGCGCACGCTGCACCCGCGCAAAGTGCTGGTGCAGGGCGACGAACCGGATGATCTCGAACCCTACAAACAAGCCTTCCATGCACCGCTGGTGTTCAACGCGCCGTACGATGCGCTGATCTTCGAACGGGCCGACATGGAAGCGCCACTGCCCACCGCCAACGAGGCGATGGCGCTGTTGCACGACCGGTTTGCCGGGGAATATCTGGCGCGGTTTTCCGAAAGCCGCGTGACCCACAAGGCGCGTCAGGTGTTGTGCCGCCTGCTGCCGCAGGGCGAGCCCAAGCGCGACACGGTGGCGCAGACGCTGCATCTGTCGCAGCGCACCTTGCAACGACGCTTGCAGGAGGAGGGCACCAGTTTTCAGCAGTTGCTCGACGACACCCGCCGCGAACTCGCCGAGCAATACCTGGCGCAGCCGAGCATGACCTTGCTGGAGATTGCCTATCTGTTGGGGTTTGCCGACCCGAGCAATTTCTTCCGCGCCTTTCGCCGCTGGTTCGACACCACGCCCGGCGATTACCGGGCGCGGTTGCTGGAAGCGCCGAACGCGATCAGTGACGCCAGAACGCCGGAATACACAGTACAAACACCGTAATGATCTCCAGTCGGCCGAGCAGCATGCCGAACGACAGAATCCACTTGGCCGCATCCGGAAGGCTGGCGAAGTTGCCGGCCGGGCCGATGGTCTCGCCCAGGCCTGGGCCAACGCCGGACACGGTGCTGGCGGCGCCGGTTAACGCCGTCATCCAGTCCACGCCCAGCAGCGACAGCAGCAGGGCGATCACGCAAATGGTGATCGCGAAGAAGAACGAGAACGTCAGAATCGACCGGACGATCTCTTCGTCGAGGCGATGACCGTTGTACTTCTGCTTGATCACCGCGCGAGGGTGAATCAGCTGGTTAAGGTTGGCCTTGAGCAGGATGTAGGCGACCTGGAAACGGAAGATCTTGATTCCGCCCGCCGTCGAACCGGAACAGCCACCGACGAAGCCCAGATAGAAGAACAGCATCAGCGAGAAGTTGCCCCACAGGCTGTAGTCGCCCAGCGCAAATCCGGTGGTGGTGACTACCGACGTCACGTTCAGCGCCACGTGGCGAAGGGCGTCCAGCCAATGCAGGTTGGTGGTCCACCAGTACCAGGTGCCGAGCACCAGCCAGGTCGCCAGCAACATCCCGAGCAAACCCTGCACTTGTTGATCCTTGATCAGCGCCCGGCGGTTGCCGCGCAGCGTCGCCACGTACAGGGTGAACGGCAGGCTGCCAAGAATCATCACCACCACCGCCACCCAGTGCACCGCCGGTTGCGTCCATTTGGCCAGGGACTGGTCGGAGGTCGAGAACCCGCCGGTGGAAATCGCCGACATCGCGTGGTTGATCGCATCGAACGGGCTCATCCCGGCCCACCAGAACGCCAGGCTGCCGAGAATCGTGATGCCGACGTAGGCCGCCACGATCAGCCGCGCCACCATGTGCGAGCGGGGCATGACCTTTTCCGAGCGGTCCGAGGATTCGGTCTGGAACAGCCGCATGCCACCGATGCGCAGCAGCGGCAGGATCGCCACCGCCATGCCGATGAAGCCGATACCACCGATCCAGTGCAGCAGCGAGCGCCACATCAGAATGCCGGGGGACATGTCGTCCAGATGGTTAAGCACAGTCGAGCCGGTGGCCGTGATGCCGGACATGCTTTCGAAGAACGAGTCGGTGTAACTGATGTGCTGTGTCAGCAGAAACGGCAGCGCGGCAAAGATGCACACCACCAGCCAGCTGCTGACGGTCAGCAGGTACATGTCCCGGGGGCGCAGGTGAATGTGTTCCGGACGCCCCGGAATCACCAGCGCGAGGCCGGCGACGAAGGTGATCATGCTCGCCCAGAGGAACGACGGCAGATCTCCGGTGCGCTCGAAAATCACCAGGGTGGCCATGGGCACGACCATGGCGATGGCCAGGGTGATCAGGAAGATGCCGATGATGAAACCAATGATCCGTAAGGTCGGCAACGCCATGAAGTCCGCTCGGGCTGATGTGGGAAGGGCGCCATTCTACCTGCGGTGCAAGGCATGTAAACCGACGCGTCTGGATCACTTGCAGCTAGAATAGCCGGACATTTTTTTCAGGAGGTGGCCGATGCAGGCTCTCGACGCTTTGCTCAACCGTGTTTCCGTTCCACGACTGATCGATCCGGCCCCCACCGCCGAACAGCGCGAAGTGCTGTTCGCCGCCGCGACCCGCGCACCGGATCACGGCCATTTGCAGCCGTATCGCTTCCTGACCGTCGAAGGCGCGGCGCGTGAGCAGATGGGCGAGTTGCTGGCGCAAGCGGCACAAATGCAGGAAGGCGAAGTCACCGAAGCGATGATCGACAAGGCGCGCAACGGCCCGCTGCGGGCGCCGCTGGTGGTCGTGGTCATCGCCAAGTTGCAGGATCACGTCAAATACCCGAAGGCTGAGCAATTGCTGGCGGCGGGCTGTGCGGCGCACGGGATTCTGCTGGCGGCTTATGCGCAGGGGATTGGCGCGGTGTGGCGTACGGGTGATCTGGCGTACTCGAAACATGTCGCCAAGGGTTTGGGCCTGACGGATGACGAAGAGGTGATTGCGTTCCTGTACCTCGGCACGCCGCAGAAAGAACCGCGGGTGGCCGAGAAAGTTGATCTGGCGGAGTTTGTCAGCGCCTGGCCGGGTAAAGCCTGACTCCATCAGGGCTGAACAACAGCCCCCGGCTCCAGCGGTAACTCAAGACTGGCCACAAACCCGCCCTGCGGGTGATTGGCCAGCAGCAGCGTCCCGCCATGCCGCTCCGCCGCCCGCCGGGCTATCGCCAGCCCCAGGCCATGGCCCGCAGCGGTCTGCCCCGGCGCTCGATAAAACGGTTCGCCCAACTGGCTCAGATGCTCGGCCTGCACCCCCGGCCCATGGTCACGCACGCTGACCACGATCCGCTCGCCCTGACGTGACGCCTGCATTTCAATCGACTGCCCGACCGGGTTGAAGCGCTGGGCATTGCGCAGCAGGTTGTCCACGGCGCGCTCGATCATGGTCGGCCAACCCGTCAGATTGAGCGCCGGCTCGGCCTCCAGACGCACGGTCTGCTCCGGCGAACCAAGTTGCGCGTCCTTTTGCAGGGTGGCGAGCAAGGCATTCAGATCCACGTCTTCGGCGCTGGCGTTGTCGGCATCGACCCGCGCCAGCACCAGAATTTCACTGATCAACGCTTCCAGCCGGTCGCACTCGCGGGTCAGGCGTGGCCAGAGTTTTTCCCGTTCTTCGGGGCTCGCCCGTTCGGCCAGTGCCAGCGCGATGCGCAGCCGTGCCAGCGGTGAGCGCAATTCGTGGGAGACGTCGCGCAGCAACTGACGCTGACTGCCGATCAGACTTTGCAGGCGTGCGCCCATGCGGTTGAAGTCGTTGGCCAGCACGCCGAATTCATCGCGGCGGTTGGCCAGTTGCGCCAGGCTGTTCTGCTGATAGGTGGTCTGGCCGAGGTCATGCACTGCACCGCGCAGGCGACTGAGCGGGCGGGTGATGGAAAACGTCACCAGCAGGCTGAACAGGGTCAGCACCACCAGCGCGATGCCCAGCGCACTCAGCGGCCAGAGCAGGCTTTCGCGGTGCCAGGCGTCGAGTTCCGGGTGTGGGATGCGGTAGATGAAGAGGTAGGTGTCGCCGCTTTTGTCGCTGGTGAATTCGTCGGTCAGACGGCGCCAGGGCAGGCGCCGGTCATCATTGTTCTGCCGCGCTTCGAAGGCGGCCGCGCGCCGGGGGAAGGTGCCGCGCACCACCGGGTCGCCGCTTTCATTCAGCACTTGCACGTCGATGTGGTACTGGCGTTTGCGCTGTTCGAGGATGTCCTGGGCGGCGTCTTCGCCCTGGGCTTCGTAGGTCTGCGTCCACTCCGCGGCCAGGGTGTTGAGGCCCGGATGGCGGCTGAGGATCCATGCGTCCTGGTTGAGCATGTGCCCCAGCAGAATGGAAAGCCCTGCAACCAGAGCGATGGCCAGCCAGAAGCTGGCGAGGATACGCCAGAACAATGAACGCACAGAAAATCCTCAAACAAGCGCAAAACCTGTGGGAGCGAGCCTGCTCGCGATAGCGGTGTACCAGACAGGACTGAGCTGTCTGACACTACGCTATCGCGAGCAGGCTCGCTCCCACATTGGGCCGGGTGAAAAAAGACCCGACGGCGTGAACCGTCGGGTCAGAACATTATTGCGCCTTTTGCGGCTGTTGCGCTTTCCAGGCTTTGAACTCGGCCCATTCGGCGCGACGCTCGGCCTGTTTCTTCTGGATCTCGTCGAATTTCTTCTGTTGATCCGGTTTCAACACGGCGCGGACATCGGATTCGGCTTTCTTGTGGTTGGCCGCCATCTCGTCCTTCATGGCTTTCTGGTCGGCTGGCGAGAGTTTCTCCAGGTATTTTTCGACCGTCTGCTTACGCTCGTGCATCTGCTCGCCCATGATCTTGCGGATCTGCTCGCGCTGTTCGCGGGACAGGTCCAACTGGCTGTACGGGCCTTTGCCGTGCATGCCGTGCATCTGACCGCCATGGCGCGGGCCGTCCAGCGGGCCACCCATCGGGCCGCCATCCTGTGGCATGGCCATGGCGACGGTCGGCAGGGCAGCGGCGAACATCAGAGCGATAAGAGTCTTGCGCATGGTGAATCTCCTTTGTCTCGTTCCCGGTACGTTCCGGATGAGTACAGATTACGGAGATCAAGGTCAGCGGCGGTCAGCGCTGTGTAAAGCTTGGGTAAACACGTTTTCGCGCCGACCTGACAAAACTTACAGGCGGTTAGAGGCTGTAGTAGTAGCCACGGCTGCGCAGGGCAACGATGCGCGGGCGACCGTCGGGGTGCGGGCCGATCTTTTTGCGCAGGTTGCTGACGTGCATGTCCAGGCTGCGGTCGTACAGCGTCAGCTTGCGGCCGAGGGCGATCTGCGCCAGTTCCTGTTTGTCCAGCGGCTCGCCCGGTTGCTTCAGCAGGGCTTCGAGCAGGCGGCTTTCGGAGACGGTGAGGGTGAATTCCTTTTCGTCGATGCTGACCACGCCGCGCACCGGGCTGAAGCTCAGGTCGCCCAGTTCGAGCTGGGTCGACACGGCGGCCGGATGACTGCGGCGCAGCACGGCGCGCAGGCGGGCGGTCAGTTCGCGCGGATCGCAGGGTTTGGCCAGGTAATCGTCGGCGCCCAGTTCCAGGCCGAGGATCCGGTCCAGCGGCTCGCCCCGGGCCGAGAGCATCAGCACCGGCAGGTCGGCGTGATCGCTGCGCAATTGCTTGAGCAGTTCCAGACCGCTGCCGTCGGGCAGCATCACGTCCAGCACCACGGCCGCCGGCGCGGTTTCGGCCAGCGCCTTGCGGGCACTCTGGCCATCGTGGCAGGCCCGGACCTGAAAGCCTTCCTGGCTCAGCCAGCTACTCAGGAGTTCACACAACTCCTGGTCATCATCAATCAGTAACAGCTCGCTCATGACTCACTCAATTTAGCCATTGCCGACGTTTTCGGCTTGCTCCACTGGCAAAGATACCGCAGAGCAGCGCCAATAGCGCTACCCCGGCCCCGGTGACGAACCATTGCTGCTGTTCGGTCAGCAGGCGCGGCAGCGGGCTGGCCTGGGCTTCCTTGAGTTGCAGCTTCAGACGCTGGTTCTCCTGGCGCAACCGGGCGAGCTGGGCGCTTTCGCGGGTGTTGTCGGCACTTTGCAGTTGTTTGCTCAGTTCTTCCCGTTGCTGCTCGCTGGCCTTCAGGCGCTGCTGCAACTCGGTGATCTGACTGCCGGCGCTCAACGAAAGCGGTGTGGAGCTGCCGCCTTCGGTGCTTTCTTCACCATGGGCGGGCGCCACGATCGACAACGTGACCAACATCAGACACAACGGACCCTTGCGCATCGCGACTCCTGTTTCCAAATGGATATTGGGCAGGTTGTCGGCCGGCAAACGAGAATAATGAGCGATTGAGAACGCGATGAACCGACAAGGTTCATCGCGTGGGGACATTGGCGGGGGCGGTTACGGCAGGACTTGCTTGAACGGCTTGACGATCACGTTGGCGTAGACGCCGGCGGCAATGTACGGGTCGGCATCGGCCCAGGCTTGCGCCGCGCTCAGGGAATCGAATTCGGCAACGATCAGGCTGCCGCTGAAACCTGCTGCGCCCGGATCATTGCTGTCGACCGCCGGGTGCGGGCCGGCCAGCACGATGCGGCCTTCGCCCTTGAGCACTTGCAGGCGGTCAAGGTGTGCCGGGCGCGCAGCGAGGCGGGCTTCCAGGGAGTTGGCGACGTCGGTGGCAATGATGGCGTAAAGCATGTCAGTCCTCGGTTTTTGGCGTTGTGGTATCGGCGTCGTGCAGGTGACGGGACAGGTAGATGCCTTGAGCGACCAGGAACAGCACGGTCAAGCCCAGGCTGCCGAACACCTTGAAGTCCACCCAGTAGTCCTGGAAGGTGAAGGCGACGAACAGGTTGGCGGCACCGCAGAACAGGAAGAAACCGATCCAGGCGATGTTCAGTCGGGTCCAGACCGGATCCGGCAGGGTCAGCGCGTGGCCCATGATGCGTTTGATCAGCAGGCGATCACCGATGAAGTGGCTGCCGATGAAGGCCAGGGCGAACAGCCAGTTGACCACCGGGGCTTTCCATTTCAGGAAGGTTTCGCTGTGAAAGGCCAGGGTCAGGCTGCCGAACACGAGGCAGGCGACCAGCGTCAGCCACTGGCTCTTCTCCAGCTTGCGCTGCTTGATGAAGATCGCGCCGTACACCACCAGGGAGCTGATGATCAGCACGGCGGTTGCACTGTAAATGCCGCCTACCGTCAGTTCATGGCCGGCAACGTCGACGGTGCGTGGATCGAGTTTGTAGACGATGAAGAACAGCAGAAGCGGGATGAAATCGATGAATTGTTTCACAGTGAGAGCCAGAAGCTGGATGTGGCGGCATAATAACAAACATATGGGCGCGCGATAGCGCCAGCTGATTTGAGGTTACACATCCCCGTGAATGTTGATTTGCACTGCCACAGCACGGCCTCCGATGGCGCCCTGGCGCCTGCGGCACTGGTTGCGCGTGCGTTCGAGAACGGCGTGCGAGTCCTGGCCCTGACCGATCACGACACCCTCGAAGGCCTCGCCGAAGCGCGCACGGCCGCCGAGGCGCTGGGCATACAACTGGTCAACGGCGTCGAGTTGTCCTGCACCTGGGGCGGGGCGACCATTCACGTGCTCGGCTACGGTTTCGACGTCAATGCCGCACCGTTGGTCGAGGCGATTGCGCAGTTGCACGACGGTCGCTGGCTGCGGTCTGAGGAGATAAGCCGCAAGCTCGCCCTCAAGGGCATGCCGAATGCGCTCGACGGCGCGCGGCAGATCCAGCAGGAACTGGGCGACAGCGGCAACGCGCCGGCCCGCCCGCATTTCGCCGACTGGATGGTGCGTGAAGGTTTTGTAAAGGATCGCGCCGAGGCGTTTCGCAAATGGCTCGGCGCCGGCAAGCTGGGGGACGTCAAGCAACACTGGCCGACCCTCGAAGACACCGTCGGCACGCTGCGCGCCGCCGGCGCCTGGGTCAGTCTGGCGCATCCGTGGCACTACGATTTCACCCGCAGCAAGCGCCGAAAGCTGATTGCCGACTATATTCAAGCGGGCGGGCACGCGATCGAAGTGGTCAACGGTCATCAGCCTGCGGAACAGGTGGGCAGCCTGGCAATCCTTGCCCGTGAGTTCGGTCTGCTGGTCAGCGCCGGCAGTGATTTCCATGGCCCTGGTGGCTGGTCAGAGATCGGCCAGTACCGGCCGGTGCCGGAGGACCTTCCACCCCTGTGGTGTCGGTTCAAACATGACACAGTTATTGCCGCCGTCTGAACAGGTAGAGAATGTGAGTCAATTTTTCCAGATTCATCCGGAAAACCCGCAAGCGCGCCTGATCAAACAGGCGGTCGAGATCATCCGCAAGGGCGGGGTGGTGGTCTATCCCACGGACTCTTCCTACGCAATCGGCTGCCAGATTGGCGACAAGAACGGCATCGAGCGCGTTCGACGCCTGCGTCAGCTCGACGAAAAGCACAACTTCGCGCTGATCTGCAGCGATCTGTCGCAACTGGGCAACTACGCCAAGATCGACACCGGGACCTTTCGAATCCTCAAAGCCCACTTGCCGGGACCGTACACCTTCATTCTCAACGCCACGCGTGAAGTACCGCGCCTGTTGCTCCATCCGAAGAAACGCACCATCGGACTGCGGGTGCCGAGCCACCCGATCGCGCTGGCGTTGCTGGCCGAACTGGGCGAGCCGCTGATGAGCGTGACCCTGATCATGCCGGGCGAAGAAGACCCGTTGAGCGATCCGTATGAAATGCGCCAGTTGCTGGAGCATCAGGTGGACCTGATCATCGATGGCGGCTTTGGCGGTATCAAGGCCTCCACCGTGATCGACCTCACGGGCGACGATCCGGAAGTGATCCGCGTCGGTTGCGGCGATCCTGCGCCATTCATGGTCGAGGCCTGAATGTCCGCAGTGGAAACCGTTGATCCCCAGGCCGGTGCCCAGCAGGAACTGCCGTTTGCCATGGTCTATGGCCAGGCGGTTACGGAAATGCCGCTGGACCTGTACATCCCGCCCGACGCGCTGGAAGTCTTCCTCGAAGCCTTCGAAGGCCCGCTCGACCTGCTGCTGTACCTGATCCGCAAACAGAACATCAACATCCTCGACATCCCGGTGGCGGAAATCACCCGTCAGTACATGGGCTATGTCGAGCTGATGCAGTCGGTGCGCCTGGAACTGGCCGCCGAATACCTGGTGATGGCCGCGATGCTGGCCGAGATCAAGTCGCGGATGCTGCTGCCCCGGGCCGAAACCGTCGAGGACGAAGAAGACGACCCGCGCGCCGAACTGATCCGCCGACTGCAGGAGTACGAACGGTTCAAGGCCGCCGCCGAAGGCATCGATGGCCTGAGCCGGGTCGGTCGCGACGTGATCGTGCCCAAGCTCGATGCCCCGGAAGCCCGCGCGCGCAAGCTGTTGCCCGATGTGGCGCTGGAAGAAATCCTGATGTCCATGGCCGAAGTGCTGCGCCGGGGCGACATGTTCGAAAGCCATCAGGTCAGCCGCGAGGCGCTGTCCACCCGCGAGCGCATGAGTGATGTGCTGGAGCGGCTCAAGGGCGGCGGGTTTGTGCCGTTCGTCGAGCTGTTCACCGCCGAGGAGGGCAAGCTCGGGGTGGTGGTGACCTTCATGGCGATCCTTGAACTGGTCAAGGAATCCCTGATCGAGCTGGTGCAGAATGAGCCGTTCGCCGCGATCCACGTGCGAGCCCGAGCCGAATAACGAGTCCCGATATGAACCTGACTGAACCCCGCGAGCTGGCGTCCCTGCTTGAAGCCTTTCTGTTGGCCTCGGGAAAGCCGCAATCCCTCGAGCGCCTCTATGAACTCTTCGAAGAAGGCGAACGCCCGGAACCGCCGGTCTTCAAGAAAGCCCTGACCCTGCTCGGCAAGTCCTGTGAGGGCCGGGCGTTTGAGCTCAAGGAAGTTGCGTCGGGCTATCGCCTGCAAATCCGCGAGAAGTTCGCGCCGTGGGTCGGTCGTTTGTGGGAAGAGCGCCCGCAGCGCTATTCCCGGGCGCTGCTGGAAACCATGGCACTGATCGCCTATCGCCAGCCGATCACCCGGGGCGAGATCGAGGACGTGCGGGGCGTGGCGGTCAACACCAACATCGTCAAGACGCTGATGGAGCGCGAGTGGATCCGCATCGTCGGTTACCGCGACGTGCCGGGCAAACCGGCGATGTTTGCCACCACCAAGGCGTTTCTCGATCACTTCAACCTGAAGAACCTCGACGACCTGCCGCCGCTGGCCGAATTGCGCGAGATCGAGGCAGATCCGGTGCTCGACTTCGACGATGCTCCCGTGCCGCCGGGCTTGCAGGAGCTGGCCGACGCCAGCGCCGAGCCGGAAGAACCGAAGGAAGAAACCAGTTTCCACACCCTGCTGCTGGAACTGGACAGCATGGAGGAGGGGATCAAGACCGACTTCGACGACTTGCTGCGTGATGGGCTGGGCGGCGAGTCGATGCCGACCGGGGTTGAGTCCGATCCGGTCGAGCCGTCGGTCGAGGGTGAGCCAGAATCTGAATTTGAGCCTGAATTCGAGCCTGAATTTGAGTCCGAGTCAGAGTTCGAGCCCGAGCAGGAAGACGATGTACTCGGCGTGGCCGAAGCCCGGGAAAAACTGCTGGCCGCCGTCGCCCGTCTCGAACAGCCCGCGCCAGAACCCGCCGCCGAGGAAGAACTGAGCGAAGAAGAAGCCGAAGCCCGCGCCCTGGCCGAAGCCATCGAAGCCGAACGCCGCGAGTTCGAGGATTGAGCATGAGCTCGACCAAGGATCCGTGCATCAGCGTCTGCAAGTTCAGCGACGACATCTGCCTCGGCTGCGGCCGCAGCAAGCGCGAGATCCGGGCCTGGAAGAAACTCGACAAGGACGACAAGCGCACCGTACTGGCCGAAGCTGCGCTGCGTCTGATCAAGCTCGGGGCCACCGGTCGGCGGAAAAAGAAATAACCTTGCCCTGATCGACTAGTCTCTGATGCGCGCGCGGCCACATCCGCGTATGATTCGCGACCCTTCGGCGATCCCTTCGCCCGAAAACCCAGATTTCAACGCTTCAGCGGCTCATTCAACGCCGCTGAACAGACCACACCGGGAGGTGCCCAGATGAGTGACATCAATCAGAAAGACGACCAGGAAATCGGCCCAGCAGGCGAAAAGCTGCAGAAAGTCCTCGCCCGTATCGGCGTCGGCTCGCGCCGTGACGTCGAATCCTGGATTGCTGCCGGCCGGATCAAGGTCAATGGCAAAGACGCCACTTTGGGCCTGCGTGTCGACATGCACGACGCCATCACCATTGATGGCAAGGTCATCAAGCGTGAAGAAGCCGCCGAGTCGGTTCGCCGCGTGATCATGTACAACAAGCCCGACGGCGAGATCTGCACCCGTGACGACCCGGAAGGCCGTCCTACCGTGTTCGACAAGCTGCCGCGTCCGAAAGAAGGCCGCTGGATCAACATCGGTCGTCTCGACATCAACACCACCGGTCTGCTGATGTTCACCACCGACGGTGAACTGGCCAACCGTCTGATGCACCCGTCCTACGAGATGGACCGCGAGTACGCGGTGCGTGTACGTGGCGAAGTCGATGACGAAATGATCGAGCGCCTGAAGGCCGGCGTTGTGCTGGAAGACGGCCCGGCGCGTTTCACCGACATTCAACAGGCACCGGGCGGCGAAGGCTTCAACCACTGGTATCACTGCGTGGTGATGGAAGGCCGTAACCGTGAAGTACGTCGCCTGTGGGAATCCCAGGGCCTGGTGGTCAGCCGTCTGAAGCGCGTGCGTTTCGGTCCGGTGTTCCTCAACTCCGACCTGCCGATGGGCCGCTGGCGCGAAATGAGCCAGTACGAAGTCGACGTGCTGAGCGCCGAAGTCGGCCTGACTCCGGTGGCCATGCCGCAACTGAATGCCAAGAGCAAAGACAAGCTCGACCGCATGCAGCGCAAGTCGTCGCGTCCGATGGCCCGCACCGAGCGCGTGCGCACCCTGCGTCCGGCCAACGGTGCACCGATTGGCGCCGGTCCGCGTCCGGTCCGCGAGCCGCAGATCGAAGGTGAGCGTCCAGGTCGCAAGCCGGCAGCGCGTCCGGATGGCGAGCGCGGTCCACGTACTCCGCGTCCGGCCAACGGCCGTACCGAGCGGGGCGAAGGTCGCGGTACGCCGGTGGCGGATCGTCCAGTCGACACCAAGCGTCCGTCCAAGCCATCGCCGAAGCGTCCAGGCATCAAGCTGGCTGATGATGACAAGCCGTCGGGCAAGCGCCGTGGCGCACCGGCCGGTTCCGGCCAGCGTCCGGGTTTCGGTCGCAAGAAGCCGGAATAACGCGGTTGTAAGCTGCGAGCGGCAAGCTTCAAGCTGAAAACAGAAACGCCAACCTCAGGGTTGGCGTTTTTTTTTGGACTTTTTATTTCTATTTTTTGGGCATGTTTTTCTTGTTTTAAAACAAAAAACTTAACGTCTTTCAAATAGTTAGCCAGCTAACGTCAATTACCGGACGCCGCTTCGATGGGTCTGGAGTGGAAACTTTACGTTACGCACTGTCAGTGAATATTTACGAAAAAGCCGTCGCAGTCCCGTGAATCGGGTGCCTTTGTCAGGCTGTAAGGAAAATCTGCCGGAGCCAGGCCCGCCGGGCCTTGCGCAGCGCTCTGGCGCGCTTGTTTCAGCGTCGTTTGGAAGGTGAGATGCGCTGCATGCCTGTCGTGCAGGTGCATAACAAGAAGGAGGCGCAATGAACGCCGTAATCCAATTTCACTTCTCCACGTGGGGCGGATTTTCCATCGTCCACGCCGATGGCCTGCAAAGGCCTGACTCAATTTTTGCAGCCGCCCGGGCCTCCCGGGGTGGACACATGCAATCCCGGCAACCGACACGCTGATCCGGCGAGGTCTGGCAGCAGGGGGTTAGCGGTGTACAATGCGCCGCGTTTTAACTGTGACCCTCTGCGTAATCGCGCAAACCTCAAGGTTTATCCGCCTTGTTCACTCCGCCGCGTCACAAGCGTGTCGGGTTCGATTTCGTCACAGATAAAAACAAACAGGTGACGCATGACCGTTGTAAAAAAGCTGAATTCCTGGTGCCTGCGCTGGGGTTTGATCAAGGTTGGCTGAAATCGCAACCTTGCAGCAACGTCTACTGAACATCATCAAACCTTGCGTGAGACCTTTTTCATGAGTGGACAAAACTCGCAATCAGGCGAGCTGAAACGCGGCCTGAAAAATCGCCATATTCAACTGATCGCCCTCGGTGGCGCGATCGGTACCGGATTGTTCCTCGGCTCGGCCGGGGTGCTGAAATCCGCCGGCCCGTCAATGATCCTCGGCTATGCCATCTGCGGCTTCATCGCCTTCATGATCATGCGCCAGCTCGGCGAAATGATCGTCGAAGAGCCGGTGGCCGGCTCCTTCAGCCACTTTGCGCACAAGTATTGGGGCGGTTTCGCCGGTTTCCTGTCGGGCTGGAACTGCTGGATCCTGTACATCCTGGTGGGCATGTCGGAGCTGACCGCGGTCGGCAAATACATCCACTACTGGGCGCCGGAGATCCCGAGCTGGGTGACCGCCGCTGCGTTCTTCGTGCTGATCAACGCGATCAACCTGGCCAACGTCAAAGTCTTCGGTGAGGCCGAATTCTGGTTCGCGATCATCAAGGTCGTGGCGATCGTCGGCATGATCGCCCTGGGCAGCTACCTGCTGGTCAGCGGCCATGGCGGCCCGCAGGCTTCGGTCAGCAACCTGTGGTCCCACGGCGGCTTCTTCCCGAACGGCGTCAGCGGTCTGGTGATGGCAATGGCGATCATCATGTTCTCCTTCGGCGGTCTGGAAATGCTCGGTTTCACCGCAGCCGAAGCCGACAAGCCGAAAACCGTGATCCCGAAAGCGATCAACCAGGTGATCTACCGGATCCTGATTTTCTACATCGGCGCACTGGTGATCCTGCTGTCGCTGACCCCGTGGGACAGCCTGCTGGAAACCCTCAACGCTTCGGGCGATTCCTACAGCGGCAGCCCGTTCGTGCAGGTGTTCTCGATGCTCGGCAGCAACACTGCTGCGCACATCCTCAACTTCGTGGTTCTGACCGCGGCATTGTCGGTGTACAACAGCGGCACCTACTGCAACAGCCGCATGCTGCTGGGCATGGCCGAGCAGGGTGATGCGCCGAAAGCGCTGGCGAAGATCGACAAGCGCGGCGTGCCGGTGCGTTCGATCCTGGCCTCGGCGGCGGTAACTCTGGTGGCCGTGCTGCTCAACTACCTGATCCCGCAACACGCGCTGGAACTGCTGATGTCGCTGGTGGTTGCAACACTGGTGATCAACTGGGCGATGATCAGCTTCTCGCACTTCAAGTTCCGCCAACACATGAACAAGACTAACCAGACGCCGCTGTTCAAGGCGCTGTGGTACCCGTACGGCAACTACATCTGCCTGGCGTTCGTCCTGTTCATTCTCGGCGTGATGCTGCTGATCCCGGGCATTCAGATCTCGGTGTACGCGATCCCGGTGTGGGTGGTGTTCATGTGGGTCTGCTACGTGATCAAGAACAAGCGCGGTGCACAACAGGCACTGCACGCGGCGAACGCTGCCAAGTAAGCGTCGCAGCAAAAACAACAAACCCGGCCACGTGCCGGGTTTTTTGTGCTTTCGCGGTATCCTGCGGGTTCTGAATACGGACGCTTTTCCATGCTGGTGATTTCCAACAACGTGCATCTGCCGGATGCCGAGATCGAACTGACGTACATCCGCGCCCAGGGCGCCGGAGGGCAGAACGTTAACAAGGTCTCCAGCGCCGTGCATTTGCGTTTCGACATTCCGGCCTCGTCCTTGCCCGAGTTCTACAAGGAGCGACTGCTGGCGTTGCGCGACAGCCGCATCACCAGCGACGGTGTGTTGATCATCAAGGCTCAGCAATATCGTACGCAGGAACAGAATCGCGCCGATGCGCTGGAGCGTTTGACCGAGCTGATCCTCAGCGCCACCAAGGTCGAGAAGAAGCGCCGGCCGACCAAGCCGACGCTGGGCTCAAAGAAACGTCGGCTGGAATCGAAAACCAAGCGCGGCAGCATCAAGGCCGGGCGCGGCAAGGTGGATTTCTAGTCTTCGCGGTACTTCGCCGTGTGGCGGTACAGATAGACGCTCAATGCCAGACCGCTCAGCGCCGCGAGGGCGGCGAACAGGAAGATCGAGGCAAAGCCGAAGCCCGCCGCAATCGCACCCGCCAGCGGCCCGGTGATGCCCAGCGACAAGTCGATGAACAGCGAATACGCCCCGACCGCCGCACCTCGACTGGAGGCTGGCACCAGGTTTACGGCTTCCACGCCCAGCGCCGGGAACACCAGCGAGAAACCGAAACCGCTCAATGCCGCACCGGCCAATGCCCAGTGCGCGTCCGGCGCGAGCCACAGCAACAGCAGGCCCAGGGTTTCCACCGACAGGCAGGCAATCGCCACACGAAAGCCGCCGAGGCGGTTGATCAAGTTGCCGAACAGCAGCCGCGCTCCGATGAAGCTGGCGCCGAACAGGCTCAGGCACAGCACCGCGTTATCCCAGTGCTGCGTGGCGTAATACAGAGTGATGAAGGTGGCGATAGTGCCGAAACCGATCGAGCCCAGCGCCAGTCCGCAGCCGTGCGGGAAGACGCGACCGAGAACATGCATGAACGGCAGACGCTCACCAGCCACAATCGGCGCGGCGGTTTTCGGCCAGGCCAGCAACAGCCCCAGCGTGGCCAGCAACAGAATGCTCACGCCCATGCTCCACAAGCCAAAACGGCTGACCAGCCACACCCCCAGCGGCGCACCGACCGCCAGCGCACCGTAACTGGCGATGCCGTTCCACGAGATGACCTTGGCGGTGTTGGCGGCGCCGACGCGGCCGATGCCCCAGCCGATCGAGCCTGAGCCGACCAGGCTTTCAGCGCTGCCCAACACCAGGCGACCGACGAACAGGCTGATCAGGCTCAGCAGCGGCAGATTGGGCGTCCACGCCGAAATCAACATGAACACACCGCTCAAGCCACAACCGGCCAGACCAATCATCACCGCACGTTTGCTGCCCTTGTTGTCGATGATCTTGCCGGCATACGGACGGCTGAGCAGGGTGGCGAGGTATTGCACGCTGATCACCAGCCCGGCGATGACCGCGCCGAAGCCCAGGTCGCTGTGCACATAACCTGGCAGCACCGCCAGCGGAATGCCGATGTTCAGGTAGCCGATGAAGGTGAACAGGACGATGGAAACGACTTGCAGCGTGACCGCCAGGGGACGCTGGGGTTCTGGCATAGAGGACGACATGAATTACGATCCACGGGAAGAGCAGAATAGATAGGCTGCTCATGATACCGATGCGGACGCGTCTGGGGCGGGGAAAAGTAAAACTATTTGGCCGGGGCGACCAATTGCGTGGTGACCAGTGCGGCCAGCGCGTTTTCTTCGCTGCCGAAACGGGCGAGCAGGGCGGCCTGTTTCTCGGGCGAGAGACGGCTCCAGATCTCGATCATCTTCTCGGTGGCACCGATCAGGATCTCGGCCTGTTGTTCATCGAATTCTTTGGACATGGCAGCTCAGGTTTCAGGCAGTGTGGAAAGCGCATGTTAGCGCTTTCCACACGGTCTGTACGGCGGGTGTTGCTTACTCTTCGCTGTCGGCCGGACGGCTCTCGGCGGCTTCTTTCGGCTCGGGCTGTTGGGCACCGGCTTGTTGCGTGGTCGTCTGCTCAGTTTCGTGCAGGCTTGGGAAGGGGAGATTCGGAATCTCGTGCATGGTTGCGCTCCTCGCTAAGTCTGTTGATAGATCTGGTAGATCCGCGCTTTCAGAAAGCCTGCGAAGGATACAGCAGGAAAAGTGACAAACAGATTTTTAAATCCATTTGTTTCGACGGGCGGGATTGTCTAGACAAGTGCGACAGGGTGACGCAGGGAAAATGCAGGGGCGAGCCTGCTCGCGATGAGTGCGCCTGATCGTTCCCACGCTCTGCGTGGGAATGCAGCCCGGGACGCTCTGCGTCCCTGCCGAAGCGGACGCGGAGCGTCCATTGAGGCATTCCCACGCGGAGCGTGGGAACGATCAGGGCAAGGGGGAGTTATTTGCAGACGCTGGCGATCGCTTCGGCCAGCAGATCCAGACGTGTCGCATCAATCCCGGCGACGTTGGCCCGGCCCGAGCTGACCATGTACACGCTGTGATGCTCGCGCAGGTTTTTCACCTGTTCCGGCGACAGGCCGGTGTAGGAGAACATCCCGCGTTGCACGCCGATGTGCGCAAAGCGCTCGCGCAGACCGTGCGGTTCCAGCGCTTCCACCAGCCCGCTGCGCAACTGGGCGATGCGCAGACGCATGGCTTCCACTTCGTCGGCCCAGCGGCTTTTCAGCTCCGGGTCGGCGAGGATCGTGGCAACGACGGCTGCGCCGTGATCCGGTGGCGTCGACCACAGGTTACGGGCGATGTGCGCCAGCTGGCTGCGGATATCGATGAGCTTGTCAGCGGTTTTCGCGCTCACAATCAACGCACCGGTGCGATCGCGGTACAGGCCGAAGTTCTTCGAGCAGGAGCTGGTGATCAGCAGCTCGGGCAACGCGGCTGCGAACAGCCGGGTCGACCACGCATCCTGCTCCAGACCGTCGCCGAAGCCCTGGTAGGCAAAGTCGATCAGCGGCAGCAGATCGCGGCGACGGACCACGTCCAGCACTCGCTGCCAGTCGTCGTGACTCAGGTCGAAACCGGTCGGGTTGTGGCAGCACGCGTGCAGCAGCACCACATCGCCTTTCGGCACTTCATTGAGCACGGCGAGCATCGCATCGACGTCGAGGCGGTTGTCGCTACCGACGTACGGGTAATGGCTGATCTTGACCCCGGCGGCCGCGAAAATCGTTTCGTGGATCGGCCAGGTCGGATTGCTCAGCCACACGCCTTTGCCCGGCAGGCATTGCGCGATGAAATCCGCCGCCAGACGCAGTGCGCCAGTGCCGCCCGGGGTCTGGGTGGCGCCGGCGCGTTGCCCGGCGATCAGCGCCGAATCGGCACCAAGCACCAGCTCGTTGATGACCTTGCCGAACAGCGGATTGCCGTGGCCACCGATGTAGGTCTTGGTGTCCTGGCTCTCGACCAGACGCGCCTCGGCGATTTTCACCGCTTCGGGGATCGGCGTCAGGCCCTGGGCATCCTTGTAGACGCCCACGCCGAGGTCGAACTTGCGCGGGTTGGAGTCCTGCGCGTAGGCCTCCATCAGGCCGAGGATCGGGTCGCCGGGCACCCGGCCGATGGCGTCGAAGTGCATTACTTGCGTCCTTCTGCGGTCTTGGCCACTTCGTCAGTGCGCGCGGCCATGATGAAGTCGTTGCGGTGCAGGCCTTTGATCGAGTGGCTCCACCAGGTCACGGTGACTTTGCCCCACTCGGTCAGCAGGCCCGGGTGGTGACCTTCGGCCTCGGAGATCTCGCCGACGGCGTTGGTGAAGGCCAGCGCGTGCTTGAAATTCTTGAACAGGAAGACTTTTTCCAGCTGCATGATGCTGTCGCGTACTTCGATGTTCCAGTCAGGGATCTGCTTGATCAGGATCGGCAGTTCTTCATCGCTGACTTGTGGGGCATCGGCACGGCAGGCTTCGCAATGGGCTTGGTTCAAAGTGGACATGGTGGACTTCCTGAAATCTGAAGGTGTTTTTTATATTGGCGGTCAGTGTCGCCACGCTAAACCAAAGTGGCGACGACGGACAGACTCACTTGTAAGCAAAAGTCGCGGGTCACGCGGCTTTTGGTTTTGGCGGAAACTTCGGTGCGTGCAGACCCAGCTGCATGCCTTGCTTGACCATGCCCATGATGTCTTCGTGGGCCAGGTCGAACAGGCGCTTGAGGTTCGGCAGGACAAAATACAGCGGTTGCAGAATGTCGATGCGATACGGCGTGCGCATGGCTTCCAGCGGATCGAAGGCCTGATGCTCGGGCTCGTCCGACAGCGAATAAACAGTTTCTTTCGGCGAAGACAGGATGCCGCCACCGTAGATGCGTTTGCCTTGGGGGGTGTCGACCAGGCCGAACTCGATGGTCATCCAGTACAGACGCGCCAGATAAACGCGTTCTTCCTTGGTCGCTTGCAGGCCGAGCTTGCCGTAGGTGTGGGTGAATTCGGCGAACCACGGGTTGGTCAGCAGCGGGCAGTGGCCAAAGATCTCGTGGAAAATGTCCGGCTCTTGCAGGTAGTCCAGTTCTTCACGGGTACGAATGAACGTGGCCACCGGAAACTGCTTGCTGGCGAGCAATTCGAAAAATGTCTGGAAGGGGATCAGCGCCGGGACGCGGGCAACCTGCCAACCGGTGGTCTCGCCGAGCACCTTGTTGATTTCGCCCAGTTGCGGAATGCGGTCGTGGGGCAGACCGAGTTTTTCGATACCGTCCAGGTATTCCTGGCACGCACGACCCTCGATCACTTTCATCTGGCGGGTGATCAGCGTGTTCCACACCGCGTGTTCTTCGGCGGGGTAGTCGATAAAACCTTGCGCATCGGGCTCGCGGGCCACGTATTGCGTCTGCTTCATACTGCTCTCCTGCGAGGGGAATTTCGTTCTTGTTATGTCCTGCGATGGACTGAGAAATACCCCGGAACGTTCGTTGTTGCAGCAGGTTGAAGACCGGTCGAGTAGGAAAAGTCTCTTTAATTCGTAAAATTTTCGTTACGCTTCGTGCGATAAGTCGTGTTTGCGGTGACTGTCGGGTTTGAAAAGGCCGATGGCTGTCACATAATCTTGACGACTATCTTGCGCGACGCGCAGAAAATTCCGGCGTCAGATCGCCTCTTCACCTGTTTCGGGCCTTTATATGCGTATCAAAGTCCACTGCCAGAACCGCATCGGCATCCTGCGCGACATTCTCAATCTGCTGGTGGAGTACGGGATCAACGTCGCCCGTGGCGAGGTGGGCGGTGAGCATGGCAACGCGATCTACCTGCATTGCCCGAACCTGATCAACATTCAGTTCCAGGCGTTGCGACCGAAGTTCGAGGCGATTGCCGGGGTGTTTGGCGTCAAGCGGGTCGGGCTGATGCCCAGCGAGCGGCGGCACATGGAGTTGAATGCGCTGCTCGGTGCGCTGGAGTTTCCGGTGCTGTCGATCGACATGGGCGGCTCCATCGTGGCGGCCAACCGTGCGGCGGCGCAGTTGCTCGGGGTGCGGGTGGACGAGGTGCCGGGGATTCCGTTGTCGCGTTACGCCGAAGATTTTGACCTGCCGGAACTGGTGCGCGCCAACAAATCGCGAATCAACGGCATGCGGGTCAAGGTCAAGGGCGACATTTTTCTGGCCGACATCGCGCCGCTGCAATCGGAACACGACGACAGCGAGGCCATGGCCGGTGCCGTGCTCACCCTGCACCGCGCGGACCGGGTCGGCGAGCGCATCTATAACGTGCGCAAACAAGAGCTGCGTGGCTTCGACAGCATCTTCCAGAGCTCGAAAGTGATGGCGGCGGTGGTGCGCGAAGCACGACGCATGGCACCGCTGGATGCGCCGTTGTTGATTGAAGGTGAAACCGGCACCGGCAAGGAATTGCTGGCGCGGGCCTGCCATTTGGCGAGCCCGCGCGGACAGTCGCCGTTGATGGCGCTCAACTGCGCGGGGCTGCCGGAGTCGATGGCCGAGACCGAACTGTTCGGCTACGGCCCAGGTGCCTTTGAAGGCGCGCGGGCCGAAGGCAAGCTCGGGCTGCTGGAGCTGACGGCGGGCGGCACGCTGTTCCTCGATGGCGTCGGCGAAATGAGCCCGCGCTTGCAGGTGAAATTGTTGCGCTTCCTGCAGGACGGCTGCTTTCGGCGGGTGGGCAGTGATGAAGAGGTTTACCTGGACGTGCGGGTGATCTGCGCAACCCAGGTCGACCTATCGGAGTTGTGCGCGCGCGGCGAGTTTCGCCAGGACCTGTATCACCGCTTGAACGTGCTGTCGCTGCACATCCCGCCACTGCGCGAATGCCTCGATGGTTTGACGCCGCTGGTGGAACACTTCCTCGATCAGGCCAGCCGGCAGATCGGCTGCCCGTTGCCGAAACTGGCGCCGGCGGCGATGGACCGGCTCAGTCATTACCATTGGCCGGGCAATGTGCGGCAGTTGGAGAACGTGTTGTTCCAGGCGGTTTCGCTGTGCGAAGGCGGCACGGTCAAGGCCGAGCACATTCGCCTGCCGGATTACGGCGTGCGTCAGCCGCTTGGCGATTTCTCCCTCGAAGGCGGGCTGGACGAGATTGTCGGGCGCTTCGAGAAAGCGGTGCTTGAGCGACTGTATTCAGAGCATCCGAGCAGCCGGCAACTGGGCAAGCGGCTCGGGGTTTCGCACACCACGATTGCCAACAAGCTGCGTGAGTATGAAGTCGGCAAGGATGCGTCCGAGTGATCACGGCCGGATCGGGTGTTTGCCGCCAAGCGGCATGACACCGCCGGTTTTTCGACTTCGATACATTTCCCTCCTCCCCGCAAACTCCCTCAAGTCCTTTGTTTACCGGGCCCTCGGCCGCCAGAAAAAAGTTGGTCTGCAAATTGCTTATGGCTCAGCAGTACAGCGGTGGGCGGCAAACGTCCGGCATGCAGAGGAAAGAGTGTGGACAAGTACCTTTATGTGGCAATGACCGGCGCCAGCCAGAACGCACTGGCGCAAAAGGCTCATGCCAACAACCTGGCGAACATCTCCACCAACGGTTTTCAGCGCGACTTGGAACAGGCGCGTTCGATGCCGGTGTTCGGTGACAGCTTTCCGGCGCGTGCGTTTGCCATGAGCGAACGGCCCGCCACCGACTTCACGCCGGGCTCGCTGGTGCAGACCGGTCGTGACCTCGACGTGGCCGTGTCGGGCAACGGCTGGATCGCCGTGCAGAACCCTAATGGCGGTGAAAGCTACGTGCGCACCGGTAGCCTCAATATCGATGCCCTCGGCGTGTTGCGTGCCGGCAACGGCATGCCGGTCATGGGCAACGGCGGTCCGATCGCCGTGCCGCCGGAGCAGCAGGTGGAAGTCGGTGAAGACGGCACCATCAGCATCCGTGCGATGGGCGAGGGCCCGCGCGTCATGGCCGAAGTCGACCGCATCAAGCTGGTCAACCCGGACATCAAGAACATGAACAAGGGCCTGGACGGTTCGATCTACACCAAGGACGGCCAGCCTGCGCCGGCCGATGCCAATGTCAAACTGGTGTCGGGTTTCCTGGAGTCGAGCAACGTCAATGCCGTGGAAGAGATGACGTCGGTGCTGGCCCTGGCCAAGCAGTTCGAACTGCACGTCAAGATGATGAACACCGCCAAAGACGACGACCAGGCCATGGCTCGGGTCTTGCAGATCAGCTAATTATCAGAACGTCGCGCCGTAAAACAGGCGCACGAGGAGAATCGAATGCTTCCGGCTCTATGGGTTGCCAAAACCGGTCTGTCCGCCCAGGACACCAACCTGACCACCATTTCCAACAACCTGGCGAACGTGTCGACCACGGGTTTCAAACGTGACCGCGCCGAGTTCCAGGACTTGCTGTACCAGATCAAGCGTCAGCCAGGCGCCCAGTCGACCCAGGACAGCGAACTGCCGTCGGGTCTGCAAGTGGGTACCGGTGTGCGCATTGTCGGCACTCAGAAAAACTTCACCGCCGGCAGCCTGCAAACTACCGAGCAGCCGCTGGACATGGCCATCGACGGTCGCGGTTTCTTCCAGATCCTGCAGCCGGACGGCACCACGTCCTACACCCGTGACGGTACTTTCCACCTCGACTCCAACGGCCAGATCGTCAACGCCAGCGGTTTCGCCCTGGAGCCGGCCATCGTCATCCCGAACAACGCCCAGACCTTCACTGTTGGCCGTGACGGCACCGTGTCGATCACCGTGGCCGGCAACGCCGCTTCGCAAGTGATCGGCAACCTGCAAACCGCCGACTTCATCAACCCGGCCGGTCTGCAAGCGGTAGGCAACAACCTGTTCCTGGAAACCGCCGCTTCCGGTGCACCGCAAGTCGGTACTCCGGGCCTGAACGGTTTCGGCACCACCCTGCAGAACACCCTGGAAACCTCCAACGTCAGCACCGTGGAAGAGATGGTCAACATGATCACCACCCAGCGCGCGTACGAGATGAACTCCAAGGTGATCTCCACCGCCGACCAGATGCTCTCGTTCGTAACGCAGAATCTGTAATCAAGTCTATGAGGCGGCCATGAGGTCGCCTGCAACACCGTGAGGTAAGGGTCATGAAGCGCTTTGTATCTGTTGTGGCATTGAGTGGGGTCGTCTCGCTCGCGGGCTGCGTCGCTCCGACGCCCAAGCCCAATGATCCTTACTACGCCCCGGTGTTGCCGCGCACACCGTTGCCGTCGGCCTCCAACAACGGCTCGATCTATCAGGCCGGTTTCGAGCAGAACCTGTACAGCGACCGCAAGGCGTTCCGGGTCGGTGACATCATCACCATCACCCTGAACGAGAAGACCCAGGCCAGCAAGAACGCCAACTCGCAGGTGGCCAAGAACAGCAAGACCGGTATTGGTCTGACGTCGCTGTTCGGCAGCAGTGCGACCACCAACAACCCGATCGGCAGCAATGACCTGAGCCTGAGCGCCAGCTACGAAGGCGACCGTGCGACCAAAGGTGACAGCAAGGCCGCCCAGGGCAACACCCTGACCGGCTCGATCACCGTGACTGTTGCCGACGTGCTGCCCAACGGCATCATCGCCGTGCGCGGCGAGAAGTGGATGACCCTCAACACCGGCGACGAGCTGGTGCGGATCGCCGGTCTCGTGCGGGCCGATGACATCGCCACCGACAACACCGTGTCCTCGACCCGGGTCGCCGATGCGCGCATCACCTACTCGGGCACCGGTTCGTTCGCCGATGCGAGTCAGCCAGGCTGGTTCGACCGTTTCTTCCTCAGCCCGCTGTTCCCTTTCTAGGTGGCTACGTTGAATCTGAAAAGCTTTATGGTGGCTGCGCTGTTGCTGTCGGCGGCCTTCAATGCACAAGCCGAACGGTTGAAGGACATCGCCAGCATTTCCGGCGTGCGTTCCAACCAGTTGATCGGCTATGGCCTGGTGGTCGGTCTTAACGGCACCGGCGACCAGACCACGCAGACCCCGTTCACCCTGCAGACCTTCAACAACATGCTCTCGCAGTTCGGCATCAAGGTGCCGCCGGGATCGGGCAACGTGCAGCTGAAAAACGTTGCGGCGGTATCGGTGAGTGCCGATCTGCCGGCGTTCGCCAAACCGGGTCAGCAGGTCGACATCACCGTGTCGTCCATCGGTAACTCCAAGAGCCTGCGCGGCGGCACTCTGTTGCTGACCCCGCTCAAGGGTATCGACGGCAACGTTTACGCCATCGCTCAGGGCAACCTGGTGGTTGGCGGTTTCGACGCTGAAGGTCGTGACGGTTCGAAGATCACCGTCAACGTTCCGTCGGCCGGTCGCATCCCTGGTGGTGCGTCGGTGGAGCGTTCGGTGCCGAGCGGTTTCAACCAGGGCAACAGCCTGACACTGAACCTGAACCGTTCCGACTTCACCACTGCCAAGCGCATCGTCGACAAGATCAACGACATGCTCGGCCCTGGCGTCGCCCAGGCCATCGACGGCGGTTCGATCCGCGTGACCGCGCCGCTCGATCCGAGCCAGCGCGTCGACTACCTGTCGATCCTGGAAAACCTCGAAGTCGATCCGGGTCAGGCCGTGGCGAAAGTCATCATCAACTCGCGTACCGGCACCATCGTCATCGGCCAGAACGTGAAGGTATCACCGGCCGCCGTGACCCACGGCAGCCTGACCGTGACCATCACCGAAGACCCGATCGTCAGCCAGCCGGGTCCGCTGTCCAACGGCCAGACCGCCGTGGTGCCGCGCTCGCGGGTGAATGCCGAACAGGAAGCCAAGCCGATGTTCAAGTTCGGCCCGGGCACCACCCTCGACGAGATCGTCCGGGCGGTGAACCAGGTCGGCGCAGCGCCGGGTGACCTGATGGCCATTCTCGAAGCTCTGAAGCAGGCCGGCGCGTTGCAAGCCGACCTGATCGTGATCTGAGGACGGCGACCATGGATATGCGCAAAAGCGGTCTGGTCAGCAGCAGTGATTCGGGTTCGTACTCCGACCTCAATCGTCTGAATCAGCTGAAGGTCGGCGACAAGAACAGCGACGCAAACATGCGCAAGGTCGCGCAGGAATTCGAATCGCTGTTCCTCGGTGAAATGCTCAAGTCGATGCGTTCGGCCACCGAAGCGCTGGGCCAGGACAACCCGCTCAACACGCCGGCCGCCAAGCAGTATCAGGAAATGTACGACCAGCAACTGGCGGTCTCCATGTCCCGCGAGGGCGGGGGTATCGGCCTGGCCGACGTGCTGATGCGCCAGATGTCGAAGAACAAACCGATGGCGCCGGGCGAGGCTGCGGCCGCATCCGCCGCCAAGCAGGAAGAAGCCAAGGCCAAGGCCGCTGCCGTGGCCACGCCGATTGCCGCCGGCACCGTGGCCACCAATGGCCCGTTGTCGCGACTCAATGGCGAGCGTCCGTTGTGGGCGTCGCGCTCGGTGCATGCGCCGAACACCGAGCTGACCCATCGCAATGACATGGAAATGATCAACCAGCGTCGTCTGGCGTTGCCGCCGAAACTGGCGGATCGCTTGCTCGCAGGTCTGGTGCCGTCGGCCACGCCGGCCGCGGCCACTCAACTGCCGCAACGCGCCACGACCGCCGCTGTCACCGGTTCCGGCCCGCTGTACAACGGCGACTGGCTGGACCGCGCCGAGGCGGACAAGGCTTCCGGCGGACAGATGCAGATTTACGGCCGTGCCATGGCGCAGATTCCTCTGGCACCGGCCAAGCGCGCGTTCAGCAACGCCGACCAGTTCGTCAACACCATGTTGCCGATGGCCCAGGAAGCCGCCGCACGCATTGGCGTCGATCCGCGTTATCTGGTGGCTCAGGCGGCGCTGGAAACCGGCTGGGGCAAATCGGTCATGCGCGCCCAGGACGGCAGCAGCAGTCACAACCTGTTCGGCATCAAGGCCAGCAGCAACTGGAAGGGCGATTCGGCCCGGGCGATCACCAGCGAATTCCGCAACGGGCAGATGGTCAAGGAGACGGCCGAGTTCCGTTCCTACGCCTCGTACAAGGACAGCTTCCACGATCTGGTGACTTTGCTGCAGAGCAATAATCGCTATCAAGATGTGCTGAAGTCGGCCGATAACCCAGAACAGTTTGTACGCGAATTGCAGAAGGCCGGTTACGCGACCGACCCGAACTACGCGACGAAGATTTCGCAGATTGCCAAGCAGATGACGGTCAATCAGAACTACGCTGCGGCCGGCGTTTCAACAACGCCCTTATAAACACAAGGTAAGGTTTGAATCATGAGTTTGCTCAATATCGGGATGTCGGGGTTGGCCGCGAGTTCGTCCTCTCTGGCTGTGACAGGTAACAACATTGCCAACGTCGACACCGCCGGTTATTCACGCCAGCAAACCGTGCAGGGCACCAAGTCCTCGATTCAGTACGGTAACGTGTTCATCGGTACCGGTACGACCCTCGCCGACGTGCGCCGGGTGTACAACTCCTACCTCGAATCGCAGCTGCACACCGCCACCTCGCTGAGCAGCGAAGCCGCCGCCTATGGCGCACAGGCGACCGCACTGGACGGCTCGCTGTCCGACACCAACACCGGCCTGACCGGCGTGCTGCAGAAGTTTTTTACATCGATGCAAGGCGTATCGACCTCGGCCACCGACGACACTTCCCGTCAATCGGTGCTGACCGGTGCGCAAGCCCTGACCAGCCGCTTCAACGCACTGGCCAAGCAGCTCAACGACCAGAACACCACGCTCAACGGCAACCTCGGCGACATGGCGGCCCAGGTCAACAAACTGGCCACCTCGATTGCCAATCTCAACCAGAAGATCGGCGAGATTTCCACCAGCGGCGGCCAGCCGAACGATCTGCTCGACACCCGCAACGAAGCCGTGCGCCAGCTCTCCCAACTGGTCGGCGCGCAGGTCGTCGAGCGCGGCACCAGCTTCGACGTCTACGTCGGCAGCGGTCAGCCGCTGGTTGTCGGTAACACCACCAACACCCTGAGCACCGTGCCGAGCAAGGATGACCCGTCGCGCATGGGCATCCAGATGGATCGCGGTTCGAGCACCATCGACATCACTTCGGTGATCAGCGGTGGCGAAATCGGCGGTCTGCTGAGCTATCGCAAGGAAGTGCTCGACCCGTCGCTCAACGAGCTGGGCCGTGTAGCGCTGGTGATCGCTGACCAGGTCAACCGTCAGCAAGCTCAGGGCATCGACAAGAACGGTGACTTCGGCGCCGCGATTTTCAACAACATCAACAGTGCCGCGCTGATCAGTCAGCGCAGCATTGCCCAGGCGGGCAACAGTGCGGGTTCGGGCAACCTTGACGTCACCATCAAGGACACCGGCCAGCTGACCACCAACGATTACCAGGTCACCTTCACCAGCGCGACCAACTACACGGTCAAGCGCTCGGACGGCACCGACATGGGTTCGTTCAGCACCACGACCACGCCGCCTCCGGTGATCGACGGCTTCACCCTGGCCCTCAATGGCGGTGCCCTGAGCGCCGGTGACACCTTCAAGGTGACCCCGACCCGTGGCGCAGCCTCGAGCATCCAGACCGTGCTCACCGACCCGAAGAAAATCGCGGCGGCGGCACCGTTGACCGGCGTGGCCAGCACCAATAACTCCGGCACCTACACCCAGCCGACGCTGACCGACACCATCGACATCTACAACCCGACCTCCCAGGCCGAGTTGCAGAACGCGCTCAAGTATTCGACCCCGGTCAAACTGGTATTCGGCGCGGTCGCCAGCGGCAGCCAGTCGTACAACATGGTCGACGCCAAGGGCAACACCATCGGCAGCGGAACCA
Organism: Pseudomonas sp. GM25; assembly: GCF_000282255.1. Lineage (NCBI taxonomy): Bacteria > Pseudomonadati > Pseudomonadota > Gammaproteobacteria > Pseudomonadales > Pseudomonadaceae > Pseudomonas > Pseudomonas sp. GM25. The sequence goes on along the minus strand of NZ_AKJQ01000059.1, from coordinate 41,479 downwards.
TCGTGCCGGGGCAGGCCAACACCCTGAACCTGAAGATCGGCATGGTCGACTCCACCGGCGCTCCGGTGATGGACACCAGCGTTACGCCGAACGTGCAGAAAACCTTCACCGTGCAGACCACCGTGGGCGCGACGCCGAAAGCCGGCGAAACCTTCACCATGAGCCTGACCGGCGCGGCGTCTTCGGACAACCGCAACGCCCAGGCGCTGGTCGGCCTGCAGACCAAGCAGACAGTGGACACCGGCTCGGGCAGCAAGGGCATCAGCCTGACCGACGCCTACAACAAGCTGGTGACCAACGTCGGTACCAAGGCTGCTCAAAGCAAGTCCGACATTGAAGCCACCACGGCCATTCTGGATCAGGCGCAAGGCGCGCGTGATTCGCTGTCTCAGGTCAACCTGGACGAAGAGACCGGCAACCTGGTCAAGTATCAGCAGTACTACACAGCGTCTTCGCAGATCATCAAAGCTGCGCAGGAAACCTTCGCCACGCTGATCAACAGTCTTTAAGGAGTCGTAATTCATGCGCATTTCCACCGCTCAGTATTACGCGACGCAAGCTGCTCAATATCAGCGCAACTACAGCAAGGCTGTCGCGACCGCGAACGAAGCCAGCAGCCTGCAGCGCATCAACACCGCTGCCGACGATCCGATCGGTGCCGGTCGCTTGCTCAAGCTCGGCCAGCAGGCCGCGATGCTCGATCAGTACAAAGGCAACATCGATACCACCAAGAGCTCGCTGACTGTTCAGGAATCCACGCTGACGGCTATCACCGATGCCTTGCAGCGCGCCAAGGAAATCGGACTGGCGGCCAACAACGGCATCGCCACCGATAAGGACCGTCAGGCTTACGCCGCCGAACTGAGCCAGATTCAGCAACAAGTGCTGGGCCTGATGAACTCCAAGGATGCCAACGGCAATTACCTGTTCTCCGGCTCGAAGACCGATACCGCGCCGTACTCGCAGAACGCCGATGGCACTTACACCTACAACGGTGACCAGACCCAGATCAACCTGGGCATTGGCGACGGTATGTCGGTAGCCACCAACACCACCGGTTGGGATGCGTTCCAGCAGACCATCAACACCAGTCGTACCCAGACCACAATGACGGCTCCGCTCGTCGATGACGGTCGCGTGGTGCTGACCAACGGTACGGTCGGCACCGCCGCCACCTACAACGCCAAGTTTACGGCCGGTCAGCCTTACACCGTGGACTTCATCAGCAGCACTCAGCTGAAGATCACCGATGCCCTGGGCAACGACGTGACTTCCGAGGCCAGCCAGAACGGTCTGATCAGCAACAGCAACGGCGCGAACCAGACCGTCAGCTTCCGTGGCGTCGACATGAAGTTGAACATCAACCTCAAGACCGGCGACACCAACCCGGACGCAGTCATTGCCGGCCACAGCTTCCAGCTGTCGGCTTCGCCGGACTCGTTCACCACCGCGCGCAGCCCGGGCAACCCGTCGACCGCGGTCATCACCGGTTCCAGCGTGACCAACCAGGCGGCCTACACAGCGGCCTTCCCGTCGGGCGGCGGCGCGGTCCTGAAGTTCACCAGCGCCACCGCGTTCGACCTTTACGCTGCGCCTGTCACTGCCGACAGCAAGCCGATCTCGTCGGGTACCGTGGCTGGCGGCAACGCCACGGCAGCGGGTGTGACCTTCGCCCTCGGTGGCACACCGGCGGCCGGTGACCAGTTCTCGATCCAGTCCAACAACCACCAGACCCAGAACGTGCTCGACACCCTGGGCCAGATGGTCACGGCGCTGAACACCCCGATCGACGGTGATCCGGTGGCCAAGCAGAAATTCCAGGGTGCCATGGAAGCCGGTCTCGGCAACATCGACAGCGCCGCCAACCAGATCGGCAGCGCGGTGACCTCCATCGGTGCCCGCGGGCAGTCGCTGGACGACCAGAGCACCACCAACCAGAGCCTGCAGCTGGCAAACGCCACCACCCAGGGCACGATCCGTGATTCGGATCCGGCCGAAGTGATGACCCGCCTGACCTTGCAGCAGACCATGCTGCAGGCCTCGCAACTGGCGTTCAGCAAAATCTCCCAGCTGGGCCTGTTCAACAAGATCTGAAGCCTGAGCGGGCGCGCAAGCGCCCGCTTGCTCTGATCGCTCTGTATCATTTGTCTTTTTTTGCGGTTTCAAAGGGCTCGCTGTTCCGGGCGGGTTCCCGCCGCTTGCGAGTCCGCCGTGAATTCACTCCCCCTTGTCAGCCTCGTCATTCCTGCCTTCAATCCGCGCTTCTTCGAGCGGACATTGAACAGTGCTGTCAGCCAGACTTACAGCGCTCTGGAAATCATCGTCTGCGATGACAGTCGGGGTTCCGAGATCGAACGCATCGTCGCGTCGGTCATCGAGCAGTCCGGCGTCGAGGTGCGCTACGTGCGCAATCCGCGCACCCTGGGAATGATCGGCAACTTCAAGGCGTGCTTGAGTCAGGCGCAGGGCGAGTTCATCAAGTTCCTGTGCGACGACGATCACTTGTATGCCGACTGCATCCGGCAGCAGGCCCACGAGATGATGCGTGAAGAGGTCAGTCTGGTACTGGCCCAGCGACTGTTCTGGGATGCGCAGGACATCATCCTGCCCGCGCGCCTGGAAAACACCTCGTTGTCGCCGCACAGCGGTCTGTTCAAGGGCGACGATCTGCTGGGCATCTTCGAGAAGTTTCCGGTCAATGTCCTCGGTGGATTCACTAATGCATTGTTCCGGCGTGCCGACGTTGAAGAGCTGCTGCCGGCGCTGACTCAGGAAGGTCACTGCTTCGTCGCGTCGCTGGATTTTGCCCTGTATGTCTGCCTGCTGCGGCGCGGCAATCTGGCGGTGTCCAACAACGTGCTCAGCGCCGAGCGGCTCTACCCGGAACGCCTGAGTGCGCAACAGCCGATGAAAGACGCGCTTGAGGTCGAGCGTGAGTGGATGACGCAAATGCTCAAGGCGCGCAGCGGCGAGTCGGCGCCTGCACCGGGCTGGGTTCGTTACATTCCGCTGGCCAAGGCCGATGAGCTGCCTCGGGTCTGGGAGGAGTTGCCGCTGAGTCGCACCCTCGGCACCAAGCAGAGCCGCCAGGAGTGGAGTGTCGGCATCGACAGCTGGAGTTTTGCCGAACTCTACGCTCAGTGGCTCAATTGCCGGGTACTGACTGAAGGTCAGCGCACGTTGCTGCCGGAAACCCTGGCCGGCTGGTCGCATCAACCACGGATCGTGCCGATCGTCATCGACGGGCAGGGCAGTCGTGACAGTGTCGAACGCACACTGGCATCGCTTGCCGCTCAGGATTATCCGCCGGAGCTGATCCTTGTCCTGTCCGCCTCGTGTACCGAAACCGAGCTGGACGGGCGGGTGTTCCGCATGCCTTTGCAAGACGACGGCATGGAGCAGATCAATGCCTTGCTGCCGCAACTGGCGGGAGCCGACTGGTTCTACCTGCTGCAGGCGGGTGATCGGCTGGTGGCGCCGGCGTTGCTGGTCATGGCCGAGCGCATCGTGCATTCCCCGTCACTGAAATGTCTGTACAGCGACGAGGGCAGCTTGCGTAACGGGGAGTCGGCAGAACCTGCGTTCAAGCCGGATTTCAACCTCGACCTGATGCGCAGCTACCCTTATGTCGGCCGGGCACTGGCGTTCGAGCGTGAACGTTTTCTGGCGCTCGGTGGTTTTGCGCCTGACTTCGCTCAGCTCGCGCCGCACGATGTGTTGTGGCGTCTGGTCGAGAACGATGGCACGCAGGTTGTCGGCCACATTGCCGAGGTCATGCTGGAGTCGCCTTTCGACCTGTCCAGGTGGCTCGTGGCCCCGGGCGTCCTCGAACAGAATCCGCGCGTGCTCGAAGCGCATCTGCAGCGTCTGGGTCTGGCCCACGACATTCGCCGTGGCAGCTGCGAGCTGCTCAATCGTGTCGACTATCATCACGCACGGCGTGCGCTGGTGTCGGTCATCATCGTGACCCGGGACCAGACTGCTGCCTTGCAGCGCTGCGTCGAGACGCTGCTGGAAAAAACCGCCTACACCGAATACGAGCTGCTGCTGGTCGATAACGGCAGCACCAGTGCCGAAGCGCTGGCCTGGCTGGACGGCATGGCGCAACTGGGCAGCGACCGGGTTCGCGTACTGAACTTCGCGCAACAGGGCAATGCAGCGGCCACGCTCAACTTTGCGGTAGGGCAGGCCCGCGGCGAATACGTGTTGATGCTCAATTCCTTTGCGGTGATCACCCAGCCCGACTGGCTGGACGAACTGCTCAATCATGCGCAGCGCCCGGAAGTCGGGGTGGTCGGTGCCAAGGTCTACAACCCGGACGGTTGCGTACTGCATGCCGGCCTGATTCTGGGCATGCAAGGCGCCGTGGGATTGCCCTTCTATGGTCAGTCGCTGCAGGCGGACGGGTACATGTTCCGTTTGCAGGCGGTGCATGACCTGAGTGCGGTCGGCGGCGATTGCCTGATGATTCGCAAGGCTGTCTTTGAGGCTGTCGACGGGCTCGACGAACAGGATCTGGCGCAGGCCCTCAATGTGGCGGATCTTTGTCTGCGCGTGGGCCGCGAAGGTTATCTGGTGGTCTGGACGCCTTACGCCAAACTGGCGCTGGGTGCGCGGCCGACGACCGAGGCCACGGCAGAAGAAGAGCAACTGCAGATTCAGGAGCACGAGACCTTCTACAAGCGCTGGTTGTCACTCATCGCACGGGATCCTGCGTTCAACGTCAATCTGGCGGTACAGGGCGTCGGCGCGACCAGTTTCAGTCTGGAGCCAGGCCTGCGTACCGGCTGGAGTCCGTTTTCGCGCAGCCAGTTGCCGAATGTGCTGGCGGTGCCCATCAACGCATCCGCCATCGGTCACTACCGCATCAGCCAGCCGATGATCGAGCTCGAGGCGGCCAATCGCGTCGAAGGGCGGATCTGCTACGGCCTGCCTTCGATCATCGACATCGAGCGCCAGTCGCCCGACGTGATCGTGTTGCAAGGGCGCTACTCGGAAGGCGCCATCGATGAAATTCCACCGTTGAAAAACTTTTTCAACGCCCGGCGAATCTACGAGCTCGATGACTATGTCATTGATGTGCCTCATCGCAACGCGCATATCCGCAACATGCCGAACAAACAGGAAATGGAGCGGCTGGTGCGGCGGGCGATCGGTCTTTGCGATCGTGTGGTGGTGTCTACCCAGCCGCTGGCCAATGTCCTGTCGGACATGCATCACGACATCCGGGTCGTACCGAACATGTTGTCGCAGCATTTGTGGACCGACTTGCGCAGTCGGCGTCGCACCTCGAAAAAACCTCGGGTTGGCTGGGGCGGCGGCACCAGCCACCACGGTGATCTGGCGGTGATTGCCGATGTGGTCCGTGAACTGGCAAACGAAGTCGACTGGGTATTTTTCGGCATGTGCCCGGATGACTTGCGTCCGTACATGCATGAGTTCCACGGTGTGATCCCGCTGGATGTGTATCCGGCGAAACTGGCCAGCCTCAACCTCGACCTGGCCCTGGCACCGCTGGAGTTCCACATCTTCAACGACTGCAAGAGCAACCTGCGCCTGCTGGAGTACGGCGCGTGCGGCTACCCGGTGGTCTGCACCGATACCGAGGCCTATCAAGGCTACTTGCCGTGCACCCGGGTCAAGACCAACTCCACCGAGGAGTGGCTGCAAGCGATCCGCATGCACCTGGCCGACCCGGATGCGAGCTATCGCATGGGTGATCAGCTGCGTGAAGTCGTACTGCGCGATTACGTGCTGCGCGGCGACAACCTGCGGTACTGGGAAAACGGCTGGCTGGCGGACTGATCGGCACTGCTGAAAAAAAGGCGACTTTCGAGTCGCCTTTTTTGCGTCTTCAACATTCAGTTTGTATCAGTATCGATACTTTTTTCACCGCAGAGCCTCAAGAATCTGGATTTTCCTGTCGATACTTCTCTATTCGCTGACCTCGGACGGTTGCTGCTGGCGTGATCGGCTTGTGCCCGGGAGGCAGGTTTCCGGTTTCAACAACAACGCAAGGAAGACGCAAATGTCAGTAGTGAATGGAACGAGTGATGCGGATGGCCTGTGGGGTACCGATGGCAATGACGAACTCTATGGACTGGAGTCGGATGATCTGCTGTTCGCCACTGCGGGATCAGACGTGCTGGATGGCGGTGAGGGTTTTGATACGGCGAACTATTTCGCCATGGGGGCGGGAATCAGCGTCGAGTCTGGCGCTGGCGCGACAACGGTCACCGGGCCTGATGGCAAAGTCGATACGTTGCTGTCGGTGGAAAAGGTATTCGGTACTTATCACAACGACACATTCTCCGCTTCCGTGGCAGGTGTGACGCTGGAAGGCAGTGGTGGCGATGATGTGTACATCGTCGACGCCGAAGGTGTGACCATCATCGAAGAAAGCGGCCTCGGCTACGACGAACTGCGCACCAGCCTCAACACCATCAAGATGGATCCGTTCCTCGAGAAGCTGACTTTCACCGGCACCGGCGATTTCAAGGCTTACGGCAATGCGAGTGACAACGAAATCATCGGTGGTGCCGGCAACGACTGGCTGTGGGGCGGCGCGGGTGCCGACCACTTCGTGGGTGGCGACGGCTTCGATACCGTGAGCTACAGCGACAGTCTGGAAGGTGTGAAAGTTTCTGACTGGTCCAACGATGGAATGACCATTGCCTTGGGAGATACCTTCACCGGCATCGAGGCGATCCAGGGTTCGGCCTTCGATGACACGGTGTATCTGCTCGATAACACCATGATCGTGGATGGTGGCGACGGTTACGACACCGTGGGCTATCGCCAGTCCTGGGATGGCGTCAGCATCGACATCGGCCCGCGTGCCGGTGCGTCGGGTGTCACGCTGCTGAATGTCGAGCACGTCATCGGGTCATTCTTCGGCGATCATCTCACTGCCAACGTCAGTGGCGTGACGCTGCAAGGCGAGTGGGGAAATGATGTGTACACCATCAACAGCACCGGTGTGTCCATCAAAGAGGTCGAGGGTTACCAGGGCGGTACCGATCAGGTGAATACCAGTCTGTCGACGATGCATCTGGACTCTTTCGTTGAAAACCTGACCTATACCGGCAGTGCAGACTTCATCGGTTACGGTAACGACGAAGCCAACACCATCATCTCGGGGGCCGGCAATGACGTGCTGTACGGTGGCGCCGGTGGCGACCGCTTTGAAGGCGGTGCCGGGATCGACATCGTCAGTTACGACGACAGTCCTGAAGGCGTGAATGTTTCCCTCGACTGGGGTTCGCCGAGTGGTATCGCGGCCTCTGACACCTTTTTCGATATCGAAGGGCTGTACGGCAGCCGCTTCAACGATGCCCTGTATGGAAACTCGGGCGACAACATCCTGGTGGGTGGTGCCGGTAACGACGATATCTATGGGGGAGAGGGTAACGACCACCTTTACGGTGGGCTGGTATCCGGTCTGGATGAAAACGGCTTTAACACCGACAGTCTGTACGGCGGGGCTGGCGATGATGTCATCGTCAGTGACGCCAATGATGCGTTCAGTTATGCCAGGGGCGATGAGGGCAACGATACCATCACGATGGTTGGCGGTAATGCCTTCGGCGGCGAGGGTAACGATATTCTGACGGCTACCGGGAGCAACTTCAGATTGTATGGTGATGAGGGTAATGACCGATTGATCCTCAATCTCGCCGGCCAGTCGCATTCCGGTGGCAGTGCCTTCGGTGACCAGGGGGATGATACCTATGTGGTCAACACCAGCGGCCTGGTCACCATCAAGGATGAAGGGTTGGATCTCAACGACACCCTGATCCTCAACACCATCGCCAACGCCAGTCAGTTGAGCGTCACCCGCATTGGCAACGACGCCTACCTGCACAGTGCCAACGATGGCAGTGTCGGGGTGCCAGCCAGCGGCGTGAAACTGATGGACTGGTACGCAGGCTTCAACACCATCGAACACCTCCAGACCGCGGATGGTCAGACGTACGATCTGCCGACCTCCGGCGACGCGTTCGCGATGTTCGGCTGACCCTGAATCAAGCACCTGCAATCGCGCAACGCGGTTGCAGGTGTGTGTTTGACGCCTGAAAGGCGAGCGCTGTTATCAACCACGCAAGGAAGACGCAAATGGCAGTAGTGAATGGAACGAGTGATGCGGATGTCCTGTTAGGCACCGACGGTGATGACCAACTCTATGGACTGGAGTCGGATGATGTGTTGCTGGCAAGCGCCGGCAATGATCTGCTGGACGGCGGGGAAGGGTTCGATACGGCGACCTATTACGCCTTGTCCTCGGGCGTGAACGTCGAGTTCAACAGTGCTTCGACGACCGTCACTGCCGCTGACGGCAAGGTCGATACGCTGATCGGCGTGGAGAAGGTCTTCGGCACTTTTCAAAATGACACCTTCACCAGCAATGTGGCCGGCGTGACGCTGCAAGGCAGTGTCGGTGACGATGTGTATATCGTCGGCAGCGAGGGTGTGACGATCATCGAGGAAAACCATCTCGGCTACGACGAGCTGCGCACCAGTCTCAACACCATCAAGATGGACCCGTTCATCGAGAAGCTGACCTTTACCGGCACGGGCGACTTCAAGGGGTACGGCAATGCCAGCGACAACGAGATCATCGGTGGCACCGGCAATGACTGGCTGTGGGGCGGTGCTGGCGCTGATCACTTCGTGGGTGGCGAAGGCTTCGATACCGTCAGCTATTCCGACAGCCTCGAAGGTGTGAGAGTCCTGGACTTCGAGAACTTCGACGCATTGACCATCGCCTATGGCGACACCTTCACCGGCATCGAGGCGATTCAGGGATCGAATTTCGATGACGTGGTGTATCTGCTCGATAACGCCATGATCGTCGATGGAGCCGATGGCTACGACACCGTGAGCTACCGTCACTCCTGGGATGGCGTCAGTATCGGCATTGGTCAGCATGCAGGTCCGGATGTCACGTTGCTGAACGTCGAGAAAGTCATCGGTACGCCGTTCGCTGACCGATTCACCGCCAACGTCGCGGGCGTGACACTGGAAGGTGGAAGGGGCGACGATGTGTACATCATCAACAGCGCCGGTGTGAGCATCGTCGAGACGGACCTCTTTGGTGGTACCGACCACGTGTACACCAGCCTGTCGTCGATGCACATGGATCCGTTCATTGAAAACATGACCTACACCGGCACGGCGGACTTCACCGGCTACGGCAATGACGGTGACAACGTCATCGTTTCGGGCGCCGGCAATGACGTCCTGTTCGGCGGCGCGGGTGCCGATCGCTTCGAAGGCGGAGCCGGTGTCGACACCGTCAGCTACGAAGACAGCACTGAGGGTTTGAGCGTTTCCCTCGGCTGGGGCCCGCAGAGCGGTATCGCCCTCTACGACACGTACATCGACATCGAAAACCTGCGTGGCAGCCATTTCAATGATGTGCTGCAAGGTGATTGGGGCGACAACATTCTGGAAGGCGGTGCTGGCGACGATTTCATTCACGGTGGCGCAGGTGCGGACATTCTTTACGGTGGCCTGGCCTCCGGTCTGGATGGCGAGGCGCCGCAGAACGATACGCTGATTGGTGGCGATGGCGATGACACCTATGTGGTGAATGCCCCCGGCCTGGTATCCATTCAGGATATGGCCAGCAGCTACAACGACACCCTGATCATGAACACCGTTGCCAACCTCAGTCAGTTGAGCGTCACGCGTGTCGGCGACGATGCCTACCTGCACGGCGCCAATGACGGCAGCAGCGGTGTGCCGGCCAATGGCGTGAAACTGGTGGACTGGTATGTGGGTGGGTACAACAACATCGAGCATCTGCAGACCGCTGACGGCCAGGTCTATGACCTGCCGGCCACGATCGATGGGTTCGCGATGTTTGGCTGATCCGCCCGATTGATTGAAGTAGCTTGATGAAGGGATGAGTCCGGCAACGGATTCATCCCTTTTTTCATGCCTGCATTTCCTCGCCGACGCGGTGCTGGCGGAGCTGGCGCGTTTCCTGCAAGTCCCCCTCAAATCGCCATAAAACGAGCGCTCGCGGTCATTCACCTGCGCCCGGACTGGCAAAGGTTCAGCCGCAAAGGCCTGCAACAGCGAGGCCGAGCCCTGTGACGTAGAAGAGGGGAGACGATGAAGGCAGTTATTTTGGCGGGTGGCCTCGGCACGCGCATCAGTGAAGAGTCGCACCTCAAGCCCAAGCCGATGATCGAGATCGGCGGCAAGCCAATTCTCTGGCACATCATGAAGCAGTATTCCGCCCACGGAATACACGACTTCGTGATTTGCCTTGGCTACAAGGGCTACGCGATCAAGGACTTCTTCGCCAACTACTTCCTGCACACCTCCGACGTCACGTTCGACATGCGCAACAACCGCATGGACGTGCACCAGAACTACAGCGAGCCGTGGAGCGTCACCCTGATCGACACCGGCGAGGAAACCATGACCGGTGGCCGTCTGCTGCGTGCCGGCCGTTACCTCAAGGATGAAGAGGCGTTCTGCTTCACCTACGGCGACGGTGTCTCCGACATCAACATTGCGCAACTGGTCGACTACCACAAGGGCCACGGCCGTCTGGCGACCGTCACCGCCGTGCAGCCGCCGGGCCGCTACGGCGCCCTTGAGCGCCATGGCGATCAGGTCCTCGGCTTCACCGAAAAACCGCGCGGCGACGGCGGCTGGATCAATGGCGGCTTCTTCGTGCTGTCGCCAAAAGTGCTGTCGTACATCGCCGGTGACGAAACCACCTGGGAAGCGGAGCCCCTGGCTCGCCTGGCCCAGGACGAACAACTGAAAGCCTTCGAACACGAAGGTTTCTGGCATCCGATGGACACCCTGCGCGACAAGAACCATCTCGAAGCACTGTGGCAGAGCGGGGAGGCCCCATGGAAGCAATGGGCCTGAGTCCTGAGTTCTGGCGCGGCAAGCGGGTTCTGGTCACCGGTCACACCGGTTTCAAGGGCAGCTGGCTGACCCTGTGGCTGCAAAGCCTCGGCGCGCAAGTCAGCGGTTTTTCCCTCGATCCGTCGACCGAGCCGAGCCTGTTCGAACTGGCGCGCGTGAGCGAAGGCATCAACGATCAGCGCGGCGACCTGCGTGACCTCGGCGCCTTGCTCGAAATCATCGCTGACACCGAGCCCGAGATCGTTCTGCACCTGGCGGCCCAGCCGCTGGTGCGCGAAGGCTATCGCGATCCGCTCGGCACTTATTCGAGCAACGTCATGGGCACCCTTAACCTGCTCGAAGCGATTCGTCAGGTCGGTTGCGTGCGTTCCTGCGTGCTGGTGACCACCGACAAGGTCTACGCCAACAAGGAATGGCTGTGGCCGTATCGCGAGGACGAAGCCCTCGGTGGACACGACCCTTACAGCAGCAGCAAGGCCTGCTGTGAATTGCTGGCGCAGTCTTATGCCGCGTCGTTCTTCCCGGCCGACAAGTACGCCGAGCATGGTCTGGCCCTGGCCACTGCGCGCGCCGGCAACGTGTTGGGCGGCGGTGATTTCGCCCCTGAACGGCTGATTCCCGATGTCCTGAAAGCCTGGTCGGCCGACGAGCCGGTGACCCTGCGTTACCCGCAAGCCGTGCGCCCGTGGCAGCACGCGCTGGAGCCGCTGGCCGGCTACCTGCAACTGGCCGCCGGGCTCTATGAAGAAGGCCCGGAATACGCTGGTGCGTGGAACTTCGGCCCGGGTGAAGCGGACATGTGCAGCGTTGGTGAGGTGGTCGAACTGCTCGCCAACCGCTGGCCACAGGCCCGTGGTCTGCGCCTCGAAAAGAGTGACCTGCACGAAGCCGGTCTGCTGCGCCTGGACAGCAGCCGCGCCCGTCAGGTGCTGGGCTGGCAACCGCGCTGGACGTTGCAGCAATGCCTGACCCAGACCCTCGACTGGCACCTGGCGTGGCAGAACGGCGACGACATGCGCACCGTGACTCTCGGCCAACTGAACCTGTACCGGGGCGCGCTGTGAGCGAGTTTTCCTTGAAACCGTTGCCGCTGGCCGGGTTGTTCAGCGTCCAGCACAAACGCTTCGAAGATCAGCGCGGGCACTTCGCCCGGCTGTTCTGCGAGGGCAGTTTGAAGGCGTTCGGCAGTGAATTTCACATCCGCCAGATCAACCATTCCTGCACCCGCGAGAAGGGCAGTGTGCGCGGTCTGCATTACCAGAACGCCAATGCGCCGGAAGCCAAACTGATCACCTGCCTGCGCGGTGAAGTGTGGGACGTGGCGGTAGACCTGCGCCCGGATTCCGAAACCTTCCTGCACTGGCACGCCGAGCACTTGAAGGCCGGCGACGGTCGCAGCCTGCTGATTCCGGCCGGCTTCGCCCACGGTTTCCAGACCCTCACCGAGGATGCCGAGCTGCTTTACCTGCACAGCGCCGATTACGCGCCCGAGCACGAGGGCGGACTGTCGGTGAACGATCCACGGCTGGCGATCGCCTGGCCGTTGCCTGTCAATAATTTGTCAGCGCGTGATTCCAGCCATCCCGCGCTCGATCAACACTTTGCTGGAGTGCGTCTATGAACTGCCGTGGGTGCGCCGCACCGCTGAGCCTGCCGCTGATCGACCTCGGCACCTCGCCACCGTCCAACGCCTATGTGCATGCCGATCGGCTGGAGCAGGCCGAACAATGGGTGCCGCTGAAGGTCGCCGTGTGCCAGGAGTGCTGGCTGGTGCAGACCGAGGATTACACCTCTGCCGACAGCCTGTTCGATGCCGAATACGCCTACTTCAGTTCGTTCTCCAGCACCTGGCTGGCCCACGCCGAGCGTTATGTGGCCGAGATGGTCGAGCGCTTTGGCCTGACCGCCGACAGCCGCGTGGTGGAAGTCGCGGCCAACGACGGTTACCTGCTGCAATACGTGGCCGGTCGCGGCATCCAATGCCTGGGCGTCGAGCCGACCCGCAGCACCGCGCAGGCGGCACGGGAAAAAGGCCTGGAGATCCGTGAACTGTTCTTCGGTCGCGACACCGCCGCTCAGCTGAAAAGCGAAGGCTGGGCCGCCGACCTGATGGCCGCCAACAACGTGCTCGCTCACGTGCCGGACATCAACGATTTCCTTGGCGGTTTCGCCACGCTGCTCAAACCGACCGGCGTCGCCACCTTCGAATTCCCGCAACTGCTGACGCTGATGGCCGGCGCGCAGTTCGACACGCTGTATCACGAACATTATTCGTACCTGTCGTTGACCGCCGTACAAACGCTGTGCGAGCGCAACGGTCTGGAAGTGTTCGACGTCAGCCAGTTGACCACCCATGGCGGATCGCTGCGGGTGTTCGTCCAGCGCAAGGACGGCGAACGCCGCGTCGTGCAGCCGGCCGTGCAACAGCAGTTGCAGGCCGAGCTCGACGCCGGGGTGAAAACCACCGAGTACTACGCGACGCTGGCGCCGGCTGCCGAGCGCATCAAGCACGATCTGCTGCGTTTCCTGTTGCAGGCCAAGGCCGACGGCAAACGTGTGGTGGGCTACGGCGCCGCTGCCAAAGGCAACACCTTGCTCAACTACGCCGGGGTCAAACCCGATCTGTTGGCCTGGGTCGCCGATGCCAACCCGCACAAGCAGGGCAAGTATTTGCCGGGCAGCCGCATTCCGATTGTCGCGCCGGCGCAGATCGATATCGAGAAACCGGACTACGTACTGGTACTGCCATGGAACCTGTTGCACGAAGTCAGTCAGCAACTGGCCCAGGTGCGTCAGTGGGACGGTCGCTTCGTGATCGCCGTGCCTGAGTTGAGCGTGCTGTGAAGGTTCTGGTCACCGGGGCCACGGGCTTCGTCGGTCGGCATCTGGTCGCAGCGTTGCTGGCGCGTGGCTGCACGGTGCGGGCGGTTGCGCGCGACGCGCAGAAAGCCGCGGACATGCCGTGGATCAATGACGTCGAGTTCGTGAGCGCGGATATTCACGCGACGGATCTGAATGTCGCGGCGCTGACCAAGTGCGTCGATGCACTCGCGCACCTAGCCTGGCCGGGGTTGCCGAACTATCGGGCGCTGTTCCATTTCGAGCACAACCTGATGGCCGACTATCGCTTCATCAAAGGCGCGGTAGAGGCGGGCGTGAAGCAGGTGCTGGTGACCGGCACCTGCTTCGAATACGGCATGCAGAGCGGCCCGCTGAGCGAACAGAACGACGCGCAGCCAGCCAATCCTTACGGTCTGGCCAAACACACCCTGCACCTGTTTTTGCAGAATCTGCAGCAGGAGCATTCGTTCACCCTGCAATGGGCACGGCTGTTCTACCTGCACGGCGCCGGGCAGAACCCCAACAGTCTGTTGGCGGCGCTGGACCGGGCAATCGATGCCGGCGATGCGACGTTCAACATGTCCGCCGGTGAACAGCTGCGGGACTTCCTGGCGATTGAAACGGCCACCGAGTACCTCGCCGCGATCCTGCATAAACGCGATTTCGACGGCACGATCAACTGCGCCAGCGGCCAGCCGGTTTCGGTGCGGGCGCTGGTCGAACAGCGCGTGCGTGAGCGCGGCGCGACCATCGGCCTGAACCTCGGCCATTACCCGTATCCGACCCACGAACCGCTGGCGTTCTGGGCGGTGACCGAGCGCTTGCAACAGTTATTGGGAGAGCCGCAATGAGGCACGAGTTGTATCGGGTCACCGACCTGCCGGTGCTGCAGAACCGCACCTTTGCCGATCCCGAATCGGCGAAGGCATCGGCCAGCGCCGACATGTTGCTGGTGCAGGATGAGCGCAGCGGTCTGATCTTCAATGCGGCGTTCGACGCCGACAAGCTCAGCTACGACGCCGACTACCAGAACGAACAGGCGCATTCCGGCCAGTTCCAGAAGCACCTGAGCGATGTCGAAGGCATCATTGCGCGGCACTTCAAGGGGCAGGAACTGATCGAAGTCGGCTGCGGCAAAGGCTATTTCCTGGAGCTGCTCAAAGGCCTGGGCTACCAGATCACCGGCATCGACCCGGCCTACGAAGGCGAGAACGCCGACGTGATCAAGGCCCCGTTCACCCGAGGTCTGGGCCTTGAGGCGGACGCCATCGTGCTGCGTCATGTGCTGGAACATATTCAGGATCCGCTGAGCTTTCTGGCGGTGATCGCCGAAGCCAATCAGGGCGGCGGGCAGATCTACATCGAAGTGCCGTGCTTCGACTGGATCCTCGAGCACCGCGCCTGGTTCGACCTGTTCTACGAGCACGTCAATTACTTCCGCCTCGATGACCTGCGCCGGATGTTCGGCACCGTGCACGAGGCCGGTCACCTGTTCGGCGGCCAGTACCTGTACATCGTCGCTGACCTCGCCACGTTGCGCCTGACCCCGAAACAACCGGTGCCGCGTCTGGCCTTGCCGGACGATTTCACCGCCAGCCTCGAGCGCGCGGTGCAAATCATCCAGGGCGCGCCCGAGCAGGGTTCGGCGATCTGGGGCGCCTCGTCCAAAGGCGTGATCTATTCGCTGTTCCTGCAACGCGCCGGCGTGGCGGTGGATCGCGTGGTCGATATCAACCCGGCCAAGCAGGGGCGTTACCTGCCCCTGAGCGGCGCCCGGGTGTCCTCGCCGCAAGAGGCGATGGACGCCTTGCCCGAGGGCGCCAACCTGTTTGTGATGAATTCCAATTACCTCGAAGAGATCAAGCGGATGACCGGTGGACGTTACGTCTATCACGCCGTCGACAGCGCTTCGTTCCAGTGACCCTTGAGATTTTGAAAATGACCGACAACAGCATCAACAAAGCTTTCGAAGCCGAATGCCGCGAGCAGATCGCCCAGCAGGGTGACGACCAGAAACTCACCGGCCTGGCCCGCGATTTCTTCAACGAATCGGCTAAGCACAAATACAGCTACCACTTCTCGTGGATGGGCCGTCCGATCATCCAGCTGCCGCAAGACATGATGGCCATGCAGGAAATCATCTGGCAGGTGAAGCCGGATCTGGTCATCGAGTGCGGCATCGCCCACGGCGGTTCGATCATCTACTACGCCTCCCTGCTGGAGCTGCAAGGTCACGGCGAAGTGCTGGGCATCGATCTTGACATCCGTCCACACAACCGCGAAGCCATCGAAAGCCACCCGATGAGCAAGCGCATCAAGATGATCGAAGGTTCGAGCATCGACCCGGCCATCGCTGCCCAGGTCCGCGCGGCTGCCGAAGGCAAGAAAGTCATTCTGGTGCTCGATTCCAACCACACCCACGACCACGTGCTCGAAGAGCTGCGCCTCTACGCGCCACTGGTGTCGGTCGACAGCTACTGCGTGGTGATGGACACCGTGGTTGAAGACATGCCGGCCGATTTCTTCCCGGATCGTCCATGGGGCCCGGGCGACAACCCGAAGACCGCCGTGTGGAAATACCTGGAAGAGAACAAGGATTTCGAGATCGATGTTCAGCTGCAGAACAAGCTGCTGATCACCGTGGCGCCGGACGGCTATCTGCGCCGCGTTCGTTAATTCGCAACATCACCAAAGCGTTGTCTCGGCGAGTCGCCGGTTGTGGAGAGAAGTTATGCAAGGCAAGTACAGTTCTGAACTGACGCTACCGCTCAACGAGCTGTTGACCGTAGTGCTGATTACGCACAATCGTCCGGCGTTCCTGCGTCGGGCGGTGAAGTATTACAGCAGCCTGCCCTGCAGAATCATGGTGCTGGACTCCACGGCCGAGCGGCCGGAAGGCGACTTCTCCGCAGTCGATTACCACCACGTGCCGCAGTTCGCCTACTGGGGCATGCAGGCCAAGCTGGCCTATGGCGTTGAGCAACTGACCACGCCGTACATGGTGCTGGCAGCCGACGACGACTTCATCCTGCACGATTCGCTGGCCGAGTCGGTGGGCTTCCTGCAGGCGAATCCGGATTACGGCATGTGCCACGGTTACTGCATGATGTACCTGACGCTGGGCGGTGGCGTGAGCTACTACCGCCGCGACAAGAAAGTGCAGGAAGACTATGCGTCCGAACGGGCGCAGGACCGCGTCGTCGACTACATGAGTCAGTACATCCCGCCGTTCTACGCGGTCACCCGTACCGACCTGATGAAAACCTGGCACTCGGCATTGCCGCCGGGCACCAGTTTCCAGTGGCAGGAAATCGGCCATGTGTATTTCCTGCTGGCGAGTGCCAAGGCGCGAATCCTGCCGATCCCGTATGTGGTACGCGAGATCAACTATGGCAACTCCGAGCACAGCACAGAGGTCTACCACTCGCTGACCTATATCGATGCGAAATCCGTGGCCGAACGCGAAGCCTTTGCCGTGTTCCTGGCGGGTCTGCCGACCGGCATCAAGGACTTGAATGCAGAGCAGGGCAAGGCGTTTGCCCTGCAAAGTTTCGAGGCGATGGTCGACAGTCTGCAAAGCGGCCGCGCCCTGACGGCGGAGCTGATTATCCAGTCGACCTGGAACCAGGAACTCAAGCGGCCGGACCGCCGCTTCGGCCCCCTGCAGTACGTCGAAATGCCGTTCTACAACCAGGCATTCTTCGATCGTCTGGAGCAGTTCGAATTCATGCTGCACGCGATGCCGGCCGGGCGCATTCAACTGGAAAAACTCGAGGGTGTGTGGACGCGTCAGGCGCACCTGATCCAATCGCGCAACAACGACACCCCGGCCAGCGTGCTCGACCGCCTGTGGCAGGCCCATGACCTCAATGCGTTCAACCGCACCGTTGCCAAGCGCCTGGCCGAGCAACTGGAGCTGTCCGGCGAAGGTGAGGAAGCGCTGAAGATGCGCGACTGGATCGCACGTATGGAAACGCTGACCGTCGCCGATCACCATCAGGTGTTCGACCAGATGCAGTCCGGTCGTCTGCTCAAGTGGCTGGAGTCGCGTCAAGCCGATGCGGGGCAGATCGAATCGATTGCCGAGCATCTGGCCGTGAACGGTGGTGGCCCGCAGTTCGGCATCTTCCTGCTGGATATGGATGACGACATCGACAAGTTGCAGGTCAGCCTCGACAGCCTGCTCGAAGGTCAATGCAAGGCGTTCCGCATTGTCGTGTTCACCACCGGTGAAGCACCGGCGGCGACCACTGCGCAGAACACTCTGCACTTTGTCCGCGTGACCCCCGACAATCTCGTCGACAAGCTCAACCAGAGTGCTCGTCAGTCGCCTTGCGACTGGTTGCTTCTGGCTGAGGCGGGCGATGAGTTCACTGCCGGCGGCCTGTTGCGCGCCAGCCTGGAACTGATGAATGCCGGCGGTATCAGCGCCGTTTCCACGGACGAGATTCAGCGCCGGGAAAGCGGTGCGCTGATGGATGTGTTCCGTCCGGGCTTCAATCTCGACCTGTTGTTGAGCCTGCCGGGCCTGATGGCGCGGCACTGGTTGATCCGGCGTGAAGTGTTGCTGGAAGTTGACGGCTACCGCGCCGATTTCAGCAAGGCGCTGGAGTTCGATCTGCTGCTGCGCATCATTGAACAGGGTGGCCTGAACAGCCTGGCGCACCTCGATGAGCCGTTGCTGATCACTCAGGCGCCGGAGCTGGAAGAGAATCCGCATGAGCGTCTGGCATTGCTGCGTCATCTGGGCAATCGCGGTTACAAGGCCAAGGTCACGTCGGCGGTGCCGGGGCTCTACCAGATCGATTATCACCATAGCGATCGCCCTCTGGTTTCGATCGTTATTCCGGCCGGGGACGATCTGTCCGCTTTGCAACGGTGCCTGGAAGGCGTGCTGTTGCGCACCCGCTATCACAAGTACGAAATCCTGATTGCAACCACCGCTTCGCAATCGGCCGAGGTCAATGACTGGCTCGGGACTTATCAGCATCCGAAAGTCAGCGTACTGCGCGCCGATCAATCGCTCAGCACGGCTGCGCTGTGCAACGCGGCCAGCCAGCAAGCTCAAGGCGAGTTTCTGGTGCTGTTGGCGGCGGATGCGGAGGTGGTCAATCCGAACTGGCTCGACTCGCTGCTCAACCATGCGCTGCGTCCGGAAATCGGCGTGGTCGGTCCGAAGCTGGTCGATCGCGACGGCAAGGTCAGCCAGGCCGGCCTGATCCTGGGCATGAACGGTGGTGTCGGCTCGGCATTCATCGGCGAGAAACACGACGCCGAAGGCTATCTGTACCGGTTGTCCGTGGACCAGAACTACTCGGCGGTCTCCAGCGTTTGCCTGATGGTGCGCAAAGAACTGTTCGAGGCTCTGGGTGGTCTGGACGACAGCACGTTCGCTGCCGGCTTCAGCGATGTCGACCTGTGCCTGAAAGCCGGTCAGGCCGGCTACCTGACTGTCTGGACGCCATCGGTGCAAGTCATCCATCAGGGCGATATCGCCCAGGCTGATCAGGCACTGGCTGCGTTGCAGGAAAAATGGGCGGCGGCGTTCGCCCGGGATCAGGCGTACAACGCCAACCTGAGCCTGACTGGTAAAGGCTTTGTGCTGAACGACAGTGCTTCGCTGGACTGGGCGCAATTGATCGCCTAGGTCTGGCGCACAAGGAACAGGATTCAAGACATGTTCAACGGTAAATCGATTTTCATCTCCGGTGGCACCGGCTCGTTCGGGCGCAAGTTCATCGCGCGCCTGCTCGAGCAATACCAGCCCAAGCGCGTGGTGGTGTTCTCCCGGGATGAACTCAAGCAATACGAAATGCAGCAGACGTTCAACGCGCCGTGCATGCGTTACTTCCTCGGTGACGTGCGCGATGCCGATCGTCTGCGTCAGGCCATGCGCGGCATCGATTACGTGGTGCACGCCGCGGCGTTGAAGCAGGTGCCGGCGGCGGAATACAACCCGACTGAATGCATCCGCACCAACGTCAACGGCGCGGAAAACATCATCGCCGCCGCCATCGACAACGGGGTGAAGAAAGTCGTTGCGCTGTCCACCGACAAGGCCGCAAGCCCGATCAACCTGTACGGCGCCACCAAGTTGCTGTCGGACAAATTGTTCGTCGCGGCCAACAACATTGCCGGCGAACAGCAGACGCGTTTCGCGGTGGTGCGCTATGGCAACGTCGCCGGTTCACGCGGTTCGGTGGTGCCGTTCTTCAGCAAACTGATCGCCGATGGCGCGACGGAGCTACCGATCACTGACGAGCGCATGACCCGCTTCTGGATCACCCTCGATCACGGCGTGCAGTTCGTGCTCGACAGCTTTGCGCGGATGCACGGCGGCGAAGTGTTCGTGCCGAAGATCCCGTCGATCCGCGTGGTCGATCTCGCGCGCGGCATGGCCGAACATCTGCCGCACAAGAACGTCGGCATTCGTCCGGGCGAGAAGCTGCACGAGCTGATGGTGCCGTTGGACGATGCGCGGATGACCCTGGAATTTGCCGATCACTACACGATCCAGCCGTCGATTCGTTTTACCAGCGTCGACGTGGACTTTGCCGAGGACAAACTCGGCGAACGTGGTGTGCCGGTCGGCGAAGATTTCGAGTACCGCTCCGACACCAACCCGCACTTCCTCTCGGTGGGGCAGATCGCCGAGCTGCACGCGAAGCTGTCGGTATGATTCCTTACGGTCGGCAGAGCCTCGACCAGACGGACATCGACGCGGTCGTCGAGGTGTTGCAGTCCGACTGGTTGACCCAGGGCCCGACCATCGAACGCTTCGAGCAGGCGATGGCCGAGCGTTGCCAGGCCGACTTCGCCGTGGCGGTGTGCAACGCCACGGCGGCGCTGCACATTGCCTGTCTGGCGGCAGGGCTGGGCGCGGGCGACCGCTTGTGGACCACGCCGAACACCTTTCTCGCGTCGGCCAACTGCGGGCGCTATTGCGGTGCCGACGTCGATTTCGTCGACATCGATCCGCTGACCTGGAACCTCGATGCCGAAGTTCTGGCGAGCAAACTCGATGCTGCCGAACGCGACGGCACGCTGCCCAAAGTGCTGGTGGCGGTGGCGTTCTCCGGGCAGAGCTGCGACATGCGGCGAATTGCCGAACTGGCCGAGCGCTACAACTTCACGGTGATCGAAGACGCTTCCCACGCGGTCGGCGCAAGCTATGCCGGGCGTCCGGTGGGCTGCGGTGCATTTGCCGCGATGACCGTGTTCAGCTTCCATCCGGTGAAAATCATCACCAGCGGCGAAGGCGGCATGGTGCTGACCAATCGCCCGGAACTGGCCGAGCGTCTGCAACGCTTGCGCAGCCACGGCATGACCCGCGACCCGCAGCAGATGACCGAGCCCAGTCACGGCCCCTGGTACTACCAGCAGGTCGAGCTGGGGTTCAATTACCGGATCACCGATCTGCAAGCCGCACTGGGCCTTTCGCAGCTGGGCAAACTGGACGATTTCATTGCCCGTCGCCGGGAGCTGGTCGCGCGTTACGACCGTCTGCTGGCGTACTTGCCGGTGACTGTGCCGAGCACCCAGCCGGAGGCCGAATCGGCCTGGCATCTTTACGTGGTGCGTCTGCAGACCGAGCGCATCAGCCTCAGCCATCGTCAGGTGTTCGAAGGCTTGCGTGCCGCCGGCGTCGGCGTGAACCTTCACTACATTCCGGTGCATTTGCAGCCGTACTATCGTGACCTGGGTTTCGCCGAGGGTGACTTCCCCGAAGCCGAGCGTTATTACGCCGAAGCGATCAGTCTGCCGCTGTTCCCGTTGCTGAGCGATCAGCAGCAGGACTACGTGGTCGAGCAATTGCGTCGGTTGACTGAATGAGTGCCGCTGCGGCGGGGTATGGAAAACGGTAATGCGCGATCTGAGCGAGCAGGAACAATTCTGGCAGGGCGAATTCGGCAACCAGTACGTTGAACGCAACGTCGGCCAGCCACTGGTGGCGGCCAATCTGGCGTTGTTCGCCAAGGCGCTGACCCGGACCGGGCGGATCGACTGCCTGCTGGAACTGGGCACCAACGCCGGCAACAACCTGCAGGCGCTGCGTCAGCTGCTGCCGCGCTGCGAGCTGTTCGGGGTCGAGATCAATGCCAGTGCCTGCGCCCAGGCCCGAGCGCTGGAGATTGCGAACATCTGGCACGGCTCGCTGTTCGACTTTCCCCGTGAACGCCAATACGACCTGACCCTGAGCAAAGGCGTGCTCATCCATCTGGCACCGGAGCTGTTGCCGACGGCGTATGCGCAGTTGTATGAGCTGAGTTCGCGCTACATCCTGATCGCCGAGTACTACAATCCCTCGCCGGTGGAAGTGTCCTATCGCGGCAACAGCGGCAAGCTGTTCAAGCGTGATTTTGCCGGGGAAATGCTTGACCGTTATCCTGATCTGCAACTGCTGGACTACGGCTTCGGTTATCACCGCGATCCGCAGTTTCCGGTCGACGACATCACCTGGTTCCTGCTGGAAAAACGTCCTTGAACAACGTCGCAATCATCCCGGCCCGCGGGGGCAGCAAACGCATCCCGTGCAAGAATCTCAAGCCGTTCGACGGTGTGCCGATGATTGTCCGTTCGATTCGCACGGCCCTCGATTCAGGGTTGTTCGAGCAAGTGGTGGTCAGCACCGACGACGCAGAGATCGCAGACGTGGCGCGGGCCAGCGGTGCTCACGTGCCGTTCATGCGTCCGGCGGAACTGGCCGATGATTTCACCGGCACTGCGGCGGTGATCGCGCATGCCTTGCAGCAACTGCCAGCCTTCGATTACGCCTGCTGTGTGTACGCCACGGCGCCGCTGTTGCAGGCGCGGTTTCTGCGTCAGGGCTTTGAGTTGCTGGCGCAGCATCCGGACAAGTCCTTTGCTTTTTCGGTCACCGATTTCGGCTTCCCGGTGCAGCGCGCCCTGACCCTCGACGGGCAGGGCGCGCTGACGGCGTTGTACCCCGAATTTCGCAATACCCGTTCGCAGGATCTGCCGGCTGCCTTTCAGGATGCCGGTCAGTTCTATTGGGGGCGCCGCGAGGCCTGGGTGGGTGGCGAGGTGCTGTATTCGTCGGCCAGTCTGCCGGTGATCCTGCCCCGGTATCTGGTGCAGGACATCGATACCGTCGAAGACTGGAAGCGCGCCGAATACCTTTACGCCGCCCTCAAGGCTGGTGGAGAGCTGCAATGAGAGTGCTGATCCGCGCCGACGCCTCGCCGACCATCGGCAGCGGCCACATCGCCCGTTGCCTGACGCTGGCGCGGGTGTTGCGCTCGCAAGGCAGCCATGTCGCGTTCGCCTGCCGTCGTTTGCCGGGGCATCGGCTTGATGCGTTGCAGAGCGAAGGCTTCGAGACCTTCGCGTTGCCGGATCGCTATGCCGGTGAAGACCCGGAGCAGGCCATCGAATCGATGCTGCCGTGGCAGGCGGATATCGATGCGCTGGCGGCGCAGCTGGAAGGGCAGCCCGGATTTGACTGGGTGATCGCCGACCATTACGGCCTCGATCATCATTGGCAGACTGCTGCCCGTCGCTTCGCACCACGGATTGCCGCCGTCGACGATCTGGCGACCCGGCGCTACAGCGTGAATCTGCTGCTCAATCAGAACCTTTCCGGGCTCAGCGAAAACTATCAGCCGCTGTTGCCGGCCGGGTGCCGAACGCTGCTCGGCCCGCGCTTCGCCATGCTGCGCGAAGAATTCAGTGGCCCGGCCATCGAGATCAAACCGGTGGCGCGCCGGGTGCTGGTGAATTTCGGCGGCTTCGATGCGGCGCGCCAGACTCATCACGCGATGCTGGCGCTGGCGGATTTTTCCGGGCTTGAAGTGGATTTTGTCGCCGGTGCCGACAACCCGGCCTGGACAGAGATGCAGGCGCTGGCCGAAACGCGGCCGCACTGGCGGCTGCACAGTTTTGTCAGCGATTTTCATCGGCGCATGACCGAGGCCGACCTGTTTATCGGCGCCGGCGGCGGCACCAGTTGGGAACGCGCGGCCCTGGGCCTGCCGACGATCTGCATCGCGGTGTCGAACAACCAGCAGGCCAACGGCGAGGTGATGGCGGCGGCCGGCGCGCATGTGTTCATGGGCGCGCGGGAGCAGGTCAGCGTCGAGCAACTGCGCGATGCCATCGGCTTTGTCGTGGGCAATTTTTATCTGCGCCAGAGCCTGGCCGAGCGTTCGCGGCAACTGGTCGACGGACGCGGTGCGCTGCGGGTAGCGGCGGCACTGGCCGGCGCGGTGCTCACGTTGCGTCTGGCGACGCCGGATGACGCGCAGTTGCTGTTCGACGGACGCAATGCCGAGGCGGTGCGCCGCTGGTCGCTGGACAGCGCTGAGATTGATTGGGCGCAGCACGTGAACTGGCTGGACGCGAGCCTGCGCAATCCTCAGCGGCTGCTGCTGGTGGCCGAAGCGGATGACGGCCCGGTCGGCGTCCTGCGCTACGACCTGCGCGGCTTTGAGGCAGAGGTTTCGTTGTATCTGCTCGAGGGGCGCTTCGGCCTGGGTTGGGGCAGGGCGCTGCTGGCGCAAGGTGAAGCCTTCGTGGCTGGGCACTGGCCGCAGATGACCGCCATCACCGCCCAGGTGTTGCCGGCCAATCAGCCCTCGATGAATGTTTTTCGTGACGCCGGGTTCACCCAGAGTGCCTGCGCGTTCACCAAGGTTTTGAAGGAATCCCGTCAATGAGCAGTTTCAAGATCGGCAACCGCCGGATCGGTGCCGATGCGCCGCCGTTCATCATCGCTGAAATGAGCGGCAACCATAACCAGTCGCTGGACGTCGCCTTGCAGATTGTCGAAGCGGCGGCCAGGGCCGGCGCGCATGCCTTGAAACTGCAAACCTACACCGCCGAAACCATGACCCTGGATCTGGCGCAAGGCGAGTTCTTCATCAAGGATCCGAACAGTCTGTGGGCCGGTACCTCGCTCTACGACCTGTATGAAAGGGCCCACACGCCCTGGGAATGGCATGCGCCGATCTTCGCCCGGGCCAGGGAATTGGGCATGCTCGCGTTTTCGACACCGTTCGACGACAGCGCCGTGGACTTCCTTGAAAGCCTCGATGTGCCGGCCTACAAGATCGCCAGTTTCGAGAACACCGATCTGCCGTTGATCCGCCGTGTCGCGGCGACCGGCAAACCGTTGATCATTTCCACCGGCATGGCCAGCATCGCCGAACTCGACGAAACCGTGCGCGCCGCCCGTGAAGCGGGGTGCAAGGATCTGGTGCTGCTCAAGTGCACCAGCACCTACCCGGCGACCCCGATCAACAGCAACGTGCGCACGATCCCGCATCTGCGGGAGTTGTTTGGCTGCGAGGTCGGTCTGTCCGATCATTCGATGGGCGTCGGCGTATCGGTGGCGGCGGTGGCGCTGGGTGCGACGGTGGTGGAAAAACACTTCACCCTCGACCGTGCGGCCGGTGGGGTGGACGCCAGTTTCTCGCTGGAACCTGCGGAACTGGCCAGCCTGGTGGTCGAGACCGAACGCGCCTGGCAGGCCATGGGCCAGGTCCATTACGGCGTGACCGAGGCTGAGAAAAAGTCGCTGGTCTACCGCCGGTCGCTGTACGTCACGGCCGATATGGCGGCCGGTGAACCCTTCACGGCGGCCAATCTGCGCGCCATTCGTCCCGGTCTCGGTCTGCCGCCCAAGCACACAGATGCCGTCCTCGGGCGCCGCGCGCGCCAGCCGATCAAACGCGGTACACCGCTGGACTGGTCATTGGTCGAATGACCCGATCTGTCACCGATTCGGCAAAATAGCGTGACCTGCGAGTCATAACGCGCATCTTCACTGTATTGTAATGACCGGGGAGATGGCGCCTGGCCCGTTTTCGGTTCCAGTGATAGCCCTTTGCGCTCCCCGTGGCTGCCCGTTGTGGCGGCCGTTTTCTGTTTGTCGGCGCCCCTCGAATCCTTGCGAGCGGTGGTATTGGGCTGTTTATTATTGGGAAGCCGTAATGATTGGCATAAAAAGCATTGCGAGCTACGTTCCTGTAGCCGGCGTGGACAATTACGCACAAGGTGCAAAATTCGAGAAGGATGAAGAATTCATCCTCGGCAAGATCGGTTCGGCCTTCCTCCCACGCAAAGACGCGGAACAGGAAACCTCCGATCTGTGCGTTGAAGCGGCCAATGCGCTGTTTGCCAACAACCCTGAACTGAAACGTGAATCCATCGATGCGCTGATCGTCGTCACCCAGAACGGTGACGAGGAAGGCCTGCCACACACCGCAGCCATCGTCCAGGACAAGCTCGGGCTGCCGACCAATGTCGCGGCGTTCGATATTTCCCTGGGCTGCTCCGGTTACGTCTACGGCATCTACGCGATCAAGGGCTTCATGGAAGCTGCCGGTTTGAAGAACGGCCTGCTGATCACCGCTGACCCGTATTCAAAAATCGTTGATCCGGAAGATCGCAACACCACCATGCTGTTCGGCGACGCCGCTACCGCCACCTGGATGGGCGAAGACCCGGTCTGGGCACTGGGTAAGGCCAAGTTCGGCACCGACGGTTCCGGCGCACCGCACTTGAAAGTCACCGATGGCGTGTTCTTCATGAACGGCCGCCAAGTGTTCAACTTTGCGCTGCTCAAGGTGCCGGCGCACCTGCACGAACTGCTCGACGATTCCGGCCTGAAGGCCGATGACATCGATGCCTTCTGCATCCACCAGGGCAGTGCGGCGATTGTCGACGCCGTGGCGCGGCGCTTCGAAGGCGAGCCGGAGAAGTTCATCAAGGACATGGTCGAGACCGGCAATACCGTGTCGTCCAGTGTGCCGCTGCTGCTGGAAAAACACGTGATGGATTCCGACTGGAGTCGCATCGCGATCAGTGGTTTCGGCGTCGGTTTGTCATGGGGTTCGGCGATTATTTATCGTCCTTGAGTCCGGTACGAACGACGAATACAAAAACAGCGTTCAAGGGGTAACCTTGAACGCTGTTTTTTTGCCTGAAGGGAGCGCAAGGCACTATGAGTGAGTTTTTCCAGGCCAATGCCGACGTCATCGAGCGACGCTGGCCGGTACTGTTCGCCAGACTGATGAATGAAGACACTACGCTGATCGGGGCCGAGCTGACGAAGGGACTGGCATCGACGCTGAGCATTGGCGGGATTCAGCTCACCAGTCGCCATGACCGCCTTCACGAAGCCCGGATCCAGGCGGCCAGCCTGCCGGCCGACAAGCCGCAGTTGCACGTGTATGGCACCGGTCTCGGTGATCTGCCAGCCGTGTTGCTGGAGCGCGCCGGGCTCGAACGTCTTTATGTGCACATTCTCAATGGCGCTTTGTTTGTCCTGGTCCTGCAACTGCTCGATCAGCGGCAATGGCTGGAAGATCCGCGAATAGAGCTCCTGTATGCCGGTGATCTGCCGGATATGTGCACGCCGTTCTTCGCGTTGCCTGCCGAGATGCTGCTGGCCGATGACTTCAACGCAAAGATTCGCGATCGGCTGGTCAGCGAAGTGCATCTGAGCTTCAACAACCGTGAATTCGATCCGCAGTCGCCTTTCATCCGGCAACGTCTCCAGGACTGCCTTCCCGTGTTGCTCGCTGACGATGATGTGGCGACGCTGTTCGGCACCTGTGCCGGTCGGGAAATCTATGTGATCGGCACCGGACCGACGCTTGAGCAGCATTTCGAGCGGCTGGCTGCGATCCGCGCGCGGGTCGAGCGTCCGCTGTTCATTTGTGTCGACACCGCCTACCGACCGCTGCGTGAGCACGGCATCGTGCCTGATTATGTGGTGAGCATCGATCAGCGCATCAGCTTCCGGCATTTGCCCTTCGAGGAATCCGACGGCATCCCGCTGGTGTATCTGCCCATGAGTGACCCTGAGGTGCTGAGGGCCTGGAAGGGCAAGCGTTATGGCGGTTACTCGGCCAGTCCGGTCTATGCGGCATTGCGTGAGCAGCACCCCAGGGCACTGCTGCATGTGGGCGGCAGCGTGATTCACCCGGCCGTGGACCTGGCGGTGAAGATGGGCGCTGCGCGCATCACGCTGTTCGGCGCCGATTTTGCTTTCCCGATGAACAAGACCCATGCCGGCTGGAGTGATGGTGACCTGGGGCCGTCGGTGAATCAGGCGCGACACTGGGTGCGTGACGGGTATGGCGAACGCGTCAGTACTCAGCTCAATTTCCGCGGTTATTTGTGTGTGCTGGAGCGATACATCGCGAGTCAGCCGCAGGTGGCGTTTTTCAACAGCAGCCGCGCGGGGGCGCATATTGCCGGAACAGCGTTCAACCAGGAGTTCGTGCAATGACTGCGCTGCAAGAGTGGGTTGGGGGCTGTCGCCAGTGTGCCGGGCTGTTCCGGTTGGGACGTGATGTCGAGGCGGCGTTGGCGATGGTCGATGTGTTCGAAGTTGCGCAGCAGTCGTTGCTGTCGGCCGGTGCGCAGAAGCAACTGGCCTGGGCGCAGTTGCTCACACAAATGCTCGAGTGTCAGGAGCGTCAGGACTGGCTGGGCCTTGCCGATTTCATGGAGTACGAGTTGATTCAATTGCTGGAAGATCCGTCCGCCTGACGAGGGGCGAAGGCGCTGGCCCGCAGCTTTGCGCCACGGACGGTTTTATGACGTCATTTTTTCGAAGGTAAAGTGCTGCTAAGTCTTTGTTTTCTAGGGGGTGGCAGGGTGATGGCAAATTTTTTCAAAAAAGCCCTCAAGCAACCTGCAAACCCGACGATAACTATTACGAAGGTTCTCTAGGCCATACCCGGCGGTTGCCAGGGCCGGAAGCCGCAGTACCCAACCAACGAGGAATTCGTCATGGCTTTAACAGTAAACACCAACACCACGTCGTTGAACGTTCAGAAAAACCTGAACCGCGCTTCCGACGCTCTGTCGACTTCGATGCAGCGCCTGTCTTCCGGCCTGAAAATCAACAGCGCTAAAGACGACGCCGCTGGCCTGCAGATCTCCAACCGTATGTCTTCCCAGATCCGCGGTAACACCCAGGCAATCCAGAACGCCAACGACGGTATCTCCGTTGCCCAGACCGCTGAAGGCGCTCTGCAAGCTTCGACCGACATTCTGCAGCGTATGCGTGAACTGGCTGTTAAAGCACGTAACGGTACCAACGGCACTGCTGACCAGACCGCTACCAACGCTGAATTCGCTCAGATGTCCGACGAGATCACCCGTATCTCGGCTGCTACCAACCTGAACGGCAAAAACCTGCTGGACGGTTCGGCTGGTACTGTGACTCTGCAAGTTGGTGCAAACACCGGTTCGGCTAACCACATCGACCTGGTATTGAGCTCCAAGTTCGACGCCGTCAGCCTGTCCGTAGGCAGCGGTACTGTAGTTCTGACCGGTACTACCGGTACTGGCGCTGGTTCTGCTTCGCAGAACATCGACAACGCGATCACTGCAATCGACGCCGCTATCGCTGCAATCGGTGCAACTCGTGCCAGCCTGGGTGCTTCGCAAAACCGTCTGACCAGCACCATCCAGAACTTGCAGAACATCACCGAGAACACCACTGCTGCACAGGGTCGCGTACAAGATACCGACTTCGCCGCAGAGACTGCTAACCTGACCAAGCAGCAAACCCTGCAACAGGCTTCGACCTCTGTTCTGGCTCAAGCCAACCAACTGCCTTCCGCTGTACTGAAGCTGCTTCAGTAATTTCGGAATGAGTTTTGGCGGGGGAGTGCGCTTGTCGCGCTCTCTCGCTTTTTTACGTTAAGAGGTGATGGGCAATGGACATGAGCGTAAAGCTTAACGTGTCGTATCCGGCTCCCAAGCCAGTCGTAACCGTCGCAGACAAGCCGTCGGAAACGAAGCCTCAGACCGTTGAAGCTGTTCCTGCCTCGAAAAAGAGCCAGGAAGCGGATGAAACCAAGCTGAAGCTGGCGGTGCAGGAAATCGAGAAGTTCGTTCAGTCGATCAAGCGCAATCTGGAGTTCTCGATCGACGAGCATTCCGGGAAGGTCATCGTCAAGGTGATCGCAAGCGAGACGGGCGAGGTCGTACGACAGATTCCTTCCGCAGAAGCCCTCAAGCTGGCAGACAGCCTCGCCAACGCGAGCCACGTGTTGTTTGACGCCAAAGTCTGATAGCTGGCATGAATAATGTCTGTCATTTTGCATGACGCCTGGAAGGGTCAAAAGACTGGCAGCACTTTGAAGGGAGAAGCACATGGCAAGTCCAATTTTACCGGGTTCGGGCCTGGGTTCCGGCCTGGACATCGGTGCGATCGTTACTGCGCTGGTCAATGCCGACAAGTCGCCGAAGCAGACGCAGATCGACAATGCGACGAAAACCAACACGCTGAAGATTTCCGGTGTAGGTACGCTGAAGAGTGCGCTGACGGCATTCCAGACCGCGATGACCAACCTGGGCAGCAAGACCAACCCAGCGTTTGCCGGTTACACGGCGACTTCGGGTAATCCAACTGTTCTGGGCGCTACTTCGGATAACACCGCGGTATCGGGTACTTACAGTGTTGTTGTGAATAATCTGGCCACCGGCTCGAAAGTAGCCAGTGCATCCTTTGCCGGCGGTGCTGCCAGTGCCATTCCGAGTGGTACCCTGAAAATCAGTCAGAATGGCACTGATTACAATGTCACGATCCCGGCCAATGCGACCCTGCAGAGCACTCGTGATGCCATCAACACGGCTCAGGGTGTCAATGGTATTTCTGCCAACATTGTGACGGACAGCACCGGTGCTTCGCGCCTGGTGATCAGTTCGAGCAAGACTGGCGCAGGCTCTGACTTGAGCGTGAGCGGCATTGCCGGTCTGGAAATCGATGGCACCAAAACGATGGGTGCCACTCCGGCTGCGGGTGATTCCGGAGCGGTCAACGGGCTCGCCAAAGATGCATCGCTGACCATCGATGGGCTGACAGTGACCAGCAAGAGCAACACGGTGACCGGCGCCATCAGTGGTTTGTCGTTGAACCTGCTGACTGTCCCGAATCCGCAAGGCACGCCTGTTGTGGTGAGCGTCGACACCAACACCAAAGGTCTGCAGACGTCTGTCCAGGCTTTCGTTGATGCCTACAACACGCTGAAGACCACCATCGACACCCTGTCCAAGGCGACGCCGGATGAAGATGGCAAGCTGACTGTTCAGGCGGCTTTTACCGGTGACTCCCTGCCGCGTTCGCTGATTGCCGATATCCGTAGCCAGTTGACCATGCCGAGCGGGACCAGCACCGGTCCGATGGCCTACCTGTCGCAATTGGGCGTGATGACCGACAAGCTCACCGGTAACCTGACATTCGACACCGTTGCATTCAACAAGACCATGTCCACGCCGGGCATGACCGGTCAGGTCCAGCAGATGTTTACGGGTACCAACGACACCAACGGTCTGTTGGCGCGCATGAGCAAGGCTGTGGACCCGTATCTGAAGCCGCCTGCCGGTAGTCTCCCTACC
The DNA here is from genome assembly GCF_000282255.1 of Pseudomonas sp. GM25. Lineage (NCBI taxonomy): Bacteria > Pseudomonadati > Pseudomonadota > Gammaproteobacteria > Pseudomonadales > Pseudomonadaceae > Pseudomonas > Pseudomonas sp. GM25. Next base: position 10,363 of record NZ_AKJQ01000059.1, on the reverse strand, counting down.
GCTACAGGTTTGCTTGATCAGCGCATGTCCATCCTGAACAACAACACCAAGAGCCTGACCAGTCAGCAACTGGCGCTCGATCTGCGTGTTGCCAACCTGACCAAGACGTTGACTGCAAAATACAACGCCATGGACTTGCTGGTAGGTCAGATGAAGTCTACGGCGAGCAACATCACGTCGTTCTTCGCCTCGCTGAACGCTCAGCAATCCGCGAAGTAACATGCAGAAACGACAAAAACCCGGCTACGCTTTCAAGCGTGCGCCGGGTTTTTGTCTTGTGGTCTAAAGTTTTTCGACTCGCTGGCGATACACTGTTCATACGAGTCATTGTGGCAAATGAGGTAGAACATGAATCCGATGTTAGCCCTTCGGCAATACCAGAAAGTAGGTGCGCACGCTCAGACGTCTGAAGCGAGCCCTCATCGTCTGGTGCAAATGCTGATGGAAGGCGGCCTGGACCGTATCGCCCAGGCCAAAGGTGCGATCGAGCGCAAGGATATTCCTGCCAAGTGCACGTCGATCAGCAAGGCCATCGGCATCGTCAGTGGACTGCGCGAAGGTCTGGATCTGGAAAATTCCGCGGATACGCTGGCTGATCTGGACGGTCTTTATATCTACATGATGAAGCGTCTCGCGGAGGCGAACATCAGTAGCGATCCGCGCATTCTTGATGAGGTTGCCGGCTTGCTGAGCACCGTCAAGGAAGGCTGGGACGCAATCGCGCCTGCGCCCGCTCCGCAGTTCTGAGGAGATCACCATGAGTCTTGTATTGCAGCGAATCGAAGAAACCCGAGCAGCGTTGGTCGGCGCCCTGGCCGAGCGCAACTGGGAGGCGATCGGTCAACTGGATCTCGATTGCCGTTCCTGCATGGAAGATGTCTTGAGTGAAGCTTCGGTGGACGAGGTCGCGTTGCGCGATAACCTTGAGGAGTTGCTGCATGTCTACAAGCAGCTGCTTGAAGTCGCCATGGGGGAGCGTCAGGCGATAGTCGACGAGATGTCGCAGATCACCCAAGCGCAGAACGCGGCAAAGGTTTACCATCTGTTTGGTTAATTAACCCTCAGTTAATCCAGACATGTGCGCCATAAATTTGACTGTGCACGGTTTTTTGACTTAACTAGTGGCTGTTTTCAGATTTCAGGCGTCTACAGGCACAAGGTGTCCTGCAAGCGTCTCGCTTGCCCCTCATTTTGGGCATTGAGTTGACTAGGGAAGTTGCTATTGCATGTGGCGTGAAACCAAAATTCTGCTGATCGATGACGATAGCGTCCGCCGCCGCGACCTGGCGGTGATTTTAAATTTTCTTGGCGAAGAAAATTTACCCTGCGGAAGCCATGACTGGCAGCAGGCAGTCGGCTCTTTGTCGTCTAGTCGTGAGGTCATTTGCGTACTGATCGGGACGGTCAATGCTCCTGGTGCGCTTTTGGGCCTGTTAAAGACACTCTCAACCTGGGATGAGTTCCTTCCGGTTTTGCTGATGGGCGATAATTCTTCGGTGGATCTGCCCGAAGACCAACGCCGCCGGGTACTTTCGACCCTCGAAATGCCGCCGAGCTACAGCAAACTGCTCGACTCCCTGCACCGTGCCCAGGTCTATCGCGAAATGTACGACCAGGCCCGCGAGCGCGGCCGTCATCGCGAACCCAACCTGTTCCGCAGTCTCGTCGGCACCAGCCGTGCGATCCAGCACGTGCGTCAGATGATGCAGCAAGTGGCCGACACCGACGCCAGCGTGCTGATCCTCGGCGAGTCCGGGACCGGCAAGGAAGTGGTTGCGCGGAACCTGCATTACCATTCCAAGCGTCGCGACGCGCCGTTCGTACCGGTCAACTGTGGGGCGATCCCGGCCGAGTTGCTGGAAAGCGAACTGTTCGGCCACGAGAAGGGTGCCTTCACCGGTGCGATCACCAGCCGTGCCGGCCGCTTCGAGCTGGCCAACGGCGGTACGCTGTTCCTCGACGAAATCGGCGACATGCCGCTGCCTATGCAGGTCAAGCTGCTGCGCGTGCTGCAGGAACGTACCTTCGAGCGCGTGGGCAGCAACAAGACCCAGAGCGTCGACGTGCGCATCATCGCCGCGACCCACAAGAATCTCGAAAGCATGATCGAGATCGGCACCTTCCGCGAAGACCTCTACTATCGCCTGAACGTGTTCCCGATCGAGATGGCGCCGCTGCGTGAGCGCGTCGAAGACATTCCGCTGCTGATGAACGAGCTGATCTCGCGCATGGAGCACGAGAAGCGCGGTTCGATCCGCTTCAACTCCGCCGCGATCATGTCCCTGTGCCGCCACGGCTGGCCGGGCAACGTCCGCGAGCTGGCCAACCTGGTGGAGCGCATGGCGATCATGCACCCGTACGGGGTGATCGGCGTGGTCGAGCTGCCGAAGAAATTCCGCTACGTCGACGACGAAGACGAGCAAATGGTCGACAGCCTGCGCAGCGATCTGGAAGAGCGCGTGGCAATCAACGGCCACACGCCGGACTTCACCGCCAACGCCATGCTGCCGCCGGAAGGTCTTGACCTGAAGGACTACCTCGGTGGTCTGGAGCAGGGCTTGATCCAGCAGGCGCTGGACGACGCCAACGGCATCGTCGCCCGTGCCGCCGAGCGCCTGCGCATTCGCCGCACCACGCTGGTGGAGAAGATGCGCAAGTACGGCATGAGCCGTCGTGAAGGTGATGAACAGGCGGATGATTGACGCCTGTTTTTCAACTGCTTCATTTATAAGCGGTTTTTTTTAGGCACGGGTATTGCTACATCCCTCGCAACGTTCCGTTTAACTGACGGTCAGCCAAGCGAGAGAGCACAATGCCCCAAGCCTCCCAGATGTCTTCTGTTCCCGAGTCCTCGGGGCAACTGCCGTCCGTAGAGCAGGCGAGCCGCCAGGGGCTTGAGCAGGCATTCGCCCTGTTCAACCAGATGTCGAGCCAGTTGACCGACTCCTACAGCATGCTCGAAGCCCGGGTCACCGAGCTCAAGGGCGAGCTGGCTGTAGTCAGCGCCCAGCGCATGCAGGAACTGGCGGAAAAAGAACGCCTGGCCAACCGTCTGCAAAACCTCCTTGATCTGTTGCCCGGCGGCGTCATCGTCATCGACGGTCACGGTATTGTGTGCGAGGCCAATCCGGCCGCCATCGATCTGCTGGGCCTGCCTCTGGAAGGCGAGCTGTGGCGCCATGTCATCGCCCGTTGCTTCGCACCCCGTGAAGACGACGGCCACGAAATTTCCTTGAAGAACGGTCGACGCCTGTCGATTGCCACCCGCTCGCTGGATGCCGAGCCGGGGCAGTTGGTGCTGCTCAACGACCTGACTGAAACCCGTCACTTGCAGGATCAACTGGCGCGCCACGAGCGACTGTCGTCCCTGGGTCGGATGGTCGCGTCGCTGGCGCATCAGATCCGCACGCCATTGTCCGCCGCCTTGTTGTACGCCAGTCATTTGACCGAGCAGGAATTGCCGGTCGCCACCCAGCAGCGTTTCGCCGGTCGCCTCAAGGAGCGCCTGCACGAGCTCGAGCATCAGGTGCGCGACATGCTGGTGTTCGCCCGTGGCGAGCTGCCGCTGACCGACCGTGTCACGCCGAATGCCTTGATGCAGTCATTGCAGGCCGCGGCGCTGACCCATGTGCAGGATCTGCCGATCCGCTGGCAGTGCGACAGCCATGTCGGCGAGTTGCTGTGCAATCGCGACACGCTGGTCGGGGCGCTGCTCAATCTGATTGAAAACGCCATTCAGGCGAGTACCGGTGAGGTGCGTCTGAAGGTGCATTGCTATACCCGCGACAACACCCTGCGTTTGTGTGTCAGTGACAGCGGCAGCGGTATTGATGCGGCAGTGCTGGCACGGTTGGGCGAGCCGTTTTTCACCACCAAGGTTACCGGGACCGGCCTGGGCCTGACCGTGGTCAAGGCCGTGGCGCGTGCGCATCAGGGAGAATTGCAGCTGCGTTCGCGGGTCGGGCGCGGTACGTGCGCGCAGGTCATCCTGCCGTTGTTTTCTGCTGTACAGGGAGCTGAGTGAAGGTCATGGGCATCAAGGTTCTGCTGGTCGAGGATGACCGCTCGTTGCGCGAAGCGCTGGCCGATACGCTGTTGCTGGCCGGTCACGACTATCACGCGGTGGGTTCGGCCGAAGAGGCGCTGAACGCCGTCGAGCGCGAAGCATTCAGTCTGGTGGTCAGCGACGTCAACATGCCTGGCATGGACGGCCATCAATTGCTCGGCCTGCTGCGCGCGCGGCAACCGCAATTGCCGGTGTTGCTGATGACCGCCCATGGCGCGGTCGAGCGCGCGGTCGATGCCATGCGCCAGGGCGCGGCGGATTATCTGGTCAAGCCGTTCGAGCCCAAGGCTCTGCTGGATCTGGTGGCGCGTCACGCCTTGGGCAGCCTTGGCGCCAGTGACGCCGAAGGGCCGGTCGCGGTCGAGCCTGCCAGTGCTCAATTGCTGGATCTGGCGGCGCGGGTCGCGCGCAGCGATTCCACCGTGCTGATTTCCGGCGAGTCCGGCACCGGCAAGGAAGTGCTGGCGCGCTACATCCACCAGCAATCCCATCGCGCCAGTCAGCCGTTCATTGCGATCAACTGTGCGGCGATCCCGGACAACATGCTCGAAGCCACCCTGTTCGGTCACGAAAAAGGCTCGTTCACCGGCGCCATCGCGGCCCAGGCCGGCAAGTTCGAACAGGCGGACGGCGGCACCATTCTGCTCGACGAAATTTCCGAAATGCCTCTGGGCCTGCAAGCCAAGTTGCTGCGGGTGTTGCAGGAGCGGGAAGTGGAGCGGGTCGGCGCACGCAAGCCGATCACTCTCGATATTCGCGTGGTGGCGACCACCAACCGCGACCTGGCCGGTGAAGTGGCGGCGGGGCGGTTCCGTGAAGACCTCTATTATCGTCTGTCGGTCTTTCCGCTGGCCTGGCGTCCGTTGCGCGAGCGCACCGCCGATATCCTGCCGCTGGCCGAGCGTCTGTTGGCCAAACACGTCAATAAAATGAAGCATGCGATGGCGAAGTTTTCGCCCGAGGCGCAAGCGTGCCTGATCGGTTATCCGTGGCCGGGCAACGTGCGCGAGCTGGATAACGCGGTCCAGCGGGCCTTGATTCTGCAGCAGGGCGGGTTGATCCAGCCGCAGGATTTCTGTCTCTCCGGGCCTGCGCTGTTTGCGCCATTGCCGGCGGTGGTGCCGGTTGCGCCAGTCATTCGTGAAGTGGAAATCGAGGCGGATTCGGCCGGTGCGCTGGGCGATGACCTGCGTCGCCGCGAGTTCCAGATGATCATCGACACCCTGCGTACCGAGCGCGGCCGGCGCAAGGAAGCCGCCGAAAAACTCGGCATCAGCCCACGCACCCTGCGGTACAAACTGGCGCAAATGCGCGATGCGGGCATGGATGTCGAAGGCTACCTGTTCGCCACCTGACGGGTGGCGCAAACGTTTGAAACGGCTTTTCTGAAAGCGGTGCCCACGAGCTGGCACCGTTGTTGCTAACACCTGAGTACCCGCCGAGTGAGTGTCAAAAAATTGCGGGCCGCCCAAGAGAGTAGACCATGAGCCAAGGTATTGAATTTAATCGGTTGATGATGGACATGAAGGCCATGCAAATGGACGCCATGTCGAAGCCGAAATCGATTGCCGCTGCCCCTGAAGTGGCAGGCAGCAGCTTTTCCGACATGCTCGGTCAGGCCATCAACAAAGTCAGTGATACCCAGCAGGCGTCGACTCAGTTGGCCAACGCATTTGAAATCGGCAAGAGCGGCGTCGATCTGACGGACGTGATGATTGCCTCGCAAAAAGCCAGCGTGTCGTTCCAGGCCTTGACCCAGGTGCGCAACAAGCTGGTTCAGGCTTATCAAGACATCATGCAGATGCCGGTTTAAGGACGAGATTGAGTCATGGCAGAAGCAGTCGCCGATAACGTTCCGGCCAAGGCCACCCCGATAGACGGCAAACCGCCGCTGTTCGGCCTGTCCTTCCTGGAAAACCTCTCCGAGATGACCGTGCTGCGTCAGGTGGGCCTGTTGGTCGGCCTGGCCGCGAGCGTGGCGATTGGCTTTGCCGTGGTGCTGTGGTCGCAGCAACCGGACTACCGGCCTCTGTACGGCAGCCTTGCCGGCATGGACGCCAAGCAGGTCATGGACACCCTGGCCTCCGCCGACATTCCCTACACCGTCGAACCGAATTCCGGCGCCTTGCTGGTCAAGGCCGATGACCTGTCCCGTGCGCGGCTCAAGCTCGCGGCCGCTGGTGTCACTCCCAGCGACGGCAACATCGGTTTTGAAATCCTCGACAAGGAACAGGGTCTGGGCACCAGCCAGTTCATGGAAGCGACCCGTTATCGTCGCGGCCTCGAAGGCGAACTGGCCCGCACCATCTCCAGCCTGAACAACGTCAAGGGTGCGCGCGTTCACCTGGCGATCCCGAAAAGTTCGGTGTTCGTGCGTGACGAACGCAAGCCAAGCGCTTCGGTACTGGTCGAGCTGTACTCCGGTCGTTCGCTGGAGCCAGGCCAGGTCGTTGCCATTATCAATCTGGTGGCAACCTCCGTTCCCGAGCTGAGCAAATCGCAGATCACCGTCGTCGACCAGAAGGGCAACCTGCTGTCGGATCAGGCGGAAAACTCCGAAATGACCATGGCCGGCAAGCAGTTCGACTACAGCCGACGCATGGAAAGCATGCTGACCCAGCGCGTGCACAACATTCTGCAACCGGTACTGGGCAACGATCGCTACAAGGCTGAAGTCTCGGCCGACGTCGATTTCAGTGCCGTCGAATCGACTGCCGAGCAGTTCAACCCGGATCAACCGGCCCTGCGCAGCGAACAGTCGGTCAACGAACAACGCACCGCCAGCAATGGCCCGCAAGGTGTGCCGGGTGCCCTGAGCAACCAGCCGCCGTCGCCGGCCTCGGCACCGCAGACCACCGGTGGCGCAGCCGCGCCGGCGAGCATGGTGCAGCCTGGTCAGCCGCTGGTTGATGCCAACGGTCAGCAGATCATGGACCCGGCCACCGGCCAGCCGATGCTCGCGCCGTACCCGGCGGACAAGCGTCAACAATCCACCAAGAACTTCGAACTCGACCGTTCCATCAGCCACACCAAACAGCAGCAGGGTCGCCTGAATCGCCTGTCGGTGTCGGTGGTGGTGGACGATCAGGTCAAGATCAACCCGGCCAACGGCGAAACCACCCGTGCACCGTGGAGCGCCGACGAATTGGCGCGCTTCACCCGACTGGTACAGGACGCCGTCGGCTTCGACGCCAGCCGTGGCGACAGCGTCAGCGTGATCAACATGCCGTTCTCCGCAGAGCGCGGCGAAGTGATCGCCGACATTCCGTTCTACTCCCAGCCATGGTTCTGGGACATCGTCAAACAAGTGCTGGGTGTGTTGTTCATCCTGGTGCTGGTGTTCGGCGTGCTGCGTCCGGTGCTCAACAACATCACCGGTGGCGGCAAAAGCAAGGAGCTGGCCGGTCTGGGCGGCGACATGGAACTCGGTGGCATGGGCGGTCTGGATGGTGAACTGTCCAACGATCGCGTCAGCCTCGGCGGCCCGACCAGCATCCTGCTGCCGAGCCCGAGCGAGGGTTATGACGCTCAGTTGAACGCAATCAAGAGTCTGGTGGCAGAAGACCCGGGTCGTGTGGCCCAGGTCGTGAAAGAGTGGATTAACGCAGATGAGTGATAACCGAGCCGCCGTCGCCAAACTGTCCCGGGTCGATAAAGCCGCGATTCTGCTGCTGTCCCTGGGTTCGACCGATGCCGCACAAGTGCTGCGCCACATGGGCCCCAAAGAGGTCCAGCGTGTAGGTGTGGCCATGGCCCAGATGGGCAACGTCCACCGTGAGCAGGTCGAGCAGGTCATGAGCGAGTTCGTCGACATCGTCGGCGATCAGACCAGCCTGGGCGTCGGCTCCGACGACTACGTGCGCAAAATGCTCACCCAGGCCCTGGGTGAAGACAAGGCCAACGGCCTGATCGACCGCATTCTGCTGGGCGGCAACACCAGTGGCCTCGACAGCCTGAAATGGATGGAGCCGCGCGCCGTTGCCGACGTGATCCGTTACGAGCACCCGCAGATCCAGGCGATCGTGGTCGCGTACCTCGATCCGGATCAGGCCGGTGAAGTGCTGGGCAACTTCGACCACAAGGTGCGTCTGGACATCATCCTGCGCGTCTCGTCGTTGAACACCGTGCAGCCGGCCGCGCTGAAAGAATTGAACCAGATCCTCGAGAAGCAGTTCTCCGGCAACTCGAACGCCTCGCGCACCACCCTGGGTGGTATCAAGCGGGCGGCGGACATCATGAACTTCCTCGACAGCTCGATCGAAGGCCAGCTCATGGACTCGATCCGCGAAGTCGACGAAGACCTGTCCGGTCAGATCGAGGACCTCATGTTCGTGTTCAACAACCTGGCCGATGTCGACGACCGCGGGATCCAGGCGCTGTTGCGCGAAGTGTCCTCCGATGTGTTGGTGCTGGCCCTCAAGGGTTCGGACGAAGGCGTCAAGGAAAAGATCTTCAAGAACATGTCCAAGCGTGCCGCCGAACTGCTGCGCGACGACCTCGAGGCCAAGGGTCCGGTGCGCGTCAGCGACGTGGAGACCGCGCAGAAGGAAATCCTCACCATCGCCCGCCGTATGGCCGAAGCCGGAGAAATCGTGCTCGGTGGCAAGGGCGGCGAGGAAATGATCTAAGCCCATGGACAAGCATGACGACGATGTGACGGACCTGATCCGTGCCCGGGACGTCCGCGGTTTCGAAACCTGGGCAATCCCGAGCTTCGATCCGCCGGCACCGGAACCTGAGCCGGAACCAGAGCCTGAACCGCCGGAAATGGAAGAAGTGCCGCTGGAAGAAGTCCAGCCACTGACTCTGGAAGAACTCGAAAGCATCCGTCAGGAGGCCTACAACGAGGGCTTCGCCATCGGCGAAAAGGAAGGCTTCCACAGCGCCACCCTCAAGGTGCGCCAGGAAGCCGAAGTGGTCCTGACGGCCAAGGTCAACAGCCTTGAGCAACTGATGGGCCACCTGTTCGAGCCCATCGCCGAGCAAGACACCCAGATCGAAAAGTCGCTGGTCGACCTTGTGCAGCACATCGCCAAACAGGTGATTCAGCGCGAGCTGGCCATCGACTCGACGCAAATCGAACACGTCATGCGCGACGCCCTCAAGCTATTGCCGCTGGGCGTGGGCAATGTGCGGCTGTACGTCAATCCGCAGGATTTCGAACAGGTCAAAGCCCTGCGCGAACGTCATGAGGAAACCTGGCGCATCGTCGAAGACGAAACCCTGCTGCCGGGCGGATGCCGGGTCGAGACCGACCACAGCCGGATCGACGCCAGCATCGAAACCCGCGTCAGCCAGGTCATGGCCAAGCTGTTCGACCAGTTGCACGAACAGGCCCTGCACCCGGCCGCGCCGGACCTGAGCCTGGACCTGCCGGAGTCGCCAAAACCGGCCCCGGTCGCAGAAGAGCCGCTCGCGGACGCCCCCGATGCGCCTTGAACGCACCAGCTTCGCCAAGCGCCTGAGCACCTACGCCGAGGCCACCGAAATCGCCGGTGCGCCGATCCTCGAAGGGCGCCTGCTGCGCATGGTCGGCCTGACGCTCGAAGCCGAAGGTCTGCGCGCCGCCATGGGCACCCGCTGCATGGTGATCAACGACGACACCTATCACCCGTCCCAGGTTGAAGCCGAAGTCATGGGCTTCTCCGGCAGCAAAGTGTTCCTGATGCCGGTCGGCAGCGTGGCCGGCATTGCCCCGGGCGCCCGCGTGGTGCCGCTGGCCGACACCGGTCGCCTGCCGATGGGCATGAGCATGCTTGGTCGCGTGCTGGACGGCGCCGGACGTGCGCTGGACGGCAAGGGCGGCATGAAAGCCGAAGACTGGGTGCCGATGGATGGCCCGACGATCAACCCGCTCAACCGTGACCCGATCAGCGAACCGCTGGACGTCGGCATCCGTTGCATCAACGGTTTGTTGACGGTCGGACGTGGTCAGCGTCTGGGTCTGTTCGCCGGTACCGGTGTCGGTAAGTCGGTGTTGCTCGGCATGATGACCCGCTTCACGGAGGCCGACATCATTGTCGTTGGCCTGATCGGTGAGCGGGGTCGAGAAGTTAAGGAATTCATCGAGCACATCCTCGGTGAAGAAGGCCTCAAGCGTTCCGTGGTGGTGGCGTCGCCTGCGGACGATGCGCCGCTGATGCGTCTGCGCGCGGCGATGTACTGCACGCGGATCGCCGAGTATTTCCGCGACAAGGGCAAGAACGTCCTGTTGCTGATGGATTCGCTGACCCGTTTCGCCCAGGCCCAGCGGGAAATCGCCCTGGCCATCGGCGAAAAAAAAAAAAAAAAAAAAAA